>NZ_JBFAQK010000027.1:0-93670 GCF_040677245.1 Streptomyces kurssanovii
TTTTTTGTCTCATTTTCTTTTTTTTTTCTTGTTTCTTTTCTGTTTTCTTGTTACCCTGGGTGTGGGCCCCTGGCCACACCCCCCCACCGACGGCTTCGGCCGGTCACGGCCGGCAACCGCGCGGCGCCGCGCTGGAGGTGGAGCGGCTTCGGCTGCGGCTGCCGGGCGCCTCGGCGCGCCCCGAGCATGCTCGTGTGCCGGAACACATGCAGGGCCGCCGGGCGGCGCGGTTCTCGAGGTCGCCACCGCTCTGGCCGGGATCGACGGCTGCTTGGGCAACCGTTGCACGGCCGGTGGCGGCACCGGGGCGACGTAGCGCCGTCGAGGCGGCCGCCGGCCCGGTGCCCGCCCGGCCGGGGCAGGCCCGCACAGGCGTATGTCGGGTCCGGTCGCGGCGGCGGGTCGCTGTCAGCCGGCGGTACGGCGCCGGTCGCTGCTCCGGCGCAGCTTCGTGGCCTGGCGATCGAGGTCGTCGACGCGGGCGGCCAGTTCCGGGTGGTCGCCCAGATGCGCGCGGGACTCCATCAGCGGGCCGACGAGGCCGGCGGCGTCGTCGTCGCCGAGGGCCCGGACGAGGTCGTCCACCGTGCCACGGGCCCGGCTGGGAAGGTCGCCGAGGGAGGCGATCTGACCCGCCAGCCGGCGCAGGTCGGCTGCATTGTCGCGGGCCCAGGCGGTGACGGTGCGGTTGGCGGCACGCCGGTCCCGGGTGGCCTGGATTCGCTGTTCACCCGTGGTGCCGGCGGCGCCGGGGCGCAGCCGCAGATAGCGGCGCTCGGCGGCCTGGCGGCTGGCGACACCGAGGGGCTGGGCCAGGTCGGCCCAGCTCGCGCCCGCGTCACGGGCCGCCTCGATCAGGCCCGTCTCCCAGCCGGCGAGCTGCCGGCGCATCTCACGCAGCAGGAGCAGGGCGGCCAAGGCCTCTTCCGGCCCGGTGGGGCCGGGGTCGCCGTCGTCATGGTGGTCACGGCCGGTGCCGGCACGGGCAGTGCGCACCGCTTCGTCGATGGTCCGCAGTGCCGCCGTCGCGGCGAGCAACGAAGCGGGGCTGCTCGGCGGTCCGGCCTGGTCGGCTGGGGTCACGCTGCCTCCTGAGGTGTCACCCTTTCAATGACATTCCGTCTTGTCATCGGATGGATGACATGTTACAACGGTGTCAGGTGAAGCGCATTGGCCTTGGCACTACTGCCTGAACCAATGGAGGTGTTCTGCGATGTTGATGCGCACCGACCCGTTCCGTGAACTCGACCGGCTCACCCAGCAGCTCCTGGGTTCCAGCGGCACTTGGTCGAGCCCGTCGGCGATGCCGATGGACGCCTACCGCGAGGGCGACGTCTACGTGATCGCCTTCGATCTGCCCGGCGTGTCCTCCGACGCGATCGAGATCGACGTCGAGCGCAACATGCTGACAGTGAAGGCGGAACGGCGACCGGCCACCAAGGCCGACGACGTCCAGATGGAGCTGTCCGAGCGGCCGCTGGGAGTCTTCTCCCGGCAGGTGATGCTGGCCGACACTCTCGACACCGAACACATCGAGGCGGCTTATGACGCAGGTGTCCTGACCCTGCGCATCCCGATCGCCGAACGCGCCAAGCCCCGCAAGATCAGCATCCGCGCCGGCGGGGAACAGAAGCAGATCGGCGGCTGAGCGGCAGCCGTCACTCATCGACGGAGGACGGGGCACCACGCACTCCCCCTCCCGGCCCCGTCCTCCGCCACCGTCGCGAGCACAGTCCGCGAGCAGAGTCAGGGGGCAGCAGATGGCCATGCGTTGGCAGGCATTTCTCGACGCCGTGCAGGAGCGCGGCGAATACTCGTCGGCTCAGGAGGCCGAACGGGCCGCCCGCACTGTGCTCGCCCTGCTCGGGGCGCATCTGGTGGGCAAGGAGCGCGCGGAGCTGGCAGCGCGGCTTCCGGAGACCTTCGCCATGATCCTGCTCAATCCGCTTCAGGCGGCAGAGCCCCTGGATCCGGAGCGCTTCGTGCGGGCGACGGCGGCCTGGATCGACGGGGCGACGGAACAGACCGCCAAGTGGGACGTCAGCGCGGTACTGAGCGTGGCGGCCGACGCCGCCGGCGACGACCTGTCGCGCCGTGTCCTGCTCCAGCTGCCCCCGGGCTACGACGTCCTTTTCGGGCGACCCCAGCACATCTGACACACCAGACCGACCCGCCACGCGGTGCGGCACCGACGTGGCAGGACCACAACGAAAGAGAGGACCACCGACCGTGCAGTGGCAGCAGCTCATCGAGCAGGTGCGCTATTCGGGGCGCTATGCGACCGGCGAGGAGGCCGAAGACGTTCTGCGTGCCGTGTTGACCGTCCTGGGCAGTCATGTCAGCGGCGACGAACGCTGCGAACTGGCCCGCCTGCTGCCCGTCGAGGCTGCCGCGCTCCTCACCGCCCAGATCCCGCTCACGGAGCCGTTGACGGCACCCGCGTTCGTCGACGCCGTCGCCGGACACCTGCCCGCGTGCACCGGACCGGAGGCGCGCTGGGCCACCAGCACCGTCCTCTCGCTGATCGCGCAGCTCGCCGGCGAGGACCTCTCCCTGCGGATGCTGTCCGAGCTGCCGCGCGGCTACGCGCTCCTCTTCGGCCGGGCCGAACTCACCGCGGCCGCCTGACCGTCCCACGCGCCGCACCGCCCGGCCATGGCCCGCGGGCTCACGGCTCACGGCTCACGGGCTCACGGGCTCACGGCCAGGAAGATGTACGCGGCGAGGATCGCCAGATGCACGCCGCCCTGGAGCAGCGTGGCCCGGCCGGGCACGATGGTGAGAGCGCCGACGACGACGGTGAGCGCGAGCAGCACCATATGGGTGGCACCGAGACCGAGCAGCAGCGGCCCCTCCAGCCAGATGGTGGCCAGGGCGATCACCGGGATCGTCAGCCCGATGCTGGCCATGGCGGACCCGAGCGCCAGATTGAGGCTCCGCTGCACCAGGTCCCGGCGGGCGGCACGCACCGCGGCGAGCGTCTCCGGCATGAGGACGAGCAGGGCGATGACGACGCCGACGACGGAGTGCGGCAGCCCCGCGGAATCGACGCCGGACTCGATGGTGGGCGACACCGCCTTGGCGTCGCCCACCACGGCGACCAGCGCGACGAGGAGCATGACGAGGCTCAGCAGAGCGACCGAGCGGCCGGGCACCGCCGAGCGCTCCTCGTCCGTGGCGTCCTTGACGGCCCCGTCGTACGTGACGGGGAGGAAGTGCTCACGATGACGTACGGTCTGCATCGCGACGAACAGCCCGTACAGCCCGAGTGATGCCACCGCGGCGAACGTCAGCTGGGCGGCGGAGAACTCCGGGCCCGGCTTGCTCGTGGTGAAGGTCGGCAGCACCAGACTGAGGGTGGCGAGGGTCGCGACGGTGGCGAGCGCGGCGCCGGACCCCTCGGCGTTGAACACGGCGACTCTGCGGTGCAGGGCCGCCACCAGCAGGGACAGTCCGACGATCCCGTTGCAGGTGATCATCACGGCGGCGAACACGGTGTCCCGGGCAAGGGACGCCGACTTGTCGCCTCCGTCGACCATGAGAGTGACGATGAGCGCCACTTCGATGACGGTCACGGCGACGGCGAGCACCAGCGACCCGAACGGCTCCCCCACCCGGTGGGCGACGACCTCGGCGTGGTGCACGGCGGCGAGCACCGCACCGGCCAGGCAGAAGGCGACGACGACCACCGCGAGCAGCGGCAGGTCCCTGCCCCAGCTGAGCACCAGGGCGACCAGCGCGACCAGCGGCACCCAGACGGTCCATTGACCCATGACGGACTTGATCTTCACCGCGCTCATAGGTGCCAGGCTGCCAGCGCCCGGCGGTCACCGCGCGACGACCCGCGGCTGCCTGCGCAGTCCTGCGGCCTGAGGAGGGCAAGGAGGCGACGTCCCGTCGTGCTGACGATGCCGAGGTCCGCAAGGCGGACGCGGCGCGGCCGATGATGCGAGGCCCATCTCCGCCGAGGCCGAACGCAGGCGGTCATTCCGCCGAGCGTTTCGGCGGGTCAGCTCTGCAGTCGCGCCTGACCTTTCTCTGCCACTGCGTAGCCCGGCACGGACGGCCACCGAACCGTCAGAACCACCGACTCTTCCTCCGCGAACCACGAGTGGTCGACTCCGCGCCCCCACACCACGTAATCGCCTTGCTCTTCCAGCAGGGCGCTGCGGCCGGGGAATTCGACGCGGAAGCGGCCGCTGATGAGAACCAGGAGAGCGGTGCGCTCCTCGCCCTCCACCCAGTGCAGTCGCTCGTCGCCACGGGGGTGGACACCCCATTTGATCTCTACAGCCTCGCTGTGCCGCGCATCGCCGGCGTCCTTGAAGTGCCCGAGCAGCCACCCGCGGTCCAGTGCCGCATCCTTGCCCGCGTTGCCCACGTACACGCTGTCGTTCACACGGCGGGACGCTAGCAGTGGCTCTTGTGCGCGTCCTCGGACGTCCGGCACAGGCCCGAGAACTGCCAACGGCCGTTGGTGTGCCGGTCCGGGCGGCTGGCCGGAAGGGAGCGTGGCTGCCCGGAGTGGCCGGTGGGCAGCGCCTGTGGCCTTCAAATCCGGTAGGGGTGCAGGCCGACGTGGTCTGCTTCGACACTGATCTCCACCCAGGATCCGTCCGTGTCTCTGTGCACGGGCGATGCCATGTCGACGAGCACGGGCCAGTCAGCCAGCTGAAGCCACGGGCCGGCCTCGTCAAGGTGGACCATGCCCCTCATGATCACGCGATTGTCCTCCTGGCGGAGTTCCGGCTCGGCAGAAGAGACGGCGCCTCTTGTGGATCACCGTGCCAGCGAACGACGGCGATGCCGATGTGGGTATGGACCCGCACTCTCATGGTGCCGTTCGAAGCGTGCGGCAGACTCTCCGTGCGGACCGGCATCGGCCCATCATCCACGGTCCCATCGGTCCTCGCGACGGGACCGGGTTCATCGCGGCCGTACGCAGCCCGGCAGCCGGGCGGACGTCTCGGGCCGCGGGCGGCGAGCGTGACCGGCGACACCGGCACCGGGCCGGGTGCGACGGTGCGGGTGCCATCCGTCGTCGGTGGCCGCCCGCGGTCACAAGGCGCGTTCGTGGCCCTCCCAGTACGGCTCCCGCAGGCGCCGCTTGTAGAGCTTGCCGTTGGGATCGCGTGGCATGGAGGCGACGAAGTCCACCGATCTGGGGCGCTTGTAGGGGGCCAGGTGCCGTTCGCAGTGGGTGAGGATCGCGGCGGCGAGGGCGTCGCCCGGCGGGTGGCCGTCCGCCGGTTCCACCACGGCTTTGACCTCCTCGCCCCGGTCGGCGTGCGGGACGCCGAAGGCCGCCGCGTCCGCGACCGCGGGGTGGGTGAGCAGTGCGGCCTCGATCTCGGCGGGATAGATGTTCACCCCGCCCGAGATGATCATGTCGATCTTGCGGTCGCGCAGGAAGAGGTAGCCGTCCTCGTCGAGGTGGCCGAGGTCGCCGACCGTGAAGAAGTCTCCGATGCGGTTGCTCCGCGTCTTTGCCTCGTCCCGGTGGTAGCTGAAGCCGCCGGTCGTCATCTTCATGTAGACCGTGCCGAGTTCCCCCGGCGGCAGCCGGTTGCCGTCGTCGTCGAAGACGGCCAGCTCACTGATCGGCCAGGCCCTGCCGACCGTGCCGGGCCGCTTGAGCCATTCGTCGGCCGTCGCGAACGCGCCGCCGCCCTCGCTGGCCGCGTAGTACTCCTCGACACAGCCGCCCCACCAGTCGATCATGGCTCTTTTGACGTGCTCGGGGCAGGGTGCCGCGCCGTGGACGGCGTGCCGCATCGACGAGACGTCGTAGCGCCGCTTCACCTCCTCCGGCAGGGCGAGCAGTCGGTGGAACTGGGTCGGCACCATGTGGGTGTGCGTGCAACGGTGCGCGTCGATGAGGCGCAGCATCTCCTCGGGCGTCCACTTGTCCATCAGTACGAGGGGGTGCCCGATGTGCAGGGCCGCGCCCGCGAACTGCAGCACCGCCGTGTGGTACAGCGGCGAGCAGACGAGGTGCACGTTCCCGTCGTGGGGCCGGATGCCGAAGATGCCGAGGAAGCCGCCGAGGTGGCTCTCCTCGGGGAGCCTGCCGGGCAGTGGCCGCCGGACGCCGCGCGGACGGCCGGTGGTGCCGGAGGTGTAGTTCATGACCCAGCCGAGCGTGCGGCCTTGCGGCGGTGTGTCCGGATGTCCCTCGAGGAGTTCCTCGTAGGGGCGGAAACCGGCCACGTCGCCGACGGAGTAGCGGTGGGTCCGCGGCAGGTCCGCCTCGTCGGCGGCGGCGGCCGCCGCGTCGGCGAAGCGTTCGTGGGTGACGAGCACCTTGGCGCCGGAGTCGGAGACGATCCACGCGATCTCGGAGCCGACCAGGTGGTGGTTGACGGGGACCAGGTAGAAGCCCGCCTGGGCGGCGGCGAGATAGGCGGTGACGAGTTCCGCGCAGTTCGGCAGGACGACGGCGAACGCGTCCCCGCGTTCGAGGCCCGCCGCGCGCAGCCCGTGCACCAGCCGGTTGGCTGCGGCATGCAGTTCGCCTGCCGTCCAGCTCCCGCCGGCCGGGGCGGTCAGTACGGTTCGGCCGGGGTCAGCGGCGGCCTGCGCCCAGAAGCCGTTCCCTGCCGGCGCGGACGCGTCCATCGGCGCACCGGTCATGACGTGCTCCTTCCGGCGATGCGGTTGATCCGGTCGACGGCCCGCTCGAAGCCGCGGGTCAGGTCGTCGAAGACCTCCCGTACGCTGCGCTCGGAGTTCATGCGGCCGACGATCTGACCTACGGGGGTGCCCAGCAGCGGCCCGACCTCGTACCGCTGGATGCGGGATACCGCTTCCGCCACGAGCAGTCCCTGGAGCGGCATGGGCAGGGTGCCGGGGCCTGCCGGGTCGTCCCAGGCGTCCGTCCAGGCGGTGCGCAGCTGGCGGGCCGGCTTGCCGGTGAGGGCGCGGGAGCGGACGGTGTCGCCGGAGCCCGCGGCCAGCAGTTTCGCGGTGAGGGCGCGGGATCCGAGGGTGGCCTCGGTGGTGGTGAGCCACAGGGAGCCGAGCCAGACGCCCTGGGCGCCGAGGGCGAGGCCCGCGGCGATCTGCTCGCCGCTCCCGATGCCTCCGGCCGCGAGGACCGGCAAGGGGCCGACCGCTTCGACGACTTCGGGGGTGAGCACCATGGAGGCGATCTCACCGGTGTGGCCGCCGGCCTCGTACCCCTGGGCGACGACGACGTCGATGCCCGCCTCGGCGTGGCGGCGGGCGTGCGCGGCGCTTCCGGCGAGGGCGGCGACGAGGACTCCCTGGTCGTGGGCGCGTGCGACGACGTCGGCGGGTGGCGGGCCGAGGGCGTTGGCGAGCAGTTTGACGGGGTGGTCGAAGGCGACGTCGAGCTGGCTGCGGGCCACCTGCTCCATCCAGCCGGTGATGCGCCATCCGGAGGCCTCGCCCTCGGCCAGTTCGGGTACGCCGTGCCGGGCGAGGGTGTCGGTCACGAATCTGCGGTGCGTCTCGGGGATCATCGCCTCGACGTCCGCCTCGCTCACGCCCTCGACCTTCTTGGCGGGCATGACGACGTCGAGCCCGTAGGGCATGCCGCCGGTGTGCTCCTGCATCCAGCCGAGGTCTCGCCTGAGGTCGTCGGGCGCGGTGTAGCGGACCGCGCCGAGTACGCCGAAGCCTCCGGCACGGCTGATGGCGGCGGCCACCGCGGGGAACGGTGTGAAGCCGAAGATGGCGTGCTCGATGCCCAGTTGTCTGCTCAGCTCCGTCTCCATGGGCGCAGGATGCCGCAGGGCGCCGGACGAGGGAAGACGTTTTCTGATGCAGCGTCAGATTCTTTGGAGTGGTTGACAGACCCAGAGGACCGCAAGAAAGTTTCACGTGTCGTGGAAGATCCGAAAGATACTTTCAAAGACGCGCAGAGAGGGGTCCGTATGACCGACGACTCGGCGGGCAGAGGGATCAGCAGACGAAGGCTGGGCGGCGGAGTGCTGACACTGGGCGGTGCGCTCGCCCTGGGACCGGTCCCCTTCGCGGCGGCTGCCGGACGCGACGGAGGCCCGGGCGCCGGTGGAACGAACCCGGGCGGCGGCTCGGGACACCGGCCGACACTGCGGCGGGGCACTCCGCAGCGGGCCGGGCTGCTGGCCCGTCATCTCGACCAACTGGTCTCGGACGCCGAGAAGTTCCTCGCCCCTTCCCCCAAGCACCCGTGGTACGCGGGGGCGGTGCTGCTCGCCGGGCGGGGCGGCACGGTGGCGCTGCACCGGGCGATCGGCAAGGCGCTGCGCTACTCGGCGTACGACGAGAAGACCGACACGGCCGTCGAACTCCCGGCCGACCAGCAGATCCCCATGACCGAGGACACCGTCTTCGACCTGGCGTCCGTCTCGAAACTCTTCACGTCCGTGCTGGCGGTGCAGCAGATCGAGCGGGGCACGCTGGAGCTGGAGGCCCCGGTCGCCTCCTACCTGCCGCGGTTCGCCGGTGCGGGCAAGCAGGACATCACGGTGCGTCAGCTGCTCACGCACACCTCCGGCTTCCGTTCCTGGATCCCGCTGTTCAGGGAGCCC
Source organism: Streptomyces kurssanovii (assembly GCF_040677245.1). Taxonomy (NCBI): domain Bacteria; kingdom Bacillati; phylum Actinomycetota; class Actinomycetes; order Kitasatosporales; family Streptomycetaceae; genus Streptomyces; species Streptomyces kurssanovii. The sequence goes on from NZ_JBFAQK010000027.1 coordinate 8,538, forward strand.
ACGCAGGAGGCCAGGCTCGAGCGGCTGTGGAACGAGGCCCCCGCGAACCCGCCCGGCACCACGTACCTCTACTCCGACCTCAACCTGATCTCGCTCCAGCTCGTGCTGGAGAAGATCACCGGTCGCCCGCTGGATGCGCTGCTCCACGACGAGATCACTGCTCCGCTAGGGATGCACCGCACGCGTTTCAATCCACCGGCCTCCTGGAAGCCGAAGATCGCGGCGACCGAGGACGCCAGGCTCCCCTGGTCCGGACTCGAACGCGGCATGGTGTGGGGCGAGGTCCACGACGAGAACGCGTACAGCTTCGGCGGCGTGGCCGGGCACGCCGGCGTCTTCTCCTGTGCATGGGACCTGGCGGTCCTCGCCCGTACGCTGCTCAACGGGGGCGTCTACGGGAGCTCCCGGATCCTGCGCCCGGCCTCCGTCGAGCTGATGTTCTCCGACTTCAACACCGCCTTCCCCGGCGACGAGCACGGCCTCGGCTTCGAGCTCTACCAGCACTGGTACATGGGCGCGATGGCGACACCGCGGACCGCCGGGCACACCGGCTTCACCGGCACCAGCCTCGTCCTCGACCCGACCACCGACTCGTTCCTGATCGTGCTCGGCAACTCCGTCCACCCCGTCCGCAGCTGGCGGTCCGGCAGCGCGCCCCGGGTCGCCGCGGCCAACAACATGGCCAGGGCCGTCGCCGTCCGTCCCGACCACGGCCGCACCGCCTGGTTCGCCGGCATGGCCGGCTCCACGGCGGCGACCCTCACGCTGCCCGCGCTCACCCTCGCCTCGGCCGGGCCCCTGCTGCGGTGCTCGTTGTGGTGGGACACCGAACCGCGCTCCGACGCGCTGTACCTCGAGGCGTCCCAGGACGACGGGGCGACCTGGCGGCCGGTCCCGTTCACGGCGGCCCGCAAGGGGGGCGAGGAGTCACCGCACCCTGCCGGCTCGGCCACCGGCTGGTCCGGGCGGGCATGGCACCGGGTCACCGCGGACCTGACCGCGTGGCGCGGCTCGCCGGTACGGCTGCGCTGGCGGTACGCGACCGACCAGCTCTACGTCGGCCGGGGCGCGTACGTCGACGCGATCCGCGTCGAGGACGGCCCTGGCCCGGCGGCCTTCGACGAGGCCCGCCCCGAGGACGCCGCCCTGATCGACCCCAAGGGCTGGACGGCCTCCAGGGACTGACGCCCCCTCACCGGCCGGGACCGGCGCCCCTGCCCGACACGGGGCGCCGGCACCCGGCCGGCGCCCCGTCCCGCCGCACGGCAGACCCCCCGCCCGAAGCCTCGCCCGCCGCGCGGCAGACCCCCGGCCCGGAGCCTCGTCCGCCGCGCGGGCGTCAGCGCCCCAGCGCGGCCATCGCGGCGTTGTGTCCCGGCACGCCGCTGACTCCGCCGCCGCGGACGGCGCCCGCGCCGCACAGCAGGACGTTGGCGTGCGCGGTCTCCACGCCCCACCGCCCCGTGGTGCCGGTGCCGGTGCCGGTGGCGTACGGCCAGGACAGGTCACGGTGGAAGATGTGGCCGCCGGGCAGCCGCAGTTCCCGCTCCAAATCCAGCGGCGTCTTCGCCTCGATGCACGGTTCGCCGTTCGCGTCGAGGGCGAGGCAGTCGGCGATCGGCTCCGCCAGGTACGCGTCGAGTTCCGCGAGCGTCGTGGCCAGCAGCTCCGCGCGTGTCCGTTCGTTGTCCTCGGCGAACAGCCTGGCGGGGGTGTGCAGTCCGAAGAGCGTCAGTGTGTGGCAGCCCTGGGCCGCGAGTTCCGGCGAGAGGATCGACGGATCGGTCAGCGAGTGGCAGTAGATCTCGGACGGCGGAGCGCTCGGCAGCCGCCCCGCGGCCGCCTCCTGGTAGGCGGTGGCCAGTTGGCCGTAGCCCTCCGAGACGTGGAACGTGCCGGAGAAGGCGTCCTCGGGCGCCACGGAGCCGTCCCGCAGCCGCGGCAGCCGCCGCAGCAGCATGTTGACCTTCAGCTGCGCGCCCTCGGCGGGTTCCGGGCTCTCCTCTCCGAGGAGCGCGGCGAGCGCCTGCGGCGAGGCGTTCACCAGGACCCGGCGGGCGCCGACCGCCCCCTCGCCCACGCGGTTCCGGTAGGCGACCTCGGCCCGCTCGCCGTCCGTGTCGATCCGGGTGACCTCGTGTTCGAGCGCGAACTCCGCGCCCGCGTCGCGAGCCGCGGCGGCCAGCGCGTCGGTGAGCGCGCCCATCCCGCCGACCGGCACGTCCCAGTCGCCGGTGCCGCCGCCGATGACGTGATAGAGGAAGCAGCGGTTCTGCACCAGCGACGGATCGTGGGCGTCGGCGAACGTGCCGATGAGGGCGTCGGTGAGAACGACCCCCCGGACCAGGTCGTCGGTGAACCGCTTCTCGATCGCGGCGCCGATCGGCTCCTCGAAGAGCATCCGCCAGGCCTGCTCGTCGTCGACCCGCCTCCGTAGCTCGTCCCTTGTGGGCAGCGGCTCCGTCAGCATCGGGAAGACCCGCCGGGCGACCTGGCCGGTGATGCCGTAGAACTCGCGCCACGCCTCGTACTCGCGGTCCCCGCCGGTGAGGGCCCCGAAGGACTCCCTGGTCCGGGCGCCGCCCACCAGCAGGCCGCCGTCGCCCTTGGGCGTGTAGGAGGAGATGGTGCGCTTGCGCACCGCGAAGTCCAGCTTCAGGTCGCGCACGATCTTGTCGGGCAGCAGCGAGACGAGATAGGAGAACTGGGACAGGCGGGCGTCGACACCGGGGAACGGACGGGCGGAGACGGCCGCTCCCCCGGTGTGCGGCCGGCGCTCCAGCAGCAGGACGGAGCGCCCGGCGCGAGCCAGATAGGCGGCGGCGACCAGGCCGTTGTGGCCGCCGCCCACGATGACGGCGTCGTACGAGGCGAGTGCGGGCATGGGCGGACACTAACCGCCGGACGCCCGCTCCGTCACCGTCCCGCGCAGCGCGGCGACCCGCCGGTACAGCTCCAGCGCCTCGGTGTGGCGGCCCAGCTGCTCCAGGCAGTGCGCCTCGTCGTTCCTGCTGGACAGCGCGTCGGGGTGGTCGGGGCCGAGGATCCGTTCTCGTTCCCGCGCCACCTGCTCGTAGACGCCGAGCGCGTCGGCCCAGCGGGCGAGCCAGCCGAGCGCCACGGCCACCTCGCGCCGGCTCACCAGCGTGTCGGGGTGGTCGGGGCCGAGGACCCGCTCGCGCAGGGCGCTCACTTCGCGCGCCTCCGCGAGGGCCTCCTCCCAGCGGCCGAGCCGGCCGAGATTGACGCCGAGTCCGTGGCGCGCGCGGAGGGTCTCCGGGTCGTCGGGCCCGCAGACACGGGTGCGGTCCTCGACGAGGGAGCGGTAGAGGTCCAGGGCCTCCGCGCCGCGGCCGAGCCGGCCGAGGCAGATCCCGGTCTCGTACCGGGCCGCGAGGGTGTCCGGGTGATCGGGGCCGAGGGTCGCGGTGCGGGCCGCGGCGACGTCCTGGTACGTGGCGAGCGCCTCGGCCCAACGGCCCATCAGTCCGAGCGCGTAGGCCATCTCGTAGCGGGTGACCAGGGTGTCCCGGTGGGTGGCGCCGAGCACGCGGGCGCGGGCCGCCGCCACGTCGCCGGCGATCCGGAGGGACTCCTCGATCCGGCCCATCCGGCTCAGGTTGAAGGCGAGGTTGTGCCGGCAGCGCAGGGTGTCGGGGTGGTCGGCCCCCATGGCGCGCTCGCGGGACTCGAGTACGGCCGCGTAGATCCGGTCGGCCTCGGCGTACCGTCCGAGCCCGCCGAGCACGTACGCCGTCTCCTGGCGGGCGGCGAGCGTGTCGGGATGGTCGGGGCCGAGGGCGCGCTCGCGGCCGGCGGCGACCCGGCCGAACTCCTCGAGCGCCTCCGTGGCGCGGCCGGTGCGGCTGAGGCTGAAGCCGACCTCGTAACGGCTGGACAGGGTGTCGGGGTGGTCGGCGCCCAGCAACGCCTCGCGTTCCGCGGCCACCGCGCGGTGCACCTCCCCCGCCTCCTCCCACCGGCCGAGGCGGCCCAGGCTCAGACCCGCGTTGTGCCGGGTGGCGAGGACGGCGAGCAGCTCGGGCGGCGGAGTGGGCCGGGCGGGGACCTGGGCGGGCACACGGGCGCCGGTGTGCGGGACGGCGGCGACGGACGGGCTGGTCCACCGGCCGGTGAGCGCCGCGGTGTGGTCCTTCTCCGGTGCCACGGACTGCGCGGCGAAGGCGCCGGTCGCCTTGTGGCCGACCGTCATGCCGCGTGTCCAGTAGGGCAGGGCGGCCTCCCGGGAGGCGTCGGGCACGGGCCGGCGCTGGAGCGGGACGACGGCGGGGACGTGCCGCGTGTGTCCGGACGCGCCGATCCTGCGCCGCAGCTCGCCTGCGGCGGCGGGCCGCTCCTCGGGGGTCTTGGCGAGCAGGTCGAGGACCATCAGGTCGAGGAACTCGGGGATCTCGTCGCGGTGTTCACGCAGCGGCCGGGGCACGGTGTCACGGTGCCCGACGAGGATCGACCAGGTGTCGCCGACGTCGAAGGGCGGGGAGCCGGTGGCGAGCTCGTAGAGCACGCAGCCCAGCGAGTACAGGTCGCTGCGGTGGTCGACCTGTCCGCCGGCGATCTGCTCCGGTGACATGTAGTGCGGGGTGCCCATGGCGATGCCGGTGCCGGTGAGCTTGGACGTGAAGCCGATGTCCTCCCCGAGGCGCGCTATGCCGAAGTCGCAGATCTTCACCGCGCCGCCGCCGGTGAGCCGCATGATGTTGGCGGGCTTGAGGTCCCGGTGGACGATGCCCTGTTCGTGGGTGTAGTCGAGGGCGTCGGCGATCTGGTCGGCGATGTCGACGACATCGGTGACGGGCAGCGGCTGCTGCTTGTTGTCCTCGAGCAGCTGGCTGAGGTTGCGCCCCTCGAGCAGCTCCATCACCAGGTACAGGACGCCCTCGTGCTCGCCGAAGTCGTGGACGACGGTCACGCCCCGGTGCTGGAGGGCCGCGGCGACGCGGGCCTCACGGCGGAAGCGTTCCCGCAGGATCCGGGTGAAGGACCGGTCGTGCTGGGACCCGATCGGCTTCAGGCACTTGACGGCCACATGACGGCCGAGGGATTCGTCGCGGGCCCGCCACACCTCGCCCATGCCGCCCCGCCCGATGAGATCGAGCAGTCGGTAGCGGTCCTGGATCAGTCTGGTTTCCGCCATCGCGTGCTGTCGCCCCCGTCACTTCGCTGCGCCCTCCCCGGCCGGTCCAGTATGGCGGCCCGTCTGCGTAGTTTGTACGGGGCCGGGCGTGCGCCGGGCCCGAGTCGCGCCATCGCTTCGAGAATGTGACCGGGCGGGAGTTGCCAGCGTATACGGGAGGGGACGCAGCGCAGCAGGTTGCCCGTGACGGTGAGTTGCCGTGTCACGCGTCCGGGCGGCGGGGCGGCTCTGCCGTAGAGGTCGTGGGCGTACGGGGGCAGGGCGTTGTACGCGAGTGCCGACACGCGCTCCCATGCCAGTCGGCGTGCCGGGACCAGGAGCGGGTGGACGGGCGGGCGGCGGAGGAAGTCGTCGACGTCGAGGGCCTCCGGGCCGGCGGCGAGTCCCGGCCGGACCGTCTCGAAGTAGTCCGCCAGCTCTCCGACGGTGGCGGGCACGGCGGCGGGGTCCAGCCCGACGAGGCGGGCGGCTTCCCGCTGTTCGCCGAGGTAGCGGTCGGCGTGCTCGTCGTCCAGCGGGAGCCCTGAGCGGCGGGCGACCTCGAGGTAGGAGCCGACCTCCGCGCAGTGCACCCACAGCAGCAGTTCCGGTTCGTCGACGCCGTAGCGTTCCCCGGTGGCGGGGTCGGTGGCCTTGAGCCGGCTGTGGATCCGGCGGACGCGGGCGCCGGCCTTCTCCGCGGCCTCGGCGGTTCCGTAGGTGATGGTGCCGACGAAGTCCGCGGTGCGCATCAGCCGGCCCCAGGCGTCCTCGCGGAAGTCCGAGTTCTGCATGACGCCGCGGACGGCGCGGGGATGCAGCGCCTGAAGGTAGAGGGCGCGCACGCCGGCGATCCACATCATCGGGTCGCCGTGGATGTTCCAGGTCACGGAGCCGGGTCCGAACAGTCCGGGGTCGGCGGCGTGTCCGGGCGCCGTGTCCGGAGTCATGTGAGATGACGTGTCGGACGTCGTGTGAGGCGTCGTGTCAGGGGTCTTCGGGGTCATGTCCGGGGTCATGGGTCACCCAGCTCCCTCGTCCGGCACTGCCGCTCGACGGTCACCTCGCAACCGGCGCCGCGGGCGGGTCGAACCATGGTAAGTGCGTCCGGACCGAAAGGATCAATCCGGGTATTCAAGAACTTCCGACCCTAAGGTGGGGCAGTGTGAAGGGCCACCAGCGAGTACGGGACGACGAGGGGAGCGCGGTCCGGCTGATCGCACTGTCGGACGGCGTGTTCGCCATCGCCATGACCTTGCTGGCGCTGGACATCGCACTGCCCGACGGTGTGAACTCCGCCGATTTCGACGAGGCGCTGGCGGATGTGATGCCCAGCGTGTGGGCATACGCTCTCAGTTTCCTGGTCATCGCGGCGTTCTGGCGGGGCCACCACCAGGTCTTCCGGTACGTGGAGAAGGTGGACGGGACGGTCATCAGGCTGGGGCTGCTGGGCCTGGGGCTGATCGCCCTGATGCCCTTCCCCACCACCCTGCTGGCCGAGTACGGGGACCTGTCCTGGTCGGTGGCCGTCTACTCCGGCGCCGTCGCCGCCATGGGGATCGCACAACTCGCATTGACGATCGCGTTGTGGAAGCGCCCTTGGCTGTCGGGGGCGGCGCTGCCCGACCGTGTCGCGCGCAACGACGTGGCCGATCTCGCGGCGACCGCGGCGGTGTTCGCCATCGCCGTGCCGCTGGCCTTCGTGTCCCCGACGGGCGCGAAGCTCTGGTGGGCGGTGCTGATCCCGGTCAAATGGGTGCTCGGCGAGCGGGGCAACCGCCTGCGCGCCGCCGCCGGCGATTCGGCTCCGGAGAGTACGTCACACGATCACGGCCATGATCCTGGCAGACGCGATGAGCCCGGTCGATGACCGAGGCCGGTCGCTCCCGGCGCACGGTGACAACGGCCGGCGCACGGAACAGTGAGCGCTGGAGGAGCTGACGTGGACACTGACCGAACCGCCGGGAGCGGCGGACCGCACTGTCTGGTGACCGGCGCGTCCGGCTACATCGGCGGGCGGCTGGTTCCGGAACTGCTGAAGGCCGGCCACCGGGTGCGATGCCTCGCCCGCACGCCGGGCAAACTGCGTGACCACCCCTGGGCGGGAACGGCGGAGGTGGTCAAGGGTGATGTCACCGACGCCGACTCGGTCGCCGCGGCGCTGCGGGGTATCGACGTCGCGTACTACCTGGTGCACGCTCTGGGGACCGGCTCCGGGTTCGAGGAGACGGACCGCCGCGCTGCCCGGACGTTCGCGGAGCAGGCTCGTGCGGCCGGTGTGCGGCGGATCGTCTACCTCGGCGGCCTCACGCCTCGCGGCGTTCCTGAGCGGGAGCTCTCCCCGCATCTGCGCTCGCGTGCCGAGGTCGGCCGGATCCTTCTCGACGCGCCTGTGCCCGCCACCGTGCTGCGGGCCGCCGTCGTCATCGGCTCCGGGTCGGCGTCCTTCGAGATGCTGCGCTACCTGACCGAACGGCTGCCGGTGATGGTCACCCCCAGCTGGGTGCGCACCCCCGTCCAGCCCATCGGGGTGCGCGACGTGCTGCGGTATCTGGTCGGTTCGGCCACCATGCCGGACGACGTGAACCGGGCGTTCGACATCGGCGGTCCGGACGTCCTGACCTATCGGGAGATGATGCGCCGATACGCCGCCGTCGCCGGGCTGCGGCGACGGTTGATCGTGCCCGTGCCGGTCCTCACTCCCGGTCTTTCGAGTCACTGGGTCGGCCTCGTCACACCGGTGCCCGCGTCCATCGCCCGGCCGCTCACGGAGTCGCTGCGCCATGAGGTCGTCTGCCGGGAGCACGACATCGCCGGCTACGTGCCCGACTCCCCCGGCCACCCACTGCCGTTCGACGAGTCCGTCGCCCTGGCGCTGCGGCGTGTCCGCGAAGCACAGGTCGCCACCCGCTGGTCGTCGGCCGGTCTGCCCGGCGCGCCGAGCGATCCGCTGCCCACGGACCCCGACTGGGCCGGCGGCAGCCTGTACGTGGACGAACGGCAGCGGACGGTCGAGGCGTCCCGCCAGGCGCTGTGGAAGGTGATCGAAGGCATCGGCGGGGAGAACGGCTGGTACTCCTTCCCGCTCGCCTGGGCGGTGCGCGGCCGGCTGGACCGTTTCGTCGGCGGTGTGGGGCTGCGCCGCGGCCGTCGCGACGCCGAGCGTCTGCGGGCCGGCGACTCGCTCGACTTCTGGCGGGTGGAGGAGATCGAGCCCGGGTGTCTGCTCCGCCTGCGTGCGGAAATGCGGCTGCCCGGCCTCGCCTGGCTCGAGATGTACGCCGAGGACGACGACGAGGGCCGCGTCCGCTACCGGCAGCGGGCCCTGTTCCACCCCCGCGGCCTCCTCGGTCACGCCTACTGGTGGAGCGTCTCCCCGTTCCACGCCCTTGTGTTCGGCGGCATGGCGCGCAACATCACCCGGGCCGCCGCCGAAGAGCCGGCCCGTGGAAGCGACCCGCGCGACGAGCGGGCCCGCGAGTCGGCCTCCCCGGGCAGCGGGTCCTGATGGTCCGGCCCCGGGGGCGCCGGCCCGGAAGCAGGAGTGGCGCATGACCGTCGCGGTCGTCCTGTTCACCTCCGACCTGCGTCTGCACGACCATCCCCCGCTGCGGGCGGCGCTGCGCGCCGCCGACGAGGTGGTGCCGCTGTTCGTGCTCGACCCGGCCGTTCACCATGCCGGTTTCGACGCGCCGAACCGGCGGGCGTTCCTCGCCGACTGTCTCGCCGACCTCGACGCCTCGCTGCACCGGCGCGGCGGCCGGCTGGTGCTGCGCGCGGGGCCGGTGGCCCGCGAGGTCGGCGCGGTCGCCGCCGCCTGCGGGGCGCTCGAGGTGCACATGGCCGCGGGCGTGACCCGGTTCGCACACCGGCGTGAGGAGTTGCTGCGCGAGGAACTGGCCACGCGTGGCGTGCGGCTGGTCGCGCACGACGCCGTGGTGACGGCCGTCGCGCCGGGTGCCGTGGTGCCGACGGGCTCCGACCACTACGCGGTCTTCACGCCCTATTTCCGCCGCTGGTCCGCGCTACGGCTGCGTGCGCCGGAAGCCGCCCCGCGTGAGGTACCGGTCCCGGAGGACGTGGCCGGCGATCCGCTGCCGGCCCGCGGTCCGGGGCCGGGTGTCTCCCCCGGCATTCCGGCGGGCGGCGAGAGCGAAGGGCGCCGGCGCCTGGCCGCCTGGGTCCGCGGCGGGCTCGCCGCCTACGAGGACCGGCACGACGACCTGGCCGGCGATGCGACGTCGAGGCTCTCTCCGTACCTGCACTTCGGGGCGCTTTCCCCCGTCGACGTCGTGCAGCGGGCCCGTGCACGCGGTGGCCCGGGGGCGGAGGCGTTCGTCCGGCAGCTGTGCTGGCGCGACTTCCATCACCAGGTGATGGCCGCCCGGCCGGAGTCCTCGGTACGCGACTACCGCACGCGCGACGACGACTGGCACTCCGAGGAGGCCGCTGAGGAGATCGCCGCGTGGAAGGAGGGCCGCACCGGCTACCCGGTGGTCGACGCGGCGATGCGCCAGCTCAGGTACGAGGGGTGGATGCACAACCGGGCCCGGCTGCTGGTGGCGAGCTTCCTCACCAAGACGCTGTACGTGGACTGGCGCGTCGGTGCGCGTCACTTCCTGGACCTGCTGGTGGACGGGGACATCGTCAACAATCAGCTGAACTGGCAGTGGGTGGCCGGAACCGGCACGGACACGCGCCCCCACCGCGTGCTCAACCCGGTGGTCCAGGGCAAACGCTTCGATCCGCAGGGCACGTACGTACGCCGCTGGGTGCCGGAACTCAAGGGTGTCGTAACCCGGTACATCCACGAACCATGGCGGCTGCCCCCGCCCGAACGGGCACAGCAGGCCTACCCGGAGCCACTGATCGACCTCGCGGACGGCCTTGCCCGGTTCAAACACGCCCGCGGCCGGGACTGAAGGAGACCGTTCACACCCCTGACGGCCAGGGCCTACAGCCGGGGTATCAGATCCGACATGACGGCGAGGGGCAGCGAAGGATTGGCGGCTGCCGCCTCCACCACCTGCCAGTCGGCGTCGGTGAGTAGCTCTTCGATGACCGGCGGCGGAAGTGCCGCATGACTGGCGGCTACAGGCCTCGCCTGTGCGTCCGCCAGGCAGGCGAGCAGCGCCGGTGCCGACGCATTGCGATGCCGGGCGATCTCGCGGAACGCCTTCCGCACCGATGGTTCGTGCCGGGCAAGATCCTCCAGAAGTGCCGGAGTCGCGTCCGGATTGGCGGCCACCTTGGCGACGACCCGGACTCCGTGCCGGTCGAGCATGGTGCGCAGTCGGCCTTCCGAGAGGCCCGGGTGCGGAGCGATGGACTTGACCACTTTTGCGTCGGAGTCGGCTGCCAGCGCGTCGCGTACAGCGGGTGGCAAATCGCGGCGCTGGGCTATGAGCATCCGCGCGGCCGGGTTCGGCGACTCGGCCAGCTTCTCGACCTCGTCGGGGGATGCCGAGGCGATCCGCGGCAGCAGAGTGGCGCCGATCCTGGTGGCGCCGGCCAGGTGCGTCAGCACGTCGAGCGGTACGAGCGGGTTGTGGGCGAGCCTGCGCCGCACTTCGTGGTCGCGGTCGGTGGCCAGTGCGCGGATCAGGACGTCGTCGATCGCCGGATTCTCAGCGAGATCGGCTCGAACACCGGGGTTCGGATCCACGGCGAGCCGAGCGCAGACCTCCGATGGCAGATCGGGGCGGCCGGCGAGTGCCCAGCGCAACTGCAGCGAAGGGTGGTCGACGAAGCCGACGACGGCTTCGGCAGGTGTGACGGGATTTCGAATCGCCGTCTGCTGCGTGTCGTGCCTGATGGACTCGTGGGAGCCGTCGCAGGAGGCGCCGGACGGCAGATCGCAGTCGAGTCGCGAGCATTGTGGATCGTGCGCGAACGGCGCCTCTTCACGGTCGCAGACCAGGCACCGTTGTGCGGGTGGCAGCCCCTCGCCGGTGAGCAGCGCCGCCAGTACGGCCGGTGGCGTCGCCTCGTTGGCCGCCACCGCGCGACGGACCTCGGCATGCGGATGCGCCGCAAGTCTGGTGGCCGTTTCCGGTGTCGTCCACAACGCGAGCTCCGCGACGACCTGCACGTCCGGGTCGGTGGCCAGCATCTCCACCACATCGAGCGGAAGGCCGGAGCAGGCGGCCAGCTTCTCCCTGCGCTCGACGACGGGATCTTCCGCGAGGGGGCGCGCCCACTCCGGGCGGCCGGCACGCTCGGCCAGCAGGGCGAGCGCGACGTCCGGTTGCGTCGCGGCATCAATGTCTGCGGCGGTCAGCAGGCCTGCATACGCAAGCGACACAGCGCATTCCTCGACACGAGAGGCCAGCACCACCGCCTGCGCGTGGCTGAGGTCGTCCCGATGCGCGAGGTCCGCAGCGATCTCGGCGTCCGCGACCGCGATCAGCCGGTCGACCAGCTCGGACGGCAGGCTCACGTTGGCGGCGAGCCCGCACAGAACATGGTTCACAGAGGCATCCTGCCTGGAACGTCACCGAATGGCTCCTGGGTTTCGACGCCCAGGTGCTATCGGTAGAGAGGCGGCCCAGACCTGCGCTCCGAGGTTCGCAGAGCGCGTTGTCGCGCTCAGCGCGGCCCCGCGCCCGGCTCCGTCGGGCGCGCCGTTCCGCGCAACCCGTTCGGCGGAATCGCACCGGCTTGCTCCGTACGACCCGGCTCGAAGGCCGGGGACCTCCGCAACGGTGGCCCGGACGACAGCCGTCATCGGACCGAGCGGCCGCGACGCGGGCCGAAGGCCCTGGCCCACCGAGCACCGCTCCCCGATGCTGGACGGCATCGGGCGCGCCGCGGTGGCCGTGCCCGTCGAACCGTACGGAGGCTCCCCCATGACCCGCGCGATATCGGCAGGCGTAGACGGATCTCCGGAGAGTCTGGCGGCGGCCGACTGGGCGGCACGCGAAGCCACGATCCGCGGTGTCCCGCTCCGCCTCGTGCACGCCTGGCTCTGGCAGCCGTTGGACGTACCGGTCGTCCAGGACCGGGAAGCGCAGGTCATGTCCGCGAACGCCGTCGTGCACGAGGCCGAAACCCATGTGCTCGGCCGGTACCCGGGAGTTTCCGTCACGGGCGAAGTGGTGCCGGAGGTGCCCGTTTCGGCTCTGCTGGGCGAGGCGGAGAAGTCCGACATGCTGGTGCTCGGTTCCAGGGGGCACGGGGCGCTGATGGGCTTTCTTCTCGGCTCGTACGGCCAGCAGGTGATCGCCGCCGCGACGACTCCGGTCGTGTCGGTCCGCAACCGGGACAAGGGGATGCCGGGGGCTGACACCGGCGAGGTCGTCGTGGGCCAGCAGGGCACGCCGGAGGACAGCGAGCCGGTGCTGCGCTTCGCGTTCGAGGCGGCTGCCGCACGCGGCGCCTCGGTTCGCGCGGTACGGGCCTGGAGCCTGCCGCCGTTCTTCGCCTACACCCCTGAGTCGATGCGGCTCGTCGACGAGGCGGGAGGGCTCGTGCCGTTCGAGGAGAAGGCGCTTCGGGAAGCACTCATGCCTTGGCGTGAACGGTTCCCCTCCGTAGCGGTGACGGAGCATGTCGAGATCGGAAGCCCGGGGCAGGTCCTGTTGTGGGCCGCCTCACGCGCCGGGCTTCTGGTGGTGGGCCGCCGTGTGCGCCGCTCTCCCGTGGGCACCCGCATCGGGTCCGTCGCCCACGCCGCCCTCCACCACGCCCCCTGTCCCGTGGCGGTGGTCCCGCCCGCCTGACGACCGATCGCTCGGCTGCTTGCCGACCTCCCCGTTGGTCATTGCCATCCCGGCGTCGTCGCATCCGTCCGATGCCTGTGGCGACGCGGCGCCGGAACACTCGGGCGCGGGTCCGGGCGCGGGCCCGGACCGTCGCACGGGAGAGGGCTCACGTGGCGGTGCGGCAGTGCACGCTGACGGCGTAGCCGCAGCCTTCGTAGTAGGGATCGCCGCTCCAGGTGGCGTAGCGCTGCCGCAAGGTCAGTCCGGCCTCGGTGCACCAGTGGTCGAACTCTGTGAGGGTCACCGTCGGTTCCGGCAGCGGCAGGTGCGCTGCGTCCAGTCCCATGCCGGTGACCAGCAGACCGCCGGGGCGCAGTGCGCCGGCCAGTTGCCGGACGACAAGGGGTTCGGTGCCGGGGGCCAGCAGGGGGATGACGTTCCCGGCGGCGAGCGCCAGGTCGAAGTCCTGCTCCAGGCCGAGGGTGTCCAGACGGGCCAGGTCGCCGAGGAGCCATTCCTGCGTGGGGGCGTTTCGGCGGGCAACGGCGAGCATCGAGGAGTCGACGTCCACGCCGGTGCAGTGGTGGCCCAGTTCCGCGAGTCGGACAGCGATCCGCCCGGTGCCGCAGCCGGCGTCGAGTACCCGGGCGGCGGGCTTCAGCAATGCGGTGCAGAAGGTGGCCTCGCCGTGGACGTCGTGACCGGCTTCGGCGAGCTGAGCGAAACGCCGGGCGTACTCCTCTCCGGATTGTCCACCGGTCAGTTCCGCCCAGCGGTCGCGTTGCCCAGTCATGTCCACCAGTGCCTTCCGGTCAGCCTCGCCCACCGAGAGCGAAGGCGGTGCCATCACACTATGGGCGACCGTAGGTGCGCACCTCGCGGAATGCCCGGGTGGCCCCCGTCGTCACCCGGCGTTGCACCGCTCATCCCAGCGCCCGGTCGAGGTTGAATGCCGCGCTGATCAGGGCGAGATGCGTGAACGCCTGCGGGAAGTTGCCGCTCTGCTCGCCGGTGTGGCCGATTTCCTCCGCGTACAGCCCGAGATGGTTCGCGTACGTGAGCATCTTCTCGAATGCCAGCCGCGCGTCCTCGAGGCGTCCGGCGCGGCTCAGTGCCTCGACGTACCAGAAGGAGCAGATGGAGAACGTGCCTTCCTCGCCCCGTAGTCCGTCCGGGCTGGCCTGCGGGTCATACCGGTAGACCAAGGAGTCGGACACCAACTCCTCGCCCAGTGCGTCCAGCGTCGAAAGCCATTTCGGATCCGTCGGGGATATGAATTTCGCCAGCGGCATCATCAACACGGAGGCGTCGAGGACGCTGTCGCCGTACTGCTGGAGGAACGCCCTGCGTTCCGCCGACCAACCGCTGTCCATGATCTGGCGGTAGATGGCGTCGCGTTGGCCGCTCCAGCGCGCCATGTCGGCCGGCAGCCCGCGATGCCGGGCAAGGCGCATCGCCCGCTCGATCGCCACCCAGCACATCAGGCGCGAGTAGAGGAACCTCTTGCGTCCGCCACGGGTCTCCCATATGCCCTCGTCGGGCTGGTCCCAGTTGTCGCAGACCCAGTCGACCAGCGCGCAGACGGTGTCCCAGTGTGCGCTGGATATCGGCTCGCCCCACTTGTCGTAGAGGTAGATCGAGTCGATGAGGGCTCCGTATATGTCCAGTTGCAGTTGGCCGACCGCGTCGTTACCCACACGCACGGGGGCAGAGCCCTGATGGCCCTCGAGATGAGGCAGCTCACACTCGGGCAGTTCGCGGCGGCCGTCGACGCCGTACATGATCTGCAAGGGGCCCGTCCCGGAGTCGGAGAGGTGGGCGAACTCGATCAGGAAGCGCATGAACGCCCGCGCCTCCTCGGTGAAACCGAGCCGGAGAAGCGCGTAGACGCAGAAGGCCGAGTCGCGGATCCAGACGTAGCGGTAGTCCCAGTTCCGTTCGCCGCCGATCTGCTCGGGCAGGCTCGTCGTCGGCGCAGCCACAATGGCGCCGGTCGGCACATAGGTGAGCAGTTTGAGCGTCAGCGCGGAGCGGTGCACCATTTCGCGCCAGCGGCCGCGGTAGCGGGACGTGGACAGCCACCGCCGCCAGTACCGGACGGTGGCCTGGAACAGTTCCTCCGCCTCGGCCACGGCGCAGACCTTCGGGGGCACCGTGTCCCCGATACGGTCGAGCGCGAAGACGGCACTCTCGCCCTCGTGGAGTTTGAAGAGCGACCACACGTCCCGTCCGTCGTTCTCCCCCGGCACGCTGGACGTCAGGGCAAGAGAGAGTGAGGCCGTCTCGAAGATCTGGCAGCCGTGCTCGGTGTGTACGGTGTGCGGCTCGGTGCCGTAGCCGAACCGTGGTGAGATCCTGGCCCGGAACGGAAGTGATCCACGGACGCAGACCACTCTGCGGATCAGCCGGTGCCGGTCCGCCTCGCGTGAGCCGTCGACGATCGGCATGAAGTCCTGGATCTCGGCCACCCCGTCATCCGCGAAGAAGCGGGTGATGAGCACGTTGGTGTCGGGGAAGTAGAACTGCTTCGTGCGGGCCGGCACGTCCGGCGCCAGCTCGAAGCTCCCTCCCTTCTCGGCGTCGAGGATCGAGGCGAAGACGCTGGGAGCGTCGAACCGGGAGCAGCAGTACCAGTCGATCGTGCCGTTCGTTCCCACGAGAGCGGCACTGCGCAGGTCTCCGATCAGCCCGTGTTCCGAGACCGGCAGGTACCTGCCGGTCTCGGCGCTCCCGGGACCGCGCACCGTGGGGGGTACCTCTTCGCCGCTGACGGCCTCAGCAGGCACGGTGGCCTCCCTCCGCCGGAGGAGAGTGCGATGTATCAGCTCATTTCATAGTACGGCGTACCTTTGGTCGGGTGTCATGTCTGCGTCCGCCGACGACGATGTGCGAGGTCCGCCGGGCGCGAGCCGACGGGGACGGTTCTCGGACAAGCCCGGCGGCGGCAAGCCGAAGCCCCTCCGCACATACGGCCCGCGGACGGCGCTGAGCAGCAACGGATCACGAGGCCGCCTCCGCCGTCACCGGTCCACACGGCCGGCGTATCGACCCCGACGATGGTCCGTCGGCTCCGCGTCGGGGACGACCGCGCTCACCCGCCCCAGGCCCAGTCGGCGATCTCGGGCATGTCCGTGCCGTGGTCGCGGATCCACGCGTGGTGGCGTGTGCGGGCGTCGGCCATGGTCTGCCGGACGGTCACCGCGCGCACACCGAGTCCCGGGGTCCGGTCGATGACGTCCATCACGAGGCGGTAGCGGTCGAGGTCGTTGCGCACCACCATGTCGAAGGGCGTGGTGGTGGTCCCCATCTCCTTGTAGCCGCGTACATGCAGGTGGGCGTGGCCGGTGCGGCGGTAGGCGAGCCGGTGGATCAGCCACGGGTAGCCGTGGTACGCGAAGATCACCGGCTTGCCGGTGGGGAACAGAGCGTCGTACTCCGAGTCCGTCATGCCGTGGGGATGCTCCTCGTGCGGCATGAGGCGGGCCAGGTCGACGACGTTGACGACGCGTACGGCGAGGTCGGGAAGATGGCGGCGGAGCAGATCGGCGGCCGCGAGTACCTCCTGCGTGGGGACGTCGCCGGCGCAGGCCAGCACCACATCGGGTTCCTGGCCGGCGCTCTCGGTGCCCGCCCATTCCCAGACACCCGCGCCGCGCGCGCAGTGGAGGCGGGCCTCGTCGAGCGACAGCCAGTCGAAGCAGGGCTGCTTGCCGGCGACGATCACGTTGACGTGATCGCGGGTGCGCAGCGCGTGGTCGGCGACGGACAGCAGGGTGTTGGCGTCCGGCGGCAGGTAGACCCGTACGACTTCGGGGCTCTTGTTGAGTACGTGGTCGACGAAGCCGGGGTCCTGGTGGGAGAAGCCGTTGTGGTCCTGGCGCCAGACGTGGCTGGTCAGCAGGTAGTTGAGGGAGGCGACGGGGGCACGCCAGGGCAGTGACCGGGACGTCCTGAGCCACTTGATGTGCTGGTTGACCATCGAGTCGACGATGTGGACGAAGGCCTCGTAGCAGGAGAACAGCCCGTGCCGGCCGGTGAGGAGGTAGCCCTCCAGCCAGCCCTGGCAGGTGTGTTCGGAGAGGATCTCCATGACGCGGCCGTGCCGGTCCAGATGCTCGTCGGTCTCGAGTGTCCGGGCCTGCCAGGCCTTGCCGCTGGCGTCGTAGACCGCCTCGAGTCGGTTCGAGGCCGTCTCGTCGGGTCCGACGAGCCGGAAGTCGCGCCGGCCGGCGGTGGCCGCCATGACGCTTTCGAGCAGATCGCCCAGAACCCGGGTCGGCTCGTGCAGCGTCATTCCGGGCTTGTCGACGGGTACGGCGAACTCTTGGAGCGGTGCGATGGGCAGTTCCCGCAGGAGCAGACCGCCGTTGGCGTGCGGAGTCGCGCCGAGCCTGCGGCTGCCTGCGGGCACGCAGGCCAGGACCTGGGGCCGGGGACGGCCGTGTTCGTCGAAGAGTTCCTCCGGCCGGTAGGAGCGCAGCCATTCCTCCAGCTGGGCGAGGTGGACGGGGTTGTCACGTACTCCCGCGAGCGGGACCTGGTGCGCTCGCCAGGTCCCTTCGACCGGCAGGCCGTCGACCTCGTCCGGACCCGTCCATCCCTTGGGCGTACGCAGCACGATGACGGGCCATCGCGGGCGTACGACCGTGCCGCCGTTCCGCGCTTCGCGCTGGATCCGGGCGATGCTGTCGAGGGCGGTGTCCATCGCGGCGGCCATGGCGCGGTGCACCGCGACGGGGTCGTCGCCGGTGACGTGCAGCGGCTCGTGCCCGTAGCCGCGCAGCAGCTCGTCGAGCTCCGCTTCGGGCAGCCGGGCGAGCACCGTAGGGTTGGCGATCTTGTAACCGTTGAGGTGGAGCACCGGCAGGACGGCGCCGTCGTGTACGGGGTCGAGGAACGTGTTGGAGTGCCACGAGGCCGCGAGCGGCCCGGTCTCGGCCTCGCCGTCGCCGATGACACAGGCGACCAGCAGCTCCGGGTTGTCGAGTGCGGCGCCGTAGGCGTGCGAGAGGGCGTAGCCCAGTTCGCCGCCCTCGTGAATGGACCCGGGGGTCTCGGGTGCGACGTGGCTGGGGACCCCGCCGGGGAAGGAGAACTGCCGGAACAGCCGCTCCATACCGGCTTCGTCCCTGCTCACGTCCGGGTAGGTCTCGCTGTAACTGCCCTCCAGCCAGGAGTTCGCCAGCACGGCGGGACCGCCGTGCCCCGGCCCCCAGACACACAGCGCGGAGAGGTCCCGCCGCCGGATGACCCGGTTCATGTGCGTGTGGACGAGGTTGAGCCCGGGGGACGTGCCCCAGTGCCCCAGCAGCCGCGGCTTGATGTGCGCCGGCTCCAGAGGCTGCCTGAGCAGCGGATTGCCCATCAGATAGATCTGGCCGACCGACAGGTAGTTGGCGGCCCTCCAGTGGGCGTCGAGCGCGGCGAGCTCCTCGTCGGACAGCTCGGAGCGATGCTGACGCTTGGCCTTGCGCATGCGTTTCCTCCGTCGACGAGCCGGGGCTTGTCCGGCGTGCCGACCCGCACCGGTTCGGTTCCGGCCACTCCACGCCGACCAGCTCAGCTCTCCACTACGTCCACTCCCGGACCGGGACTCTTCCGCGCCCGTCGCCGCCATGGTTGTCGAGATGCTCCCTCCGCGCACGGTGACACAGCCGGACGGCGCCGAAGGAGGGACCGTCCGGCCCCGCTACGGGCGCTCAGGCCCTACCGGCGGACGGCCGTGCGGGAGGTACCGGAGGCCGGGTGTCCGGCGTCTGCGGCGGCGGGGACGCGCGTCCCCGAGTCGGCCGGTCAGCGGCGTACCCGGGGCATCCCCAGTCCGATCCACGAGATGATCTCGCGCTGGATCTCGTTGTTGCCGCCGCCGAAGGTGAAGATCACGGCCGAGCGGTAGCCGCGTTCCAGTTCGCCGCCGAGGACCGCGCCCGCCGAGCCCTCCTTGAGGGGGCCCGCGGCGCCGACGATCTCCATCAGCCAGGCGTAGGCGTCGCGGCGGGCCTCCGAGCCGTAGACCTTGACCGCGGAGGCGTCCTGCGGGGTGAGGGTGCCGTCCTGGACGGCGTTCACCATCTGCCAGTTGAGCAGCTTCATGGCGTCGAGCCGGGTGTGGGTGCGGGCGAGGCGGCCGCGCACCCAGCCGAGGTCGATCACGCGGCGGCCGTCGGTGAGTTTGGTGTCGGCGGCCCAGCGCTGGACGTCGCGCAGTGCGCGGATCGCCATGGTGCCGTGGGCGGCGAGGGTGACCCGCTCGTGGTTGAGCTGGTTGGTGATCAGCCGCCAGCCCTTGTTCTCCTCGCCCACCCGGTGGGCGACGGGAACGCGCACGTTGTCGTAGTAGCTCGCGGTGGTGTCGTGCGAGGCGAGGGTGTTGATCAGGGTGCAGGAGTAGCCGGGGTCGGACGTCGGTACGAGCAGCATGGTGATGCCCTTGTGGGGCGGGGCATCGGGGTCGGTACGGACGGCGAGCCAGATCCAGTCGGCGGTGTCGCCGTTGGTGGTCCAGATCTTCTGTCCGTCGACGACGTACGTGTCCCCGTCCCGCACGGCCCGGGTCCTGAGGGCGGCGAGGTCGGTGCCGGCGTCCGGTTCGCTGTAGCCGATGGCGAAGTCGAGCTCGCCGGAGAGGATCTTCGGCAGGAAGTACGCCTTCTGCTCGTCCGTGCCGAACTGCATGATCGTCGGGCCGACGGTGTTGAGTGCCATCAGCGGCAGCGGCACCCCGGCCTGGGCCGCCTCGTCGAAGAAGATGAACTGCTCCATGGGGCTCAGACCGCGGCCGCCGTACTGTTCGGGCCAGCCGACGCCGAGCCAGCCGTCCGAGCCGAGCCGGCGGATCGTGCGACGGTAGAAGCGTTTCCTGGCGGCCGGCTCGGCGTACCGGGCGTAGGCGTTGTCGGGGACGATCCCCGCGAAGTACCTGCGCAGTTCTGCGCGTAACTGTTCCTGCTGCGGCGTGTATTGAAGGTGCACGGCCCCTCCAGGCGTCTCGCGGTGCGCCCCTTGCTCGGCGGCGCGCACACAGTAGAACGTGTTGCAAGAATCCGGAAGGGCCGTGCCCGGGCGTGCTAGCGGGAGGCGTAGACGGCTTCGACGAGGGCCATCTTGCGCGGGTCGTCCGCGATGTGCGGGCCCATACGGTTCATCACGTACCCCATGGCTATGCCGGCCTCGGGGTCGGCGAGTCCGCAGGAGCCGCCGAAGCCGTCGTGGCCGAAGGCCCGGGGGTTGGGCCCGTACGAGCCGTTCCTGCCGCTCAGCCAGAGGCCGAGACCGGCCTCCGTGTCGTGCTCGAAGCCGGCCGCGAGGATCAGATCGGAGCAGCCGCCCTGGCCTTCGCGCACCCGCTCCGCGGCCTCCCGCGACAGCACCCGGTGCCCGTCGAGCTGTCCCTGCCCG
The DNA here is from genome assembly GCF_040677245.1 of Streptomyces kurssanovii. NCBI lineage: Bacteria > Bacillati > Actinomycetota > Actinomycetes > Kitasatosporales > Streptomycetaceae > Streptomyces > Streptomyces kurssanovii. The sequence goes on from NZ_JBFAQK010000027.1 coordinate 28,773, forward strand.
GCGAGGATGCCGTACAGCGCGGCGACCGCGCGGGCGGTGCCGTGGCCGTTGGCGGCGGGGATCTCGGCGGCCCGCCACCCGGCGGAGTTGGCCGCGACCGCGCCGGTGGGCGGGTTGGTGAGGGCGGCGATGGCGACGGGCGCCAACTGGGCGAACACGGCCGCCTGTTCACTGCTTTCAGCGACCGCCGGGTGCACCAGTTCGGCGGCCCGGCCGAAGTCCCGCTCCGGCAGGCCGATGGTGAAGTCGATGCCCAGCGGTCCGGTGATCTCCTGCCGCAGGAATGCGCCCGGCAGCTGCCCGCTGACCCGGCGCACCACTTCCCCGACGAGGTGGCCGTAGGTGATCGCGTGGTAGCCGGAGCGGGTGCCGGGCTCCCACCAGGGTTCGGTCGCGGCCAGCCGGGCGCAGGTCAGCTCCCAGTCGTAGAGCTGGTCGAGCGAGTGCGGCTCACGCAGTCCGGCCAGGCCCGCCCGGTGCGAGAGCAGATGGCGTACGAGGACCCCCTTCTTGCCCGCCGCCGCGAACTCGGGCCAGTAGTCGGCGACCGGCGCGTCCAGGTCGAGCAGTCCGCGGTCGGCGAGGACGTGGGCGCACAGGGCGGTCGGCCCCTTGGTCGTGGACCACACGTTCACCACGGTGTCGCTCCGCCACGGCACGGTCCGGGCCTCGTCCGCCCAGCCGCCCCACAGGTCGACGACCTTGTCGCCGCCGGCGAGGACGCTCACGGCGGCGCCGAGCTCCCCGCGTTCGGTGAAATTCTTCTCGAAGGCGGCACGGACCGCCGAGAAACGCTCGTCGCAGTGGCCTTCGATTCTGATGGGTCGTTCCGCGCTGCTGGGTCGATCCGCCATGTCAGGCAATCCTCCGTCGCCTTGTCCGTGCACGTCGGCAGCGAACATACCGACTGGTCGGACTGAGGGGGAAGGGGGCGTACGGCTGTTCGTCACCGGTGAGCGAGGATGGACCCGCACGATCCCGGACCCGGAAGGACGACCCGATGGCCCTCGACGATTCCGCACCGCTGCGCGAAGGCTCGGCGCCCGACGGTTCGGTGCTGCTGCACACCGAAGGACACGCCGGGTACATCACGCTCAATCGCCCCCGGGCCATCAACGCGCTCACCCACACCATGGTGCGAACCGTCGACGCGGCGCTCGACGCCTGGGAGCGCGACGACGACATCACCGTCGTGGTCCTCGCCGGCGCCGGTGAGCGGGGGCTCTGCGCCGGAGGGGACATCCGCGCCATCCACGACGACGCGCGCGCCGGCGGCGGGGCGTCGGTGGCCTTCTGGCGGGACGAGTACCGGCTCAACGCGCGGATCGCCCGCTGCACCAAGCCGTACGTGGCGCTCATGGACGGCATCGTGATGGGCGGCGGCGTCGGGGTGTCCGCGCACGGCAGTGTCCGGGTCGTCACGGAACGCTCGGCCGTCGCCATGCCGGAGACGGGGATCGGCTTCGTGCCGGATGTCGGCGGCACCCACCTGCTGGCGCGGGCGCCCGGCGAGCTGGGCACCCACCTGGCGCTCACCGGTGACGCGGTCGGCGCCGGTGACGCGCTGCTGCTCGGTCTGGCCGACCACTTCGTGCCCGGCGACCGGCTCGCCGGCTTCGCCGGGTCCCTCACGTCGGCGGAGCCCGCGGAGGCGTTGCGCCGGTACGCGGCCGAGGCCCCGCCGGGGGAACTCGCCGCCCGTCGTGACTGGATCGACCACTGCTACGCCGCCGGATCCGTCGAGGAGATCGTCGAACGGCTGTCGGACTGCGGGGAGCCGGCCGCCAAGCAGGCCGCCGAGACCATCCTGAGCAGGTCTCCCACCGCTGTGAAGGTGACCCTCGCCGCGATGCGCCGGGCCCGCGCGCTGGGCGCCCTCGAGCCCGTCCTGGAGCAGGAGTTCCGGGTCTCGTGCACGGCCCTCGCCTCGCCGGACCTGGTCGAGGGCATCCGCGCCCAGGTCATCGACAAGGACCGCGACCCGCGGTGGTCGCCCGCGCGGCTCGACGCCGTCAGCGAGAGGGACGTCGAGCGGCATTTCGCCCCTCTCGCCGCGGGCGAGCCGGGCCTGGGACTCACGGACTGATCCCGGAACCACGGCTGTTGCCGTCCTCACGGGACGGCCCGCTGCGGAGCACCGGCCCGCTCCGGAGCACCGGCCCGCGGCCGTCCGAGGCCGGCCGTGGACCGGAAGGGGCGGGGTGAGCAGACCCCCGCCCCTTCCGCGTCACGCCGCCCTGTCCCGCGGCGACACCACGCTCCTGCGCACCTCGGTGGTCGTGCCGTTCACCGTCACCGCCAGCGTGAACTCCCCGGGACGCAGCGCCGTGAGACGGCCCGTCACCGGGTCGAAGGCCGCCACGTGGCGGCCCCGTGCGCCGTCCGCCGGGCCGATGTGCACGTTGGGCGAGCCGGACCAGTCCGCGCTGACGGGGAACGCCACGGGAACGCGGCGCGTGCCCTGGACGACCGTCGCCTTCGCGTCCCCGCTCTCGCCGGGCCGCAGCGCGGCGGGCGCCTCCAGGCCGAGCCCGTCCACGTGCGTCCTGGTCTGGACGGAGAGCCAGTCGGGCCCGGCCTCCCACGGCGCCCTGCGCGCTGCCAGCTGCTCGGCGCGGGAGACGTCGTCGACGCCGACGAGCGACCAGCCCGTGAAGCCTCCCTCGTCGGCCGGACCGGCCGGGGCCTTGCCGGAGTTGCCGTTGACGAGGTAGGGCACACCGTCGACGTGCGCGGCGTGGAACACGCCGACATGGCTGCCGATCAGCGCCGCCCCCTTGCCCGTCGTACGGCGGAACTCCGCCAGCCAGTTCTCGATCAGCGCGGCCTCCTTGCGGTCGCCGAGCCGGCTGGCCTGCTGGACGGTCGGGTCACGCGGCGGGACGTGCTCGACGACCATCACGGAGCCGATGGCCGCGTCGGCCGCCGCCGCGTCGAGCTGGGCGCGGAGCTCCTGGATCTGGGCGAGGCCGCCTCCCCGCAGCGTCAGGCTGGAGGTGTCCAGGGTGACGAAGCGGGTGCCCCGGTGGTCGAACGTGCGCTGCGCGGGCCCGAACTCGGTGACGAAGTTGTCGATCTTCCCGCCCATCACCTCGTGGTTGCCGGGCACGTAGTACCAGGGCAGGTCGTCCCCCAGTTCCTCGTCGAGCACGCGGCGCGCGAACGCCAGGTCGGCCGGTGAGCCCTCGTCCACCAGGTCGCCGTTGACGACGAGGAAGTCGGGCCGTGCCGCCTTGATCTCCCGGAGGGTCCGGCGGGCCTGGGCGACGATCGGGCTGTCCGGCGCGCGGGCGACGAACTGGGCGTCGGACATGACGGCGAACTGCCAGTCGCGCCCTTCCGTGACGGCCTCGGGATCGATCAGCGGGTCGACGACGGGAGGCACGCTCGGCAGATCGACCGCGGGGGGCACCTGGGCGTCGAGCCCGTCGACGACGATCCCTCCGGTGTACTGCCGGTTCGCGGCGGTCTCCGCCAGGTAGAACCGGTGCACCTCCAGCGGCATCGCCGCGCCCTGCGGCACGTCGAATTTCACCTGCCGCCAGCCGGTCCAGGTGATGTAGGGCCCGCGCAGCAGCTGATCGGACCCGGCGGCGTCCTTCAGATGGAGGGTGGGCCAGGCGCCGTTGCCGTCACCCTTGATCCAGAGGGTGAAGGACTGCGGCTGTCCGGCGACCGGGATCCGCTGCGGCGGGTTGGCGTAGGCGGCCCTCGTCGCCGTCGACCGGGTGAAGTCGTAGGTGAGGTTCAGGCCGGTGCCTTCATGTCCGTCCGGTGTCGCCTCGACGGAGCCGCTCGCCCGGGCCTGGCTGAAGGTCCATGAGCCGGCGTCGTCGAAGCCGGTGACGGCCTGCTCGGCGAGGCCGACGCTCACGGCGAGCGTGGTGCTCACGCCTCCGGCGGTCGCGGTGATGCGCCCGGCGGTGTCGCGTCCGGTGCGCGCGGTGACGGTGAAGGAGCCGTGTCCGTCGTCGCGGACGTCGAACAGGCCGTGGTCGTAGTCGAGTCGTACGTCGGCGGGCTCGATGGGCGCGCTGTTGCCCTGGGCGTCGAGACCGAGGACGCCGAAGGCGCCGGTCGCGCCGGGGTCGGCGAGGGAGACCCGGCGGGTGGTCGGCTCGACGCGGGCCAGGTCGTCGAGCACCGTGAGCCGGATGCCGCCCTCGGCGCCGGCGCGTTCGGCCCGGACGTCGGTCGTGCCGCTGCGCCGGGCCCGGAAGACGCCGTCCTGGTCGACCCGGCCGACGGAGGGCCGCAGGGTGCGCCAGTGCGGGGCGCCGGCGGCCGGTCCGTACGTCTCGTCGTGGCCCGCGGCGGTGAGCCTGCGGGTGAGCCCGGGGAACACCCGCTCCGGGTGACCGCCGAGCACCGGGTCGGCCGTGGGGGCCAGGGATGCCGGTACGGCGGTCTCGACCCAATAGCCGCGCAGCGTGCCGCTGCCGTCCGGGGCGGTGAGGGCCAGGCCGTTGGGGACCTCGCGCTCGCTGCCGTCGGAGGGGCTGTTCTCCACCTGGAGCGCGTCACTGCCCGGTTCGCGGGCGACCAGGGTCGACGAGCCGCCGCCGTCGAGGTTCAGCGCGCTGTGCGCGCCGGCCTTCTTCATCATCAGGCCGAGCTCGGTGAGAGTGACGCCACCGCTGTCGGCCTGCCGGCCGTCGACGGTGACGATCTGCATCGCCCGCCCGTCCTTCGAGAAGCCGACGGCGGTGCGGGGCGCGGCGGTGTTGTTGCCGGCGCCGTCGTGGTTCTGTGCGACGCCGTCGACGACGAGAAGTTCACGGCCGCCGACCGCGGTGCGCGGCACGGGGCCGCCGTCGGTGCGGGGCCGGTACTCCGTCGTCACCGCGTCACCCGGCCGCAGGGCCTTGAGTACGCCGGCCCCGGCCTCGCGGCCGACGAGGACCGTGGTGCCCGCGGGCACCGGCCCGGTGCCTGGCCGGTCGAGCACTTCGACGACCTTGCCTTCGCGTACGACCGCTTCCGCGACGGGCGTCGCCGTGTCGGTGGTGAGGGCGCGGTCGGCCTCTCCCCATGCCGAGGTGTATGCCCCGATCCCGCCCGCCGGGACGTTGGCGGCGTTGTACGCGCCCAGCGGATGGGTTCCGCCGGGGACGGTGAGCGTGCCCTCGAAGTACATCTCCAGCACCCGGCCCGCGCCTTCCGGGCCGATACCGACGGCCCGATGGGCTCCAGGGGCGGGCGAGTGGGTGATCTCGCCGTCCTTGACGCCGGGGCCCTGCGGCGCGCCGGTCTGGTTGATGTCGAAGAAGTCCCCGTTGATCGCCGCGACGGTGCGGCGGCCCTCGCCGGCGTCGTGCCGGGCGGCGAGCTCGGAGACGCTGCCGCGGTCGGCGACCTTTCCCGAGAACAGGTAGTCGGCCTGTATGCCGCTGCCCAGGTCGACGGAGAGCGCGTCGACGCGCAGCCACTTGTCGGCCTCGAGACGGTCGTACGAGGTGAGCCGGACGCCGGGTGCGATCGGCCGGGACGCGCGGGCGGTCTCGATGCCGTCGGGGTCGGCGACGGCTGTCTGGCTGCCGCCGGGCGCGCTGGCCGGCGGCGGTGCGATCGGCCGCAGTATTTCGGCGGACTGGCGTGGCGGGGGCGGTGGATCAGCGACGGCGGGGGCGGCGGCCCCTACCACGAGTGCGGACAGCGTCGCGGCCAGCACGACGGTGTGTCTTGCTCTGCCAAGGCCCACAAGTACTCCTGGAGGATGGCTGGTTGAGCGTGCAGTAAGCGCTGTCGGCGGACAGCATCGCCGGGCCAAGAGGATCGCGCCAGAGGTCGGGATGAAGGACGGGAGAACACAAGGAACGCACTGGCATCTTCGCGTGACGGGGCATCAGCACCCGGTGTCACCACGCCGATGCCCGAGCGACTGCGACGGGCAGGGTGAAGTCCGTTGCCGCCGGAGTGTCCTCGACGGGACGGACGCGCGCCGTCGTCCACCGCCGACGCCGCGCCACAGCCGGCCGGGCCACGGCGGCCGAACGCCCGCCGAACGCCGACGAGTCGGCGGACCGGACGCGGGCGGCACGCGGCCGTCAGCGGCGCGGGGGGCGTAGGCAGGTGGCACGAAGCACCGCCGGCGGGCGGCCGTGTCGTGGGCGGTGCCCGGACGAGGAGGCCGGAGCCTCCGGCCCCGGACACGGAGACGGCGGGCCGGCCGCGACGGGATACGCCAGGCCGCGCGGGCGGCCGCACGCCGGTTCAGGGACGACCGGGTCCATGTCTCCGGCTCGGACACGAAGGGGACCGGCCGCGGCGGTGGGACCGCGCTCACGGTGTCGTGACCGGTGCCCGGACCACCCGGTCCACGTCGGCTCGGCCAGGAAGGTCCGTCGGCGTTCGGTGGGACCGCGCACAGTGTCATGGCCGGTGCCCGGACCACCGGGTCCACGTCTCCGGCCCCGGACACGGAGACGACCGGCCGCGACGGGATACGCCGGGCGGCCGCACAAGGCGCGGAGCCGGTGCCTGGGCCAACGGGTCGAGGTCTCCGGCTCGGAGACGGCCGGCCACCGCGGTGGGGCCGCGCGGGCGGCCGAACGAGGCGCGGCCGCAGGGCGGCGTGGTCCGGGGCAGCGAAAGGCGGGCGGACCGTCGCGGTCCGCCCGCCTACGTCATGTCAGTGCTGGGCGCTACGGCGCTTGCGCGCGGCCCACATGATGCCGCCGCCTGCCAGGATCACCGCGGCAGCCGCTCCGGCGATGACCGGGGTGGCGCTGGAGCCACCGGTCTCGGCCAGGCCGCCGCCGGGGGTCTCGGTGCTCGGCGGCGCCGAAGGCGTCGCGGGCGCACTGGTGGCCGGCGCGCTGGTGCTCGGCGTCTCGCTGGGGGTGGGCGAGGTCTCGCTCGGCGTCGGCGAGGGGGGCGTCGTCGACGGCGTCGGGCTCGGGGTCTCGTCCTCGCACACCGGCGCGGTCTTGGACTCGTCGCGCGAGAACTGGTCGCCGTCGCCGGCCACGACGACCAGACGGACGGTGAGTTCCTTGTCGTGCTCCGGAAGGTCGAGCTTGTCGTGGAATTCCTTCTTGAAGGTCTTCTTCGGCAGCAGTTCCTTGCCGTCCACCGTGATGGTCACGGTGTTCTCCTCGGTGGGGCTGTACGCGGTCAGGTCGACGCTGACCTCGTCACAGGTCACCGACCACACGGGCGTGTGCGCGATCGCCGGTGCGGCGGAAAGGCCGACGCCGAGTGCGCCGGCCGAAGCGACGGCTATGAGCGCTCCCGTACGCCGCCACGTTCTTCTGGTCTCTGTCACTGATTCCTCCACGATTACCGCGCCAATGCGTCTGGCGGTGCGCGCACAGTACCGCTGACGCCACATGGCACCACAACCGCCCCATCCCCTTGGCGCATACGGCGGCTGAAATCTCGTCAGTCGAGTCCGCGGCGCGTCGCGCGGGTCCACGCGGGCAGAACGAACCAGCACACCACGAACCACACCACCATGGCGACGACGAGCCACAGCGCGATCGTGTCGTCGAGCACCACCCGGAGGATGAGGAGGAGGGCGGACGCCATCGTGCACAGCAGCAGCACGAGACCGAGCACGGTCAGGCGGGAGGCCCAGGAGACCGTCTGCGGCTTGAGCCGGCGGCCGGTGAGCATCCGGTGGAACGCCACGGGACCGATGAGCACCCCGGTGGTCGCGGCGCCCAGTACGACGGTCACGGAGTAGATCGTCTGGTCGGTCTGCGACAGATCGACGAAGCGTGGCTGAAACGCGACCGTCAGCAGGAAACCGAAGAGGATCTGCACGCCCGTCTGCGCGACCCGCAATTCCTGGAGCAGGTCCGCCCACCTGCGGTCGGCCCTTTCCTCCTCTGTCTCGTCGCGGCCGCGTACGCCATTTCCCTTTCCATTGCCATTGCCCCTTTTCCGGTCCATTACGCTCAGGCTCCATTCGTATCGGACAGTGTGTGCGACGGGAAAATGCGGGCACCCGCCGTCATGGAGGTGCAGACAATGGTTCCTATCCTGCTCGTTCTCCTTCTCGCCGTCGTTCTGTTCGGCGCCGGATTCGCTTTGGAGGTCCTGTGGTGGATCGCCCTCGCCGTCCTGGTGATCTGGCTGCTGGGATTCCTGATGCGCAGCACGACGGCGGGTGGCGGGCGCTCTCGCTGGTACAGGTGGTAGTGGCAGTCGAGTGACGATGGGCCGCTCCTAACGCAGGGCGGCAAGCCGGCGGCCGGCCGGGCCAAGTGCCCGCCGGCCGCCGAGCGCGTCGCCCCACGGGTCGGTGCGTGCCTGTTCGAGCGCGTCCGTGACCGTCCACCGCCGCGGGCCCGTCCGCGGGTCGTCCAACTGGTCCCAGCTGATCGGCGTCGCGACCGGCGCACCCGCCCTGGCACGCACCGAGTAGGGCGTCACCGCGGTCTGCGCGTAGCCGTTGCGCTGCACGTCCAGATAGAGACGGTCGCCGCGGGCCTGCTTGCGCACCGCGGTGGTCAGGTGGTCGGGGTCGCGCCGCGCGAGGGTCTCCGCCACCTCCTGGGCGAAGGAGCGCGCCCCGTCGAAGTCGGTGTCGCCCGACAGGGGCACGATCACATGGAGCCCGCGGGAGCCGGTGGTCATCAGGACCGAGTTGAGGCGCAGATCGTCGAGCAGCTCACCGAGCTGCCGCGCCGCGCGTCGCACCGTCTCGAAGTCGTCGGCCGTGTCGCCCGAGGGATCCAGGTCGAACACCAGCCGGTCGGGCCGCTCGAGCCGGCCGGCCCGTGACTGCCACCGGTGGAACGTGATGCACGCCTGGTCGACCAGGTGCATCAAAGTGGCGGTGTTGTCGCACACGGTGTGGACGACGGTGCCGCCCTCCTTGGCGACCTCGACCCTGCGCACCCAGTCCGGATAGCTCTCCGGGGTGTTCTTCTGTACGAAGCGGGGGCCGCCGACGCCGTCCGGGTGCCGTTCCAGCATCAGTGGACGGCCGCGCAGATGCGGCAGCATGTGCGGCGCGACGGCCCGGTAGTACTCGGCGAGATCGGCCTTGCTGATGCCGTCGTCGGGGAAGAGCACCTTGTCCGGTCGCTGGATCTCGACGGTCCGCCCGCCGGCCCGCACGGGGTGGGTCCGCTCGTCCTTCACGGGTGCACCATGGCTTCCGCGACGAGCAGGCGCACGGCGGCGCTGATGGATTCGGCGTCGATGCCGGAGGCGTGGAGTTGTTCCGCGGGCGTGGCGGACGCCGGGATGTTGCGCACCCCGAGCCGGATCAGCCGCGGCATGGGGCGTCCGTCGGAGAACGCTTCGGCCACCGCGTCGCCGAGGCCGCCCTCCGTGCGGTGGTCCTCCACGGTCAGCAGACAGCCGGTGTCGTTGGCCGCGCTCTGCAGGGCGCCCGCGTCGACGGGCTTGACCGAGTAGAGGTCGACGACGCGTACCGGGATGCCTTCCCGTTCGAGGACGGCGGCGGCGGTCAGCGCCTCGTGGACGGTCACTCCCGCGGCGACGACGCACACGCGGTCGCGGTGCGAGGCGCGCAGCACCTTGGAGCCGCCGACCGGGAAGTCCTCCTCGGGGCCGTAGATCACCGGCATGTCGGAGCGGCTGGTGCGCAGGTAGCTCACGTTCGGCAGGTCGGCCATGGCCGCGACGAGCCGCGCGGTCTGGTTGGCGTCACAGGGGTAGAGGACGGTGCTGCCGGGCACCGAGCGGAACATCGCGAGGTCCTCGAGTCCCATCTGCGAGGGCCCGTCCTGGCCGATGGCGACGCCGGCGTGGGATCCGACGAGGTTGACGGAAGCGCGGCTCACGGCGGCCATCCGGATGAAGTCGTGGGCGCGGGTCAAGAAGGCGGCGAACGTGGCGGCGTAGGGGACGTAGCCCCGTGTGAACAGGCCGACGGCGGCGGCAACGAGCTGCTGTTCCGCGATGTAGCACTGGAAGTGGCGGCCGGGGTGTTCCTTGGCGAAATACTCGGTGCGCGTCGAGTCGCCGACCTCGCCGTCGAGCGCGACGACGTCCGTGCGTGCGGAGCCCAGAGCGGCCAATGCCTGCCCGTACGCGGTGCGGGTGGCGACCTTGTCGCCCACGTCGTACGCAGGGAGGGTGAGCCCGCCGGTGTGCCGCTCGTGCAGCACCTGGGCCGCCGGCGGCTGCTGGACCTCGATCCTGGCGGTGCGCACACCGCCCAGTTCCGCGATCGCGTCCGACGCGTCGGCGAGGGGCTTGCCGTGCTTGCCCTCCTGGTCCGCCACGGCGGCCACTCCGTGCCCCTTCTCGGTGCGGGCGATGACGGCGGTGGGGCGGCCGACGGTGCCGGCGGCCTCCGACAGGGCGTCGTCGACGGCCCTGACGTCGTGCCCGTCGATCTCGACGGTGTGCCAGCCGAAGGCCTGAAGGCGGCGGGCGTACGCGTCGAGGTCCCAGCCGAAGCGGGTGGGGCCGCGCTGGCCGAGCCGGTTCACGTCGAGGATCAGCGTCAGGTTGTCCAGCCGTTCGAAGGAGGCGTGCTCCACGGCCTCCCAGACGGAGCCCTCCGCCATCTCGCTGTCGCCCGACAGCACCCACACGCGGTACGGGATCTGGTCCAGCCGCTTGCCGGCGAGGGCCATGCCGACCCCGACGGGCAGTCCTTGGCCGAGCGAGCCGGTGGCCACGTCGACCCAGGGCAGCCGGGGGGTGGGGTGCCCTTCGAGACGGCTGCCGTGTCGGCGGAAGGTCAGGAGTTCCTCGTCGTCGACGGCTCCGGCCGCCACGTACATGGCGTACAGCAGGGGTGACGCGTGCCCCTTGGAGAGCACGAGCCGGTCGTTGCCCGGGTGTTCGGGCCGGCCGAAGTCGTAGCGCAGGTGGTGGGCGAGCAGCACGGCGCCGAGGTCGGCCGCGGACATGGAAGACGTGGGGTGCCCGGAGCCCGCGGCGTCGGCGGCGCGTACCGCGTCGACGCGCAACTGCTGGGCAAGCTCGGTGAGTTGTTCGTCCTGCATCTCACTGCTCCTTGGAAGGGGCGCCGCCGACGCGCGCCAGTTCGGGCGAAGCGGTGTCCAGCGGGACCGACCAGGAACGCACCAGCCCCAGCTGGACCGCCTGGCGCGGCAGTACGGCGTCGAGCGCCCAGTCGGCAGCGACGCGCACCCGGTTGCCGGGCATCGCGGCGAGGTGGTAGCCGCGGGTGACCGCGCCCGCGAGCGGCCCGGACAGCGCCACGCCGAGGGGATTCGCGGCGGCCTTGACGCCTCCGAGGTCGACGGCGAAGCCGAGGTCGTGGTGGGAGTAGGCGCGGGGGGTGCCGCGGCCGAGGGAGGCGGCGACGTTGTGGCCGGCCGTCCTGCCCTGACGGGAGGCGTGCTGGGCCGTCATCGGCGTGTACTCGCCCGGCCGGGTCACGTCGGGGACCGCGGCGGCGTCGCCGCACGCGAAGACTTCGGGGTGGCCGGGCACGGTGAGCCTGGAGTCGACGACCAGCCGTCCGCGCTCGACGGGCAGTCCGACCTCGGAGACGAGCGGGTCGGGCCGCACGCCCACGCACCAGACGAGGGTGCGGGTGGCGATGTCGTCCCCGTCGTCGAACAGGGCCCCGTTCGCCGTCGCCTCCTTGACGGAGGTCTTGGTGCGGACCTCGACGCCCCGCTCGCGCAGCACCCGGTCGGCGGTGTCGGAGAGCCTGCGGTCCAGCTCGGGAAGGACCCGCTCCGCGATGTCGACCAGGATCCAGCGCGGCGGGGGCTCCGGGTGGCCGGTGCGCTGCCGGTCCGCCAGCGCGCGGGTGAACAGGGCGCCCTGGGCGGCCACTTCGGTGCCGGTGTAGCCGGCCCCGACGACGACGAAGGTGCGGCGTGCGGCGCGCTCCTCCATGGTCTCCGCGGTCGCGGAGATCTCCATCTGCCGGGTGACGTGGTCCCGGAGGTAAAGGGCCTCCGGCAGCCCGCGGAAGCCGTGCGCGTGTTCGGCGACACCGGGGACGGGAAGCAGCTTGTTGACGCTGCCGACGGCGAGGACGAGCCGGTCGTAGCCGAGCCGGCCCGTCCCTCCCTCGGTGTCTTCGTAGTGGACGTACCGCCCGTCCAGGTCGACCCCTGTGGCCCGGCCCAGGACCAGCCGGACCCGCGGCAGCGAGCCGGGCAGGGACACGGTGACCCTGCGGGGTTCGAGGATGCCGGCCGCCACCTGCGGCAGGAGCGGCAGGTAGAGGAAGTAGTCGGTCGGGTTGAGCAGGACCACCTCCGCATCGTCGCGGAGGGTCCGGCTGAGCGTGCGGGCCGCCTGGAATCCGGCGAACCCGGCTCCCACGACGACGACTCGGGAACGGCTCACGATCGGCTCCGTTCTCAGACGTGAACGGTTACGGGACTTACGCGTCGAGCGCGCTCCGGGTGCCCTCGCGGCCGCCGGTCAAACCCTGAACGCCCCGTTGACGCCCGGGCCGGACCCGTCCGTTTCCGGGCGGCGGTCATCGGTGCGCGCGCCGCTCCGGCTTCCGTACGCGCGGGGCTCACGCCCGTCCTCATGCGTACGTGCGAGCCCTGTCCTCATTCGTACGTGCGGGGGTTCGGCCTGTCCTCCACCACCGGCGTCGAGGGGGGCACGACCACGCGCCGCCGCCGGGCGATGCTGGTGAACGTGGCGACTCCGATGATGCCGACGGCCATGAGGATCAGTCCGACGACGTCGAGGTTCGCGCCTTCCACCTCCCAGTCGGTGGCGAACGTGAGAATCGCTCCGGCGGCGATCAGGATGATGCATCCGCCAAGACCCATGTGACTCACCTGTTTCTGTCAGTTCAGCCGGTCCGTTCTTGTCTCTGTCAGCTGGTCCGTTGCGGGTACCCGCCTGAGGTAGGGCCATGCATGGGTCAAGCGGCCCCCGCCCCGTGGCGGCCGGCGGATAGGGCACCGGGCGCAAAGGATCAAGAGCGCCCCGGAGAGGGCAAGGTCACAGCCGCCGGACCTGCTGTGACTGTGGGTACTGACCTAACATCCGGGGCATGACGGTCCTCCCCGATGACGGGTTCTCACTGGCCGCCGAGTTTCCGGATGCGACCCATGAGCAGTGGCAGCGCCTGGTCGAAGGCGTACTGCGCAAGGCAGGCAAGGACGCGGCGGGCGCGGCGGCAGAGGACGCACTGTCCACGGCGCTGGAGGACGGGATCACCACCCGTCCTCTCTACACGTCCGACGGCGGTGCCGACTCGGCCGGTTTCCCCGGTTTCGCCCCCTTCACCCGCGGCGCCACTCCGGAAGGCGGTTCGGTCGCGGGCTGGGACGTACGCCAGCGTCACGAGCGGCCGGACCCGGCCCGGACCAACGAGGCGGTCCTCGCCGACCTGGAGAACGGCGCGGCCTCCGTGTGGCTGGCCGTCGGCGACGCGGGCGTGCCCGTCGACGGTCTGGCCACGGCCCTGGAGGGCGTCCACCTGGACCTGGCTCCCGTCGTGCTGGACGCGGGCGGCGACTTCGAGGCCGCGGCACGCGAACTCCTCGGTCTGTACGAGAAGCGGGCGACGGCCCCGGAGTCGGCGCTCGGCCATCTCGGCGCGGACCCGCTGGGCCACGCCGCACGCACCGGCCGCCACGCGGACATCAAGGAGCGGACCGCCGTCGCCGCCGAGCTCGCCGCGCTCTGCCACGCCACGTATCCGAATCTGCGGGTGGTGAGCGTCGACGCCCTTCCGTACCACGAGGCCGGCGCCAGTGCCGCCCAGGAGCTGGGCTGTTCGCTCGCCACCGGTGTCTCCTGGCTGCGGGACCTGACCGCCGCCGGGCTGGACGCCGAAGCGGCCTGCGGGCAGCTGGAGTTCCGGTACGCGGCCTCCGCGGACCAGTTCCTGACGATCGCCAAGCTGCGGGCGGCCCGCCGGCTGTGGGCCCGCGTCGCCGAGGTGTGCGGAGTGACCGGCGCCGGCGCCGCCCAGCGCCAGCACGCCGTGACCTCCCCGGTGATGATGACGCGGCGGGACCCGTGGGTGAACATGCTGCGCACGACGGTCGCCTCACTGGCGGCCGGCGCGGGCGGCGCCGACGCGGTGACTGTGCTCCCCTTCGACCACGCGCTGGGCCTGCCGGACGCGTTCGCGCGCCGGATCGCCCGCAACACCTCCTCGATTTTGCTGGAGGAGTCGCACCTCGGCCGGGTCGTCGACCCGGCCGGCGGCTCCTGGTACGTGGAGCGGCTCACGGACGAGCTCGCCCGGGCGGCCTGGGCGTGGTTCCAGGAGATCGAGCGCGCCGGCGGCCAGGCCGCCGCGCTGCGCGGCGGACTCGTCGCCGAGCGCCTCGGCGCGACGTGGGAGAGCCGCCGCAAGAAGCTCGACACCCGCCGCGAACCGGTGACGGGCGTCAGCGAGTTCCCGCTGCTCGGTGAGCCGGCGGTCGAACGTGACCCGGCGCCGCGGCGGCCCGCGGGAGGCCTGCCGGTGGTCCGCCGCGACGAGGCGTTCGAGGAGCTGCGGGCCCGTTCCGACGCCCATCTGGCGGCGACCGGCGCGCGGCCCAGGGTGTTCGTCGCGGCGCTCGGCCCGGCGTCCGCGCACACCGCGCGGGCGGGCTTCGCGGCCAACCTCTTCCAGGCCGGCGGCATCGAAACGGTGCAGGACCCGGTGAGTGTCGACGCGGCCTCGGCCGCGGCGGCCTTCACGGCGAGCGGCGCGCAGGTGGCGTGCATCTGCTCCAGCGACGCGCTCTACGCGGAGCAGGCGGCGCCAGTGGCCGCGGCCCTGAAGGCGGCCGGCGCTCTGCGGGTGTTCCTCGCCGGGCGGCCCGGCGAACAGCGTGAGACGTACGAGAGGGCCGGGGTCGACGAGTTCGTCGTCGCGGGCGGCGACGCGGTCGCCGTGCTGACCGGGGCCCTCGACCGGATCGGAGTGGCGTGATGGGCATCCCGGACTTCACGGGGATCGAGCTGGGTCCCGCCACCGCGGGCACGGCCGACGAGAAGCAGTGGCGCGCGGCGCTCGAGGCCGCCACCGGCAAGGAGGCCGGTGAGCTGGTGTGGGAGACGCCGGAAGGCATTCCGGTGAAACCGCTGTACACGGACGCGGACCTGGCCGGCGTCGACTTCCTCGGTACGTATCCGGGTGTGGCGCCGTATCTGCGCGGCCCGTACCCGACGATGTACGTCAACCAGCCCTGGACGATCCGGCAGTACGCCGGGTTCTCCACGGCCGAGGAGTCGAACGCCTTCTACCGGCGCAACCTGGCGGCGGGCCAGAAGGGCCTGTCCGTCGCGTTCGACCTGCCGACGCACCGCGGGTACGACAGCGATCACCCGCGGGTCACCGGCGACGTCGGCATGGCCGGTGTGGCGATCGACTCGATCTACGACATGCGGCAGCTGTTCGACGGCATCCCGCTGGACCGCATGAGCGTGTCGATGACGATGAACGGGGCGGTGCTGCCCGTCCTCGCGCTGTACATCGTGGCCGCGGAGGAGCAGGGCGTTCCGGCTTCGAGGCTCGCGGGGACCATCCAGAACGACATCCTCAAAGAGTTCATGGTCCGCAACACCTACATCTATCCGCCCGGCCCGTCGATGCGGATCATCTCGGACATCTTCGCGTACACGGCGCAGAAGATGCCGCGCTACAACTCGATCTCCATCTCCGGCTACCACATCCAGGAGGCCGGGGCCACGGCCGACCTGGAGCTCGCGTACACGCTCGCCGACGGCATGGAGTACCTGCGGGCCGGTATCGGGGCGGGCATGGACGTGGACGCGTTCGCGCCCCGGCTGTCGTTCTTCTGGGCGATCGGCATGAACTTCTTCATGGAGGTCGCGAAGCTGCGGGCGGCACGGCTGCTGTGGGCGAAGCTGGTGAAGGGCTTCGACCCGAAGAACCCGAAGTCGCTGTCGCTGCGCACCCATTCGCAGACCTCCGGCTGGTCGCTGACGGCCCAGGACGTCTTCAACAACGTCACGCGCACCTGTGTCGAGGCGATGGCGGCAACGCAGGGGCACACCCAGTCGCTGCACACCAACGCCCTCGACGAGGCGCTGGCCCTGCCGACCGACTTCTCCGCGCGCATCGCCCGCAACACCCAGCTGCTGCTCCAGCAGGAGTCGGGCACCTGCCGGGTCATCGACCCGTGGGGCGGCAGCGCGTACGTCGAGAAGCTGACGCACGACCTGGCCCGGCGCGCCTGGCGGCACATCGAGGAGGTCGAGGCCGCGGGCGGCATGGCGAAGGCCATCGACGCCGGCATCCCCAAGCTCCGCATCGAGGAGGCCGCGGCGCGCACCCAGGCACGTATCGACTCCGGGCGTCAGCCGGTGATCGGGGTGAACAAGTACCGGGTGGAGTCCGACGAGCAGATCGACGTGCTCAAGGTCGACAACTCCCAGGTGCGGGCCCAGCAGATCGAGAAGCTGCGGCGGCTGCGCGCGGAGCGCGACGAGGCCGCCTGTCAGGACGCGCTGCGCGCCCTGACCGCGGCCGCGGCGGCCGGTCATGTGGCGGACGGCGGTCTCGAGGGCAATCTGCTGGCGCTGGCCGTGGACGCGGCCCGCGCGATGGCGACCGTCGGGGAGATCTCCGACGCCCTGGAGAAGGTGTACGGCAGGCACTCCGGCCAGATCCGTACGATCTCGGGTGTGTACAGGAACGAGGCAGGCATGTCGCCCGCGGTGGACGCGACCCGTGCCCTGGTCGGGGAGTTCGAGGAGGCGGAGGGCCGGCGGCCGCGCATCCTGGTCGCCAAGATGGGCCAGGACGGGCACGACCGGGGCCAGAAGGTGATCGCGACCGCGTTCGCCGACCTCGGCTTCGACGTGGACGTCGGCCCGCTGTTCCAGACGCCGGCCGAGGTCGCGCGGCAGGCGGTCGAGGCGGACGTCCACATCGTCGGCGTCTCGTCGCTGGCGGCCGGACACCTGACGCTGGTGCCGGCGCTGCGCGAGCAGCTGGCGGCGGAGGGCCGCGAGGACATCATGATCGTCGTCGGCGGTGTGATCCCGCCGCAGGACGTCCCGGCGCTGCACGAGGCCGGAGCCGCGGCGGTGTTCCCGCCGGGAACGGTGATCCCCGACGCCGCGAGGGACCTGGTTCGGACCCTGGCCGGTTCGCTCGGCCACGAGTTGCCGTAGGTCCGCGCATGCCACCGAAGATCGACATCGACGCCTATGTGAAGGGCGTGCGGGACGGTTCGCGGGCGTACATCGCCCGCGCCGTCACGCTGGTGGAGTCGACCCGCCCGGACCACCGGGCGCTCGCGCAGCGGCTGCTGACCGAGCTGCTGCCGTTCGCCGGGGCGGCCAGGCGGGTGGGCATCAGCGGGGTGCCCGGCGTCGGCAAGTCCACCTTCATCGACGCGCTCGGCTCGATGCTCACGGGGCTCGGACACCGTGTGGCGGTCCTCGCCGTCGACCCGTCGTCCACCCGCACCGGCGGCTCGATCCTGGGCGACAAGACCCGGATGGAGCGCCTGGCGGTGGACCCGGCGGCGTTCGTACGCCCCTCACCCAGCTCGGGGACGCTGGGCGGGGTCGCCAAGGCCACCCGGGAGACGATGGTGGTGATGGAGGCCGCGGGCTACGACGTCGTGCTGGTGGAGACGGTGGGCGTCGGCCAGTCGGAGACCGCCGTGGCGGACATGGTCGACTCGTTCCTGCTGCTCAGCCTCGCCCGCACCGGTGACCAGTTGCAGGGCATCAAGAAGGGCGTGCTGGAACTGGCCGACGTGATCGCCGTCAACAAGGCCGACGGTCCGCACGAACGCGACGCCCGCTCCGCGGCCCGCGAACTCGCCGGGGCCCTGCGTCTCATGAACCCGGCCGACGCCGCCTGGACCCCGCCCGTGCTGTCGTGCAGCGCCCGGGAGGGCACCGGGCTGGAAGCGGTGTGGGAGCGCCTGGAACAGCACCGTACGGTCCTGGGTTCGACCGGCGCTCTCGACGCCAAGCGCCGCGAGCAGCAGATCGGCTGGACGTGGGCGATGGTCCACGACACGCTCCTGGACCGGCTGCGCAGGCACCCGGGGGTGCGGGAGCTGACGGCCGGTCTCGAGGAGCAGGTCCGTGGCGGGCAGCTGACCGCCACGCTGGCCGCCGAGCGGATCCTCGAGGCATTCGCACAGCCGGAGTCGCGGCAGCCGTAGCGCATGGCGGAGCCGGGTGCGCGGTTCCGCCGATCCGCGCACCCGGCCCGTTCTCCCATCCCATGGCCGCTCGGCCGATCTTCGGGTCCCCGCCCTCCGCGGGTCCAAACCTGACTGCCCGAAACTGCCGCGCCCGCCCGGTCTCTTCCCGTGTCGGTGCCGGTGGAGCTGGGTACCCGGCCCCGGCAGCCGCCCCGAACGGGCTGGTGAGGGACGAGTGGAAGGCGAACAGCGATGGCAGAGCTCGTGAGAGAAGTCATGACGGCCGGGGTGGCGGCAGTGCGGCCGGACGCCTCACTCGTCGAGGCGGCGCGACTGATGCGGGACCTGGACATCGGCGATGTGCTGGTCGCCGACGGCGACACGGTGGTCGGGATGCTCACCGACCGGGACATCACCCTCCGCTCGGTCGCCGAGGGCGCGGATCCCGCCGGCGTCAGCGCCTCCTCCGCGTGCACCCCCGACCCGGTGTGCGTGGCCCCCGACGACTCCGTGATGTCCGCGGTGCGGCTGATGCGCACGCACGCGGTGCGCCGGCTGCCGGTCGTGGAGGACGGCCGCCCGCTCGGCGTGGTGAGCCTCGGAGACCTCGCCGCCGCCCAGGATCCGCACTCCGCGCTGGCGGAGATCAGCGTCGCCGAGAGCAACAACGAAAGGAGCTGATCATGCTGATCGCGTTTCTGACGGCCCATGAAGGAGTGGAACAGGTCGAACTCACCGAGCCCTGGCAGGCGGTGTCGGACTCCGGCGACAAGCCTCAGCTGGTGTCGACGCGTCCCGGCCGGGTGCAGGCGTTCAACCACCTCGACAAGGCGGACACCTTCCCCGTCGACCAGGTGGTCGCGGACGCGTCGGTCGACGAGTTCGGCGGGCTGGTGCTGCCCGGTGGTGTGGCCAATCCCGACGCGCTGCGCATGGACGCGGACGCCGTGGCGTTCGTCAAGGCGTTCTTCGACGCGGGCAAGCCCGTCGCCGCGATCTGCCACGCGCCGTGGACGCTGATCGAGGCGGACGTGGTGCGCGGCCGCAGTCTCACCTCGTGGCCCAGCCTGCGTACCGACATCCGCAACGCCGGCGGGGAATGGGTGGACGAGCGGGTGCGCGTCTGCGAGGCGGCGCCGAGCACGCTGATCACCAGCCGCAAGCCGGGTGACCTCGAGGCGTTCTGCGACGCGTTCACCGCCGAGTTCGCGAAGGCTTCCGGCGTCGGCGCGAGCAGCTGAGCCGCCGGACACACGTGTGGACGCGCCCGGCGCGTTCACACGCTCGAGGCCGGCCTGGCCCGGGCAGCGGCACACGGAGCAGGCCCCCGGCGCACGGGGGCCTGCTCCGTCTCGCGGACGTTCACTGCGTCCTTTCCCGGGCCCCGGAACGGGTTCGGCCCGCGGCCACCGGCCGGTCGGGGTGGCGCCGCAGATACTCGGCCTCCAGGTCCGCCATCCGCACATTGTGCGCTTCCAGGGCGGCGGCCGAACCGTAGAGGAGTGTGTCGTGGCGGCTGCGGTGGATGGTCTCGAGTTCCCGCAGCAGGTCCTGTTCGCTGAGGTCCGCCGGGTCGACGCCCCTGTGCCCGTGCTCGCTCTCGTTCACGGCAACCGTCCCTTCCGAGTCGTGCTGGTCGTGGCGTGTGTGGGTTGACCTTGCGGGTACCCGCTGGTGACGCGATACCCGGCCTCCGAGGGAGGAAGTCATGCAGCTGTCGTTTCTCACCCCTCTCTACGAGCGTCCAGGTCCATGGGCCAGCGTTCATCTCGACACCGGATGGGAGAACGAGTCGACCACGAGGCGGCGTGAGCTGCAGGCCCGCGATGTGTGCGACTCCCTCGCACGGCAAGGGGCCGACGACGCGACCGGGCGTGCTGTCTACGACGCCCTGATGTCACGGCCGGGGCCGACGCACGGGGCCGGGCGCGCCGTCTTCGCGACCGCGGGTCAGGTGGTCCTCGACCCGCCGCTCGCCACGCCCCCGGCCGTCTCTGCGGACGTACGGTGGTCCGCCCTGCCGCACGTGTCGCCGCTGCTCGACCTCGGTGCGCGGGAACCGGTGTGCCTGGTCGCGTACATCGACCGGCTCGGCGCGGACCTGGAAGTCCGCACCCCGGTCGCCGCCCGCCCCGCCGGCCACGCCGAGGGCTGGGACTGGCCGATTCACCGAACGGGACGTGACGACTGGTCGGAGTGGCACTTCCAGCGGAGCGTCGAGAACACCTGGGAGCACAACGCCGGTGAGATCGCGGCCGCGATCGCCACCTGCGAGCAAGAGGTGAAGGCCGACCTGATCGTGCTGGCCGGCGGGGCACGTGAGCGCAGGGCGGTCCACGACAAGCTGCCTCCCCAGCTGCGGCCGATCACCGTGGAGACCGAGCACGGCGGCCGGGCGGAGGGCGCGGCCACCCGGTTGCTGGGCAAGGACATCGAGAGCGCACTGCACGAGCTCGCCCTGCGCACCACCGACAGGGAGCTCGACCGGTTCCGCGCCGCCCACGACTCGGTCGCGCAGACCGTCCCCGATCTGGTGGAGGCCGCCCGCGAGCACCGGATCGCCGAGCTGTTCGTGAGGCCGGACGGTGCCGACACGCAGCGCGAGGTCTGGGTCGGCAGCGAGCCCGACCAGCTGGCCGTGCGCCGCACGGAGACGCAGTACCTGGGCGAGACCCGGCCCTCCGCGGCCCGTGCCGACGACGCGCTGCTGCGCTCGGCGGTGGTGACCGGCGCGGAGGTGCAGAGCGTCCCCGCCGACGGCTCCCACGACGTGCCGGTGGGCGGCCTCGGCGCACTTCTGCGCTGGCCGTACGAGGCAGGAGAACGGCGATGAGCAGCCGAGGGAGCGGCGGCAAGGACAAACAGCAGCGCGCCGTTCTGCACACGCTCCTCGAGGACCACGGGCGTACGTACGCGGAGGAGGCCGGGATCAATCTGCGGGACACCCCGCAACCGCTGTACCGGCTGCTGGTCCTCGCCCATCTGCTGAGTGCGCGCATCCGGGCCTCGGTGGCGGTCGCGGCGGCCCGTGAGCTGAGCGACGCGGGGATGCGCAGCCCCGAGGCGATGAAGAAGGCGTCGTGGCAGGAGCGCGTCGACGCCCTCGGCCGCGGTGGCTACCGCCGTTACGACGAGCGCACCGCGACGCAGCTGGGCGACGGCGCGGAGCTCCTGATCGAACGGTACGGCGGCGATCTGCGGCGGATGCGGAAACAGGCCGACGGCGACGTCGACGAGCTGCGCCGCCTGTTGCGGGAGGTCCCTGGTATCGGTCCGGCGGGCGCGGACATCTTCCTCCGCGAGGTGCAGGCCGTGTGGCCGGAGGCCGGGCCGCTGCTGGACGAGAAGGCCCTGCAGGGCGCCCGCCGCCTCGGGGTCGCCGACGACCCGGGGACGCTGTTGAAACTGGCGGACGCCGACGCGGCGCACCTGGCGGCAGGGCTGGTGCGGGCCGCACTCGACAAGGAACTCGCCGGTTCGGTGAAGGAACACGCCGCGGCCTGAGAGGTACCGGGTACCCGGCCGCCGGTGAGCGCGGCGGGTGGGCGAAGTGGCGACGGCGGACGGCAAGGGCCCGAGGCGAACCCGGCGACGGACCGGCCCGGACATGCGGATGCCGGACGCCGCGGCCTCCCGAGGCGTCCGGCATCGGTGCCGGGCCGGTCACTTGCCCAGTGACCGCTTGAGCTCATCCTTGTTCATGGAGGAGCGACCGTGCACGTTCCGCCGCTGCGCCTCCGCGTACAGCTG
Source organism: Streptomyces kurssanovii (assembly GCF_040677245.1). Classification (NCBI taxonomy): domain Bacteria; kingdom Bacillati; phylum Actinomycetota; class Actinomycetes; order Kitasatosporales; family Streptomycetaceae; genus Streptomyces; species Streptomyces kurssanovii. Next base: position 50,543 of record NZ_JBFAQK010000027.1, read on the forward strand.
GTCGTACGTGGGCCCTTCCGAGCCGCTCTGCGAACGCTTGCCGCCGCGCCGCGAGGACGACATGTCCTGCGTGGACGTCTTGCTCGCGCTCTTGGACTCGCCCGAGCGGGCACGCTCCTTGTTGACCGTGCGGGCGGCCATCTCCTTCGCGCGCTTCTCGCTCGCTCCGCGTTCCTCGGCCCCCTCCTTGATGTGTTCGTACTGTCGTTCCCTCTTGGAACTCGAACCGCGTGGCATGACCACTCCTTAGCGACCGGACCTTGTGACCGGGGACGGGAAACCAACCCCTCCACCGTGCGCCGCGCCCGGATGGGCCGCAATCGCCGCGACTCGGGGCGCGGCCGATCGGGTACTGCGTGTACCCCCCCGCCCCGACGGACATTCCGGCGGCCTGCCGGTCACTTCGCGGAGCCCGCCGCGAGGGTGGGCGCACGACTTCTGCCGGGCCCGACCAGCGCGCGTAAAATCCTGACCGGGCGCGATCACCCGCTGGTCTGGTCGCACTGACTGCTCGAGATGGGAGTGGTCGTGGTCCTGCGTGCCGAAGGACCCGCGGGCGGCGGGCGGAGCGAACAGGCGTCGTTCGTCGACCGCCTCGGCGAGGAGAACGCCGCACTCCGCGAGGAACTGTCCCGGCGTCACCTGACCGATCTGGCCACCGGGATCCTCGCCGCCCAGCTGCGCCTGGCGCCCTCGGAGGCCGCGGAGCATCTCGCCCGTCTCGCCGAGTCCGCCTCCCTGAGCCGCGAGGACATCGCCGCCGACATCGTGAACGGCGTGGCCGGCAGCATCGCCGTCACCGCGCCCGCGTCGACGGCGGCCGGTCCGGACGACGCACAGGAGGAAAGCCTTCCGCCGCCGGCCGAGGCGCGCCGGCTGCGCCAGGTGGTCACGGCCGCCGAGGCCGCCGCGACCGTGTCAAAAGGCGCGGACACGCTGCTGGAGGGCGGATTGCGGCCGCTCGGTGTGGAGGCGCTGTGGCTGTGGCGGCTGAACGGGTCCGGGTGCCTGCGGCTCGCGGGTCACGCGGGGGTGAGCGCCCTCGAGGCGTCGCAGTGGCAGTGGATCCCTCCGGCGGCCCCGGCACCGGTCCGCGCCGCGTTCGCGGACGCAGCGCCGGTATGGCTGCCGACGGGTCCTCCGGAGGGAGAGACGCTGCCCGGCCCCTCGGACAGCGCGGCCCGCGCGCTGTTCCCGCTCCGGTTGCGGGGGAGGACCGTGGGACTGGCGCTCGCCGTGTGGCCCGCCGCCGCCGACCTGGACGGCTCCCTGCGGGGCGCGCTCACGGGCCTGGTCGAGGTCGCGGCGCGGGTACTGGCGGCCGAGGAGGTGACGCCGTCCGAGCAGCCCGTACTGGATGATCTGCTGGACGCGCTGACCCATCCGGCGATGACCCTCGTACGTGATCCTCGGACCGGGGCCCTGGTCGTCGAGCATGTCAACGGTCCGGCCGGCGACGCGCTGGGCGGCTCGCACCGGGCGGTGGGGCGGCCCGTGGAGGCCGCGTTCCCGCTGCTCCATGTCGATCTCGAGGCCATGTCGCGCAGGGCCCGGCACGCGAGCACCCCGCAGCGGGCCGCGCGACTGCCCGCCGAACACAGGTCGGGCACCGGGGCGCCGCTGGTGGACGTACGGGTGCTGCCGGCCGGCGACGACCGCACCGTCGTGCTGTGGCACACGCGGAGCGACCACCGCACGGCGGGCGGACGGGCCGTCGGCAGGCTGCGGGGCCTGGCGCTCTTCGAGGACGACTTCGGCTCCGGCCGGTCCACCTGGACGGAGCAGACGTACGCGATCTTCGGGATGCCCTTCGGCTCCGATCCGGTCCCGCTGACCGAGCTGGAACCGCGTGTGCACCCGGACGACGCGGGTGAGCTGCGCGAGCTCCTCACCGATCTGGTCGACCGGCGCAAGGGTGCCGCGGCCGTCGTCCGCGTGGTCCGCCACGACGGCGGGCTGCGCCATGTGCGGATCGCCGCGGAGCCGTTGCTGGACGGGGCCGACCTGTGCGGGATCACCGGCGTCTACCAGGACATCTCGGCCGAGTACCACACGGAGGTCGCGCTGACGGCGACGTTCGACCAGCTCACGGCCGTGCGCGCGCAGGCGACGCTGCGGCACCGGCTGGTGCTCCAGCTCCAGCAGGCGATCGTCCCCGAGATGCCGTCGCTGACGAAGCTGCCGGGGCTGAGCGTGGCGGCCCGCTACCGTCCGGCGGCGCAGGAGTACCGGGTCGGCGGCGACTGGTACGACATCCTGCCGCTGCCCGACGGGAAGGTGCTGATGGCGGTCGGCGACATCGCGGGCCACGGGATCGACTCGGCCACCGGCATGGTCGCCCTGCGCAACGCGCTGCGCGGCCTGGCTTTCACCGGCCACTCCCCCGCCCGGCTGATGGCCTGGCTGAACGAGGTCACCCTGCACACCGCCGGGCATCCCACGGCCACGGCGCTGTGCGCGCTGTACGACCCGGGCGACCGGACGCTGCGCTGGGCGAGCGCCGGCCATCTGCCGATCCTGCTGCTGCGTCATGGCACGGCCCGGCTGCTGGACCCCCCGCAGGACATCCTGCTCGGCGCGACGCCCGCGCCCGTCTACCGGGAGGCGACGACGCAGTTGCGCCGGGGGGACACGCTGCTGCTCTTCACCGACGGACTCATCGAGCGCCGCCACGACGGCCTCGACGAGGGTCTGGCGGCGTTGCGCCGCACGGCCGAGAAGCTCACCGCCTGTCAGGTCGACGAGCAGGTGGACCAGCTGCTGCGGGATGCGACCGGGGACACGGACGACGACACCAGTCTGATCGCCGTGCGTGTCGGCTGAGGTCCCCGCCGCGGGAGCGGTGCACCGGTGGGGCGCCCGTCAGCGGCCCTGTTCCAGCCAGAGCCGGATCTTCGCCACGAGCTGGTCGGCGTCGACCGGCTTGGACACGTAGTCGTCCGCTCCCGCGGCCAGCGCCTCCGCCCGGTCGCCCGCCATCGCCTTCGCGGTGACGACGATGATCGGCACATCGGCGGCGTGCGGCAGTTTCCTGATCGCCTCCATGGCGGAGTAGCCGTCGGTCCCGGCCATCATCACGTCCATCACGACGAGGCCGATGTCGTGGCGGGTCCGCACCAGCTCGATGCCGGTCCTGCCGTTGTCCGCCGTGATGACGCGCACCCCTTCGTGCTCGAGCAGTTCGGTGAGCGCGAAGACGTTGCGTGTGTCGTCGTCGACCACCAGGACCGTACGGTCCCTCACCGGTGCGACGGGCCCGGTGCCGGCGGCGCCCGGTCCGCCGTTCGCGTCACCGGGTTCGGCCTGGGTGGAACCGCGGCGGTGGACCGGCAGGTACAGGGTGAAGCAGCTGCCGCGTCCGAGGGTGCTCCGCGCCTCGATGGTGCCGCCCAGCAGCCGGGCGACCTCCCTGCTGATCGACAGACCGAGACCGGTGCCGCCGTAGTGGCGGGAGGTGGTTCCGTCGCCCTGCTGGAAGGCGCCGAACATGCTCTCCAGCCGGTCGGCGGGGATGCCGATGCCGGTGTCGGTGACGCGGAAGGCGACGACGGGCCCGGAGTCCCGCAGCGACGAGGGCACCTCCTCCTCGCCCGCGAGGGCGACCCGCAGCTGGACCCGCCCCTGGTCGGTGAACTTCAGCGCGTTCGAGAGCAGGTTGCGCAGCACCTGGCGGAGCCGGGACTCGTCGGTGGTCAGCCACTGCGGCGCGTCCGGCTCCGCCACGGCCTCGAAGGTGAGCTCGCGCTCCGTCGCCACGGGCCGGAACGTGGACTCGACGTGCTCCATGAGACCGCTGAGGGGGAAGGCCGCGGGGTGGACGGGCATCTTGCCGGCCTCGACCTTGGACAGGTCGAGGATGTCGTTGATCAGCTGGAGCAGGTCGGAGCCCGCGGAGTGGATGACCTCGGCGTAGTCCACCTGCTTCTCGGTGAGATTGCCCTCGAGGTTCTGTGCGAGCAACTGCGCCAGGATCAGCAGGCTGTTGAGCGGTGTGCGCAGTTCGTGGCTCATGTTGGCCAGGAACTCGGACTTGTACATCGAGGTCCGGGACAGCTGCTGCGCGCGGGCCTCCAGCTCCTGGCGGGCCTGTTCGATCTCCAGGTTCTTGCGTTCGATGTCGCGGTTGCGGTCGGCGAGCAGCGCCGCCTTCTCCTTGAGTTCGGCGTTGGAGCGCTGCAACTCCTCCTGGCGCGCCTGGAGTTCCCTGGAACGGTTGCTGAGTTCCGCGGTCAGCCGCTGGGACCTGTCGAGCAGCTCGTCGGTGCGGGTGTTGGCGATCAGCGAGCTGACGTTCACGCCGACCGACTCGATGAACTGGTCGAGGAAGTCGCGGTGGACGACCGTCAGGGGCTGTACGGCGGCGAGTTCGACGACGCCCAGAAGCTGGTCCTCGAGGACGACGGGCAGCACGACGAGGTGGCTCGGGTCGGTCCGGCCGGTGCCGGAGAAGACCGTCGCGTAGCCCGGCGGCAGGTCGTGCACCTCGATCGTGCGCCTGCTGCGGGCGGCCTGCCCCACCAGGGACTGGCCCAGCCGGATACGGCGGCCCTGGCCGGCCAGGCCGTCCTGGGCCCCGTACGCGGCGATCATGACGAGTTCGGTCCCCTCCTCGCCCTCCTCGGCGAGGAAGAATCCGCCGTACTGGGCGCGGACCAGGGGCGGCACCTCGTCCATGATCAGCTCGGCCACCTTGGTCAGGCTCCTGGTGCCCTGCATGAGGCCGGAGATCCGGGCGAGGTTGGTCTTGAGCCAGTCCTGTTCCTCGTTGGCGCGGATCGTCGCCCGCAGCGACTCGACCATGGCGTTGATGTTGTCCTTGAGGTCGCCGACCTCGCCGGGCGCCTCGACGGTGATGGAGCGGGTGAGGTCTCCCTCGGCGACCGCGCTGGTGACCTCGGCGATGGCGCGCACCTGGCGGGTCAGGTTCCCGGCGAGTTCGTTGACGTTCTCCGTGAGCCGCTTCCAGGTGCCGGAGACTCCCTCGACCTCGGCCTGCCCGCCCAGTCGTCCTTCGCTGCCGACCTCACGGGCGACCCTGGTGACCTCGGCCGCGAACGAGGAGAGCTGGTCGACCATGGTGTTGATGGTGGTCTTGAGCTCGAGGATCTCGCCCCGCGCGTCGACGTCGATCCTTCTGGTGAGGTCGCCGCGGGCGACCGCCGTGGTGACCTGGGCGATGTTGCGGACCTGGTTGGTGAGGTTGTTCGCCATCGAGTTGACGTTGTCGGTGAGGTCCTTCCAGGTACCGGAGACACCGCGCACGGTGGCCTGGCCGCCGAGGTTCCCGTCGGTCCCGACCTCGCGGGCGACCCTGGAGACCTCCTCCGCGAACGAGGAGAGCCGGTCGACCATCGTGTTGATGGTCTCCTTCAGCTCCAGGATCTCGCCCCGCGCGTCGACCCTGATCTTCTGCGTGAGGTCGCCGCGGGCCACGGCGGTGGCGACCTGCGCGATGGAGCGGACCTGGGAGGTGAGGTTGTCGGCCATGGTGTTGACGCCGGAGGTGAGCTCCCACCACACGCCCTTGACCTGCGGCTCCCTGGCCTGGCCGCCGAGCAGACCCTGTCCGCCGACCTCCCGGGCGACCCTCGTCACCTCGGAGGTGACGAGGGAGAGCTGGTCCACCATGCCGTTGTAGATGCCGGCGATCTCGCCGAGCAGACCGGAGTCATAGGGCAGCCGGACGGAGAGGTCACCGTCGCGCACGGCGGTGAGCCCGGCCAGCAACTTGGTGAGTCCCTCCTCGCTCAGCTCCGCGGGAGGCCGGCCCCGTAGGGGCTCGGGCGTACTGCTGGACGCGTCCATCGCAGACCTCGCGCTGTCGTGACGTACGGCGCCGTGGCCGGGTCACCGCGGAAGCGGCGTCGCCCACGGCCTTCTCCACTGTGGCACGCGGGCCATGTCACGACACCCCGGCGGCGGGCCGCTCGACGCGGGACGTCCGCCGGGCGGAGGGGTTCACTCGGGGACCGTGACGACGAACCAGACGGCCTTACCCGTCCCACGAGGTGCCCATCCCCACTCGTCCGACAGCCGGTCCAGCAGATACAGACCGTGTCCGGAGGCCCGGGCCGGGTGGTGCGGGCCTCGGGGCCGCGGACGGGCCGCGCCCGTATCGCTGACCTGGACCCGGATCCGGCCGGGGCCGCGGTCGATCCGCAGCTCGTACGGGGAGCCACCGTGCGTGCACGCGTTGGTGACCACCTCGGACACGAGCAGCAGTGCGTCCTGGGCCCGGACACGTCCGTCCGGGCCGGACAGGGTGAACCAGTCGTCCAGGGCCTCGCGCGTCAGATCACGGCACCGGGCCACCACACCCTGCCCACCGTCGAGGGGAAAGCGGCGGCTGACGGAGATCTGCTCAGACGCCCGTTCCATATGAATCGCGTGCCCCCGAACAATTGCTTCAAAGCACCTCAAAGGGGAATCATCAGTACATAAGAAGCTCGCCCGACGGTCCCGCTGCACCCGACAGCGCCGGCCTCCGCCCCGTCGAAGGAGCCTCGATGTCCAGCTCGACCCACACCCGGCAGCCCGTCCCCGGTGGAACCCCCGAATCCCCCGGCGGCCCGGAGCCGCTCCTCGCGGCGGACCGGCGCCCCGTTCCCGACAGCCTCCCCGAGATCCCCGACCCGCGGGCCGTCAGCCCCATGGACGCCCGCGCACTGTCGACCACGCTGTTCGCCCGGCTCGCCGATCTGGAAGAGGGCACACCCGAGTACTCCTATGTCCGCAACACACTGGTGGAACTCAATCTGAGCCTCGTCAAGTTCGCGGCGCTCCGGTTCGCCAACCGGGCCGAACCGATGGAGGACATCATCCAGGTCGGGACGATCGGTCTGATCAAGGCGATCAACCGCTTCGACCTGGAACGCGAGGTCGAGTTCGCCTCGTTCGCACTCCCGACCGTGATCGGTGAGATCAAACGGTTCTTCCGGGACTCCAGCTGGTCGGTGCGGGTGCCGCGCCGGCTCCAGGAGCTGCGGATCGACCTCGCCAAGGCGCTCGACGTCCTGGAGCAGCGGCTGGGCCGCAGGCCCACCACCACCGAGCTGGCCGCGTACCTCCACGTCAGCGAGGAGGAGGTGGTGGAGGGCGAGCGCGCGTCCAACGGCTACACCGCGCAGTCCCTCGACGCCACGGTGAACGACGAGGACGCGTCCAACGCCGTCACCAGGCGCCTCGGCATCGACGATCCCGCCTTCGACATCATCGACTCCCTCGAGGCGCTCAAGCCGCTCATCGCCACGCTGGACGAGCGCGACAGACTGATCCTGTCGCTGCGCTTCCGTGAGGAGCTGACGCAGTCGGAGATCGGCGAACGCCTGGGCATCTCCCAGATGCACGTGTCGCGTCTGCTGGCACGCATCCTCGAGAAGCTGCGGGCCGGGATCATGGACGACTCGTCCGCTGTCCCCGTGCGGGACTGAGCCGCACCTCCAGCCAGACGACCTTCCCCGTGCCGCGGGGCTCCGAGCCCCAGCTGTGCGCCAGCCGCTCCATGATGAGCAGCCCGTGGCCGCCCGGCCGGGAGAGGTCGTTCTGCACCTTGCGCCGGGGGCGGCGCGGGTCGGCGTCGGCCACCTCCACCCGCAGCCACCCGGCCGACCTGCTGAGCACCAGCTCCTGGGGTCCGCCCGCGTGCAGGCAGGCGTTCGTCACCAGCTCGGACACGAGCAGCAGCACGTCCTCCACGACGTCGCTGGGTCCTTCGGGGCCGGCCGCCGTCCATCCCCAGTCGGCCAGCGCCTGCTCGGTGAAGTCACGACACCGGCTGACGACCCCTTTCGTGCCGAACAGCGCCAGCCGGCGGGTCTGCCCGTGCCCTCCGGGGCCCGTGGTCATCAGGCCTCCTCCGTCAGGTCGACGGCTCGTCCGCCAGCGCCTCGTCCACGCCGGCGTGCACCCGGAACACCGCATGTGCCCCCGTGATCTCGAACATGCGCGCCACAGGGGGCCGCATGCCGGCGAGTTCCACCCGTGCGTCCGTCTCCTGGGCGGCCAGCCGCCCGTGCAGCAGGACGTTCAGCCCGGTGGAGTCGCAGAAGTCCAGGCCGGCGCAGTCGACGAGGATCCGCTTGGCGCCCTTGCGCAGATGCTCCTCGATGGCCTCCCGCAGGGGGTCGGCCGTGTCGTGGTCGAGCTCACCGCTCAGGGAGAGGACGACGGTGTCGCCCCGCCGTGCCGCGGCGACGCCGAACCGCTCGCCTCCGGCGGCGGATTCCTCCCCCGGCGGCGTGGTGGCTCGCGAGACCATGGGTTCCAGCCTCCTCGGCACTCGTACCGGCATTCCGACTATTGCCGCATTGCTTGGCAGCGGCCACCTGCGACCCTTCGGGTACCCGTCGTCGACGGCGCCACACCGCCGTCCTGCCGCACCGGGAGGGCCGCTTGCCGAAGTGCGGCCGCGACATCGGACGGGGAAAGCCCGGCCGCCCGGCGCGACATCGGCGGGAGGGGAGCCGGGCCGCCCGGCGGACCACGACCGCCGGGGACGGATCAATCGCCGTCGACGGGGTACCTGTCGTGTCCTCACGACGTCTGCGGACAGCGGGAAACAGCCAACGACCTCCGAGACGGACCCAGGACGGAGAACCGGCGATGAACCACCCCCAGGACACGGCCCGGCCGGGAACTCTGCCGCGAGCCTCCGGGCCCGGCGGAGCCCTCGACGCGGTCGCCGCCGTCCAACCGGCCGCGACCGCCCCGGACGAACTGCCGCAGGACCACACCCAGGCGATCCTTCAGGCGACCAAGCAGGTGGGCGCGCTGCTCAAGGCCTCGGGGTACCCCTTCGCCCTGGTGGGCAGCGTGGCGGCCTACGCGCACGGTGTGCCCATCCGGCTGCAGCACGACTCCGACTTCTGCCTCCGCAGGCAGGACGCCGAAGGCGTGGTACGGACCCTCGTCGAAGGGGGGATCCAGGTCGTCTCCCCGCCGGAGGACTGGCTGGTGAAGGCCAGAGCGGGCGGCGAGGAGATCGACCTGATCTTCGAACTGGCCCACCGCCCCGTCACCAAGGAGATGCTCGACCGGGCCGAGATCCTGCCGGTCGACTCCGTCCACATGCCGGTGCTCGCCCCGTCCGACCTGCTGGAGAGCCGGCTCACGGCGCTGTCGGAGCACCACTGCGACTTCGGCGCGCTGCTGCCGATCGCCCGGGCGCTGCGGGAGCGGGTCGACTGGGACCGGCTGCGCCGCGAGCACTCCTCCTCTCCGATGCCGGACGCGTTCCTCTATCTGCTGGAGCGGCTGGACGTCATCCCGCCGCGGGAGGTGCCCCGTGAAGGAACCTGAGGCTTCCGAGTACCGGATCGCGCGTCTGCGTGAGCGTCTCGCGGACGAGGAGATCTCGGAACTGGGCGTACAGATCGACATGCGCGGCGGATACGTGCACCTGTGGGGCACCGTGTCCACGACCGCGTGCAGGAGCGAGATCCTGCGCATCGCAGAGACCGAACTCGGCGGGCTGCCGGTGCGGGCCGACCTCACGGTCGCCTGCGCCACGGCCCCCGAACGGCCAGAGGAGCTCGAGTGATCCGTGTTGCTGCCGTGGGAGACATCCATCTGGCGCCCGACAGCCGGGGACTGCTGCGCCCCGCCTGGGAGACGCTCGGTGACCGCGCCGACATGCTGCTGCTGGCGGGCGACCTGACCCGCCACGGCACCGTCGAGGAGGCGGAGGTGGTCGCCGACGAGATCAAGGGGCTGCCCGTGCCGGTCGTCGCGGTACTGGGGAACCACGACTACCACAGTGACCTTCAGGACGAGGTGACGGGCCTGCTGGAGCGGGCCGGCGCGACCGTCCTCGAGGGCGAGGGCACGGTGCTCGATGTCGGCGGCACGAAGGTCGGCATCGCCGGTACGAAGGGCTTCGGAGGCGGCTTCGCGGGCCGCAGCGCGGGCGAGTTCGGCGAGCCGGAGATGAGGTCCTTCGTCCGCTACAGCCGCCGGTGCGCGGCCGATCTGGCACGTTCCCTGCTCGATCTGCGGGAACAGGGCTGCGAGGTACTCATCGCCCTCACGCACTTCTCACCGGTCCCCGACACGCTCGCCGGGGAGCCGCCGGAGATCTATCCGTTCCTGGGCACGTATCTCCTCGCGGAGGCGGTCGACGAGGCGGAGGCGGACCTGGCGGTGCACGGCCACGCCCACATGGGCACCGAGCACGGGATGACCGCCGGCGGTGTCAAGGTGCGCAATGTCGCGCAGCCGGTCATCGGCCACGCGTTCGCCCTCTACCACGTCCCCGTCGGCGCCCGGATCGACGTACCGTCCGTCGGCTGAGAGGTTTTGGCCGCACACGCCCGGGCAGGTGCGTGTTGTGCTTCGGACAGGAGGCACGCCCCGTGGGAGCGGATGCTCCGGGTGCGTCAGGCCCCTGTCCGTGTTCCCCCGGGTGACTCGATTTCCGGCATAGCAGCCCCCATATCCCAGGGAGTCGCGACATCATGCCCACGTTCGCTCACACCAAGCACTCTCACTCCGACGCCCCCGACACAGCGGCCGCCTTCCGCAGGCTGGCGGAACTCGACGACGGACCCGAGCGGCAGGAAGTACGCCAGGAGATCGTGTCCGCCTGGCTGCCGATGGCCGAACGGATCGCCGGCCGGTTCCGCAACCGCGGCGAGTCCATCGAGGACCTTCAGCAGGTCGCCGCTCTCGGCCTGGTCAAGGCGGTCGACCGCTACGACCCCTCACGCGGCGCGTTCGAGAGCTTCGCGGTGCCCACCGTCGTGGGCGAGGTGAAGCGGCACTTCCGCGACCACATGTGGGCCCTGCACGTGCCGCGCCGCGTCCAGGACCTGCGCAACCGCGTCCGGTTCGCCCGCCAGGACCTCGTACAGACCGTCTCGGGGCGCGCCCCCACGGTCGCGGAGATCGCCGAACGCGCCGGTGTGTCCGAGGAGGACGCGCTGGTGGGTCTGGAGGCTCTGGAGAGCTTCACGGCGCTGTCCCTCGACGCGGAGCTCCCGGGCGCCGACGACGGCTACTCGCTCAGCGACACGCTGGGATCGGCCGATCCGGCCATCGACGTGCTCGTGGACCGCGAAGCGGTGAAGCCGGGACTGCGCAAGCTGCCCGAACGTGAGCAGAACATCCTGTACATGCGCTTCTTCCGCGACATGACCCAGAGCAGCATCGCGCAGACGCTGGGCATTTCCCAGATGCACGTGTCCCGGCTGATCAGCCGGAGCTGCGACCAGCTGCGCAACGAGGTCATGCGGGACGAGGCCGTGCACGAGGACGTCATGCGGCGCGCCGCATAGCCAGCGCGACGTGCCGCGAGACGACGTCGACGGCACGGGCGTGCGCCATCGAGAAGGCGGGTGTGCCTCCGCTGCGGAACAGCGACAGCACCCCGAGGACCCGGCCCCCTCCCTCACCGCGTTCCTGGACGGGCACGCACAGCAGGGACGTGACGTCGGCCTGGACCAGGACGGAGTCACCGTCCCCGTCACGGCCGAAGCAGTCGAGGTCCTCCGGGCGCACCTGGAGCAGCGAGGAGCCTTCACCGGCGCAGTCGACGACGATCGGGCAGCCGGCGGGGTCCTGGGCCGCTATACGTGCCGCCAGCGCGGCCGCCTCCTCGCCGGCCGGGCCCCGTACGGCGATACGGCGCAGACCGGCGCCGGTGACGAGGTCGGCGACGGCCCAGTCCGCGCCGTGTTCGGCGAGGACCGCCGCGGCCGCGCCGAGCGCCGCTTCCGGGTCGCCGGCGGGCGCGCGCAGCAGGGCGGTGGTCATGCCGTCCAAGAGGTCCATCTGGGCCGCGTGCGCGGCGGCTTCCGCGAGATCGGGGGCGGTGGCGCGGCGCAGCCTGGTCCCGGGCCGGCCCGCCCGGCCGTCGTCACGCCGGTCGTCGGTCATCTCGGACTGCAGGACCATGAGCACGGCGGGGTGCGGCTCGTTCGGCGGGCGCAGGGCGGTGAGTGTGGCCCGCAGCGTCTCCTCCGGACGCTGCTGGAGATGGACGCGCAGACTGCGCGGCCCCTCTCCCCTGGCGACGGCGGCCGCCTGCGAGCGCAGAGCGCTGCGGTCGCCGGGGCGCAGCAGTCCGGACAGCGGCCGGCCGGCGGCGAAGCCGGCCCGTACACCGGTGAGGTCCGTGGCGGCGAGGTTCATCCGGCGGACGACGGTGTCACCCCCGATGAGTGCCACGGGCAGCGGCAGCCGCTGGAAGAGGGCCCGGAGGAGCTGGAGCTCCGTACGGTCCGCCGCCGCACGGGCCGGGCCCTGAGCCGCCAGGCGCTCGTACTTGGGCCACAGGGTCTCCGATACGTGCTGGAGTTCGAACAGGGCCGCGTCCAGCAAGGTCTGCTGCTCGTCCGGCGGCAGTCCCCGGGCGGCTTTCAGCTCAGCCACCCGGCGGACGAAATCCTCGAGGTCACCGCCGAACTCATCGCTCTGCGCCATGGGAGAAAGTTATCCGACCGGGCGGCGGCGCAACGCGACGACCTGGAGTTCGGCATGAGTCACCGGGGGTTTGTGGTGCGAGGGGGCGGGCAGCCGCACCCGCGGAAGGAGGACACGCAATGCTGCCCCCGACGGACCTGACCGTGGAACCCGCCGCCGGCGCCCGTGACCTTTCGGACTTCACGGAAGCGGCGATGCGCTGCGTGGAGCCCTGCTGCGGCGCCGCGACCACGGTCACCGACGGCTCGGCCGAGCGCCGTGCCGCCGCCACCCACCCCGATCTGACGACGCTGATCTCCGTCGAGCTCGATTCGGGCGAGGGTCCCACCTCGAGCGCCCTGGACACGGGCGAGCCCGTCGCGGCCGTCGATCTGCTGGACGAGGAGCGCTGGCCCGACTACCGCGCCGCGGCCCTGGAGTCCGGTATCCGCTCCAGCTTCACGATGCCGTTCCGGCGCAGCGAGGTGGAGGTGACCCTGAGTCTCTACAGCTTCCATCCCGGGGCGTTCGCCCATCTGGCGCATCATCCGGTGGTCGTGCTGGGCGAGCAGTTCGCCCAGGGACTGGTGCGCGACCACTTCTACCGGGCGGCACTCGCCCAGGTGAACCAGCTCGAGACGGCGCTGGACTCACGCGCCGTCATAGACCAGGCCAGCGGCATCCTGATGCACGCCCTGGGCTGCGGCCCGGCCGAGGCCTTCGACGTCCTGCGGCGCTTCTCGCAGCGGACGAACCGCAAGCTGAGCGCGGTGGCGGAGGAGATCGTGCGCAGCAGGGGCCGCAGTCTGCGGGCGCAGCAGCACCCTCAGTGACCACATCAGGGCGAATGAGGGCATTTCACCGGGTCGACGGGGAACCCTTCCCCGCATGGAACTACGCGAGATCCTTCGCCCCGACGCCACCCTGCCCGCGCTCCTCGAGGGGTACGCCTGGCTGCCCGACCTGATGCGGCGCAGTGGCGGCGCCCCCGTGCGGACCCGGCTCATGGGCCGCCCGGCGGTCGCCCTGCACGGCCTCGACGCGGTGCCCTTCTTCTACGACGAGCAGCACGTCGCACGCCGTTCCGCGCTGCCCGGGCCCGTCCTGGACACGCTCTTCGGCCGGGGAGCCGTGCACACGCTCGACGGCCCGGCGCACCGGGCCCGCAAGGCCCTGTTCGTCTCCCTCCTCAAGGACGCGACGTCAGTGGACGCGCTTGCCGGAGAGGCCGTGAAGGAGTGGGACGCCGCCACCGCCGAGTGGGCACACCGGCCGCGGATCGAACTGTTCACCGAGGCGAGCGTGGTGATCACCCGCGCCGTCTGCGACTGGGCGGGGGTGCCCCGCGGGGAGGACGACGGCCGGGCCACGGCGCGCGACCTGGTCGCGATGGTCGACGGCTTCGCCACCGCGGGTCCACGGCACTGGCGTGCGCGGAAGGCTCGTACCCGCCAGGAGGAACGGCTGAGCGGCCTGATCGAGGAGGTCCGCAGGAGCGGGACGGAGCACTCGGGCTCCGCGCTGCACGCCGTGGCACTCCACCGCGACGACGCCGACGAGTTGCTGGACCCGCACACCGCCGCGGTCGAGGTGCTCAACATCATCCGGCCGACCGCGGCGGTGGCCTGGTTCATGACGTTCGCCGCCCATGCCATGCACCGGTGGCCGCGGCAGCGGGAGCTGCTCCGGGACGGCGGCCCCGAGTACGCGGAAGCCTTCGCGCATGAGGTCCGCCGCTTCTACCCGTTCGCGCCGTTCCTGGGCGGTGTCGCGGTGCGGGACCTCGAATGGCGGGGCGAGCGGATCGCCGAGGGCACACTCGTGCTGCTCGACGTCTTCGGCCACCATCACGATCCGGCGCTCTGGCCCGACCCGTACGTCTTCGAGCCCGCGCGGTTCGCCGACGGTGGGCCGGTCGGTGCGGACCTGCTCATCCCCCAGGGCGGCGGCGACACGGCGACGGGCCACCGGTGCCCCGGCGAGGACGTCACCGTGGCGCTGCTGAAGGCCTTGGTGCCACAACTGGCGCGGCTGGAGCACGGTGTTCCGCCGCAGGACCTGTCGATCCCGCTGCGCCGGATCCCCACCCGCCCGGTCGACGGTTTCCTGCTGGCGCCCCGGCCGCCGGCCGCCGGCTGACGAACCGGCGCACGGCGGCGGCCCGGGACCGGGACCCGGGTCCGGGTCCGGGTCCGGGTCCGGGTCCGGGTCCGGGTCCGGGTCCGGGTCCGGGTCCGGGTCCGGGTCCGGGTCCGGGTCCGCCGCCCACGCCGACGGGTCAGGGGACCCTGCGGCGCGGCGTCCTGCCCCACAGCCAGTCACGGAGGGCCGACAACCGCGGGCGCTTCTCCCGCCGTTCCCGGGTGTGGCGGTCGAGCTCCTCCATGAGACGCCGTGACCGGTGGTCCATGTCCAGCTCGTCGAGGATGCGGTCGATCTCGGTCAGCAGCGCGCCGTGCAACTGCCAGTGGCGCGGCTGTCGCTGCACGCCCTTGAGCAGCAGATCGGCGGCGTTGTCGCGGCTGGCCCGGGCGGCGGCGAGTTCCCCGGTGAGCCGCTCCTCCGCCGCGTCGGCGCTCTCGCTGGTCTGGGTCGTGACGAGGACGGCGAAGCTCACCAGCGTGTCGGCGACGTGCGAGAGGAGCTCCTCGAGGGCGACGCCCACCTCGTGGGAGAACAGCTCCTCCTCCCGCCGTTCCTTGGCGAGGTCGGTGATGGTGCGGGCCAGCACCCGCAGAACGACGGCGCAGATCTCCAGGGTGTCGAGGCCGGTACGGAGCACGATGCGGTGCAACAGGCCTTCCTTGACCCTGGGATTGAAGCGGAGGCTGTCCTCGGCCTGGCGCAGCGCCGCGTCCACGTCGGCGATGTCGTTGTCGAGCCTGCGGGCCTCGTGGAGCCGGGCCGCCGCGCGCTCGACCGGGGTGGGGCTCGTCAGCTCCTCACCGATCCGCAGGAGCAGCCGTCGCATGCGCCGCCCGAGGTCCTCGATCGACTCGCCCGCGGCCTCCACCCAGACCGGCGGTACGAAAAGCATGTTGAAGAGGAGCCCCACGACGGCGCCGATGAGGGTCTCGAGCACCCGGTCCCAGGCGGCGCCGGTCACCTGGGTCACGCCGAGCACGAGCATGGCGCTGATCGCGACCTCGGGGACGAACTCGTCGACCCGCACGAATCTGCCGACGACCAGCGAGGCCAGGATGATCAGCCCGAGGCTCCACCAGGTCAGACCGACGAGCGCGCTGAAGCCGATGGCGATGAGGACGCCGACGACGACGGAGTTCACCCGGCGCACACCGGTGGTGATCGTGGAGTAGAGAGTGACCTGGACGACCAGCAGCGCGGTCAGGGGCGCGGTGAGCGGGGCGACGGGACTGTCGAGCACCTGCACGGCGACCACGTACGAGATGGTCGCCGCAGCGGTCGATCGCACGGTCTGTACGACGGCCGGTTCCTTGCTCCGGCTGACGATGCCGGCCATCGGCGCTCGCAGCCTCGTGCGGGCCTCAACCTCAGACACCTTCGTCCTTCCCCGCTCCCTCGCCCGGACCCGTGCGTACCGGTCTGTCCGGGATCCCCCTCAGCGCCCGCCGGATGCCGCGCCCTCGCCGACGGCCGGTGCGGCCGACCTGATCCGTCGGCCCACGTAGGTCTCGGCGGCCAGCAGCGCGTCGCGGGCCGTGCGCTCGCACATGAGCACACACAGTGTGTACGCGGTGTCCTCGAACCGTCGCCGCGCGGAGTCGTCGTGGGGAGCGGCGAGGACGTAATGTTCCTGCGCCCGGTAGCGGGCAATCAGCCTGGTGATCACACTCGTGTCGGGCATCAGCATCGTGGTCTCCCGGTTTATGCGGCCCCCTGACACGGCGGAGCGAGGTCCGTCCGGTGCCTCATTGTGAACCGGAGCGGTCCTGTCCGCCACACAGCTGGCTACTGTAGGTAGTCGCTGGTATGGAGGGGCCACGGCACGCCGGAACCGGCCGTTCACAGCCGCCGCCCCGGTTTTCACAGCTTTCCGGATTCACAGGGGTGCCCGCAGGCTCGTGGAGCCGTCCTGCCAGGCGGCCATGAGCCGGTCACCGAGGCGGTCCTCCAGGCAGGTCGTGGCCGCTATGCCGAAGGCGACGTCGGGCGCGAGCGAGGGTTCGTCGGCGAGCAGTCCGCCGATGACGTCACGGCGCACGATCTGTTCGTGAACGGCGTCGGCGGTGACGTGCTCCGCGTAGAAGTGCTCGGCCGCGGGCCCCGCGCCGGTACGGCGCATCGCCTCGGCGAGCCGGCGCGAACCGGGTGAGGACGTCACCTCGACGGTGGCGAAGTGCCCCACCAGAGCGCCCCGGTGGGCCCGGTGCAGGCCGAGGAGCGACATCAGGTTGACGTTCGCCAGCATCTCCGCCGGGGCGGCGTCGAGGTACCGGCCGTAGGAGGGGTCGAGGCCGAGGTCGGCCATCAGGTCGGCGAAGAGCCGGGCGTGCACCCGTTCGGCGCGTCCGCCGCCGAACTCGTCGAACTCGACCGCCACGAAGGCGGCTTTGGCCCTGCCGTGCAGCCGCGGGATCACCCAGGCGTGTGGGTCGGCCTCCTTGAGGTGGTACAGGGAGCGCATGGCGGCGTACTCGCGCAGGTGCCAGAGCTGTCCCTCGTCCCTGAGGAAGTACGACACACCCGTGCCGTCCACCGGTTCGACGAGCAGCTCGTCCAGTGCGTCGTGGACGTCCGGGTGACCCGCGGTCCGGTCGCGGAGCGCGTGAAGGAAGCGCCGCTCCATCGCCGCGCGCAATGCGAGCAGCGCCGGGTCCCACTCCCAAGCCGGGTCGACCCCGGCGAAGCCCCGGTAGTGCAGTTCGTAGCTGACGTACAGGGCGAGTTGCAGGTCGTCACCGAAGGGGTCGGCGCGCTTCGCGGAGGCGGGGTCCGGCAGCTGTGCGCCGGCCGGGGCACGCAGTGCGTTCAGCACGCCCTGCGACAGTTCGCCGCGCCCGCCCGGCAGTTCGCCCTCCAGGGCCGCTTCCGTGGCCGTGACGAGGTCCGTCATCGTTCACCTCCTGCCCCTTCGGCGGTGACTGGTGTCGCACCACGGGTACGTCCGGCTGCGCCGGCAGGTGCACAGCGCGACGGTGAACCGGTCGGACCGCACCGTGGTCCCGTCGTCGAGGACGACCTCGACGGGGCCCTCCACCAGCATCGGGCCCTCCCTGGTCACCGTCACACGACAGGGCTCCGGGGCCGTTCGGTCCTCATGCTCGATCGGCACGGATGATCACCAGCTCTTCCTTGTCCTCGCCGGGAGCGATCAGACCCCGCCGCTCGAGCCACTTCCTGCGCGAACGCAGGACGGGCCCGAACGGGACGAGACGACGCTCCACGACGGCGGCGTCCAGGCCGGCGCCCTGCAGCCGCTCGAGGGTCGCCCCGACGCCGCTGAGCGCCGAGTGCACCATCAGCAGGGCACCCGAGGGGTTCAGCAGTTCCGCAGCGCCGTCGCAGATCCGGTCCAGGACGGCCCTGCCGTCGTGGCCCGCGTCCCAGGCGACGGCCGCGCCGCGCCGCGGCGGGCGGGCGTGCGGTGCGGGCACGTAGGGGGGATTGCACACGATCAGGTCGAAGCGCCGGCCCATGGCCGGATCCAGCAGGTCACCGTGCAGCACGCGCACCCGACGGCGGGCGAGCACGGCGTTGAGGCGGGTGGCGGCGACGGCACGCCATGAGCTGTCGACCGCTGTCACACGGGCGCCGCGCCGGGCGGCCGTGAGGGCCAGCGCTCCGGTGCCGGTGCCCACGTCGAGTACCTCGGCACCCGGCCTCAGCGGTTCACGCCCGAGCGCGTCCGCGAGCAGAAACGTGTCGCTCTGCGGGGCGTACACACCCGGGGCGAGCACCAGCGCGGCTCCGCCCCGGTCCACTCCCAGCAGATGGGTCATTCCTGACTCCCTCGGCAGACTGTGCCGGCGTCCTGCCGGCCCGGCGGTTTCTTGATCCCGTTGCCCAGCTTCTTGATCCCGTGTGCCCAGCACCGCGCGTTTCATCCGTTTCGGTCCGCGGCCGCCGGGGACCCGTGCAGCAGCCGGCCGGTGTTCCGGGAATCCCACGGAGTGGCTGATGAGCGTGAAAACAGGACTGCGGGTGGTGGTCACCGGGGCCACCGGGAACGTGGGCACGAGCGTGGTGAGGGCGCTCGCGGAGGACTCGCGGATCGCCTCGGTCCTCGGTCTCGCCCGCCGCGTACCCGACCTGGACATCTCACGGACGTCCTGGGCGTCCGTGGACCTGGCCCACGAGGACGCCGGTGACCAGCTCGTGCGGCATCTGGAGGGCGCCGACGCCGTGATCCACCTGGCGTGGCGCTTCCAGCCGACGCACTCCCCCGCCACGACCTGGCGCACCAACGTCCTCGGGTCGCTGAGGCTGTTCGACGCGGTCGCCGCGGCACAGGTACCGGCGCTCGTCCACGCCTCGTCGGTCGGCGCCTACGCGCCGGGGCCGAAGACCGGTCCCGGGGTCGGCGAGTCGTGGCCCACGCACGGCTGGCCGGAGGCGGCCTACTGCCGCGAGAAGTCCTACCTGGAGCGGGCGCTCGACGCCTTCGAGCTGCGGCACACCGGGATCCGTGTGGCACGCATGCGGCCCGCGTTCATGTTCAAGGAGACATCCGCCAGCGAGCAGCGGCGGATCTTCGCCGGCAAATTCCTGCCGGGCCCGCTGATCAGGCCGGGGCTGCTTCCCTTCGTGCCCGACATCGAGGGACTGCGCTTCCAGGCTCTGCACACCGACGACGCCGCACAGGCCTATCTCCTCGCCGTTCTCCTCGACGCGCGTGGGGCCTTCAACCTCGCCGCCGAACCGGTCGTCGACGCGCGGGCCCTCGGTGAGCTGCTCAAGGCCAGGGTGGTGCGGGTCCCCCGGCAGGCGGCACACGCCGTGGTGTCGGCCGCATGGGGACTGCGCGCCGTTCCGGCGTCGCCGCAGCTGTTCGACGCGCTGCTGCGGATGCCGGTGATGAGCACGGCCCGGGCCAGGGAAGAGCTGGAATGGCAGCCGCGGCACACCGCCACGGCGGCGCTGGAGGAGTTCCTGCGCGGCGTCCGCAAGGGCTCCGGCGAGCGGACGGCGCCGTTGGTGGGCCACCTGGCGCACTGAGCGCCGCGCCCGTGGCCGTAGCGACCGGCCGGGGCGAAGCGGCCCGCGCGGAAGCTCTCGCGTGGTCCGCACGAAGCGCACGTGTACGAAGCGGTCCCCGGCTAGGGTCCGGACGGCTCCAGCAGTTCGGCGAACGGGCCGGTGCCGATCCGCGCCAGCAGATCCGCCGGATCGTCGAAGACGGCTGCGGCCCCGGCGGCCTCCAGGGCGGTACGCGGGATCCCGCCGCACAGCAGCGCCACGCAACGCACCCCCGCCCGCGACGCGGCCTGCATGTCCCACACCGTGTCGCCGACGAACACGGCGCGGTCGGCCGGAACCCCGGCCAGTTCCAGAGCGTGCTCGACCGGGTCGGGAGCGGGCTTTCCCTCGGCCACGTCGTCGGCGCCCGCGATCGCGGAGATGGCGTCGTCCGCGTCGACGGCCCGCCGGAGCGCGGCGAGCTCCGACCCGCCGGCCGAGCTCGCCAGTACCACCGTCCAGCCGTCGCCCGCCAGGGCGCGCAGCAGATCTCCCGCCTGGTCGAACGCCGGCAGCCGGTCGGAGTACGTCCCGTAGAGGGCCTTGTGAGCGGCCTTGATCGCCTCGTCCTGCGCGGTGTCCCGCTCGTCGCCGAGCACGTGCTCCACCAGGTCCTGGCCGGCCAGCCCGACGGAGCGGTGGATGTGGTCCATGGCCACGTGGTGCCCCGCCTGCCGGAAGGCTTCCCACCAGCAGACGACATGGAGATGGTTGGTGTCGGCCAGAGTCCCGTCGACGTCGAACACAGCGGCGCGGTCCATGTCTCAGGTCCTTCCCCAGGTGCTACTGCGGTACGGCGTTGTCCGTGGCGGTCACGTTGAAGATGGCGCCGTCGGGATCCCGCAGGGTGACCTCGGCGCCGTGCGGGGTGGTGCGCTCGGCGAGGACGGTGCCGCCGTGCCGGTCGGCCGTACGCACCGTCTCCTCGAGGTTCTTCACCGCGAAGTGCACGTGCCAGCGGGGATGGAGCAGGGGGTTCGTCGCGGTGCCGTCCGCTCCGGAGGTGAGTCTGGCGAGCACCCGTCCTTCGCGGTGCAGCACGACCGCGCCTTCCAGGTAGCTGACCTCGCAGCAGCCGGCCCGGTCGGACGCCCAGTCGAACACCTCGCCGTAGAAGATCGCCGACTCGAAGGCGTCCTTGGCCAGCAGCCGGATCCACGCGGGCGCCTTGTCACGCCAGGCGGGCCAGTCCCGCATGAGTTCGCCCTCCCAGAGGCCGAAGACGGCGCCGTCGCGGTCCGCCGCGAGTACGCCGCGGCCCATGGACAGGGCCAGCGGACCCACCGCCACGGTGCCGCTGCGTTCCCGGATGCGACTCGCGGTCCGGTCGGCGTCCTCCACGGCGAAGTACGGGGTCCAGGCGACGGCGACGGTCAGCGCGGGTGCCAGCGCGCCGATCCCGGCGACCGGCGAACCGTCGACCACGGCGACTCTGAACTGGTCGCCCAGTCTTCCCTTGCGGAATTTCCAGCCGAGCACGGCCCCGTAGAAGTCCTGGGCCGCCTGCAGGTCGCGGGCCATGAGGCTGACCCAGCAGGGCGCGCCGAACACCGCGGCGGACGCGGCAGCGGCGGCGGTCACGGTCGGGGTCGAGTTCTCGTTCATCACCATGTCCGGCGGTCGGGGGCGGTTCACGCGGGGCCGGTTCCATGGTGCTCCCCCGGGCGGCGACCGGCGAACGCGGCGTCACGGTCCGTGTGCGAAAGGGAGCCTTCAGTCACCCGGTCCGGCTGTGCTTCCCTGACTCGAGTGCCCTGGTGGCGGCCGTCCGTAACGCCGGTGCGGCGGCCGCGTGCGCGGCTGTCGGGAGCGCTGCTCCGCCCGGGCGTGGCGGCTGCGCCTTCGCAGCCACCGGTGCGGCGGCGAAGACGGGGCAGGGCCCGGCCGGGGAAGCCCGGCCGGGGAAGCCCGGCCGGGCCCTGTCGCATGGAAGGGGAACAGGTCAGCGGCGTGCCAGCACCTCGACCACCTGCCGCGCCGTGTCGGCGCTCGACTGCGGGTTCTGGCCCGTGACGAGGTTGCCGTCGACGACGACCCGGCTCGCCCACGCCTCGCCGGGCCGGACCACGGCGCCGAGCTCACGCAGGCGCGACTCGACCAGGTAGGGCGACTTGTCGCCGAGGCCGCCCTGCTGCTCCTCCTCGTCGCTGAACGTGGTCATCTCACGCCCGGAGAAGGCGAAGGAGCCGTCCTCGCCCACGGCGCTGAGCAGCGCCGCCGGGCCGTGGCAGAGCGCCGCGACGATCTTGCCCTGCGCGTCGGCGTCGGCCAGCAGCCGGCCGAGGTCGGCGCTGACGGCGAGGTCGGCCATCGGACCGTGACCGCCCGGGATGTACACGGCGTCGTAGTCGCCGGCCGACACCGTGGAGAGATCGGTGGGCCGGGCCAGCTCGGCGTCGAGGGCGTCCAGGTAGGCACGGAACCTCTTGGCGTCCGCCTCCTCCACGCCGCCGCGCTCGTCGAGGCTGATGGGGTCCACGGTCGGCCGGACGCCGCCCGGGGTCGCGATGACCACGTCGTGGCCCGCCTTCCGGAGCACCTCGTGAGAGGCGGCCACCTCCTCGGCCCAGTAGCCGGTGGGGTGGCTGGTGCCGTCGGACAGCTTGAGGCTGTCGGCGCCGGAAACGACCATGAGGATCTTCGACATGGAACAGTCCTTACGGGGCTCGGGTGTGTTGCGGTTCGATACGGACAACCCCAGCTTTGACCCCGCATCATCCGCGGGCATCATGAGCGTCATAACTTCTCTTATGGAGCGAGGGTTGCGTGCCCGGACTTGATCTGCTGTCGACCTTCGTGGAGATCTACCGCTGCGGGTCGCTCTCCGCCGCGGCCGAGCGCCTCGGGCTCACCCAGCCGGCCGTGAGCGGGCAGCTGGCCAGGCTCGAGGACCAACTGGGTGAGCAGTTGTTCGTCCGCTCCCGCAAGGGCGTGACCCCCACCGCGCACGCGGCCGACCTCGCCGCCCGCGTCGGCACGCACCTCGACGAGCTGCGGGCGGCGCTGGAACCGTCGAGGGCCGGGACGGCGCACGTCGGGACCGTGCGGATCGCCGGCCCCGGCGAGCTGATGGCCATGCGCGTCCTGCCCACGCTCGCCCCGCTGACGACCCGGGGGCTGCGGATCCATGTGACGCTGGGTCTCGCCAGGGACCTGCTGGCCGCGCTCGCGGAGGGACATGTGGAGCTGGTGGTGTCCGCCATAAGGCCGACGCAGCAGGACATCGTGGCCACGCCGCTCATCGACGAGGAGTTCGTCCTCGTCGGCGCGCCGTCCCTGGCCCGCAGCGTCGACAGCGCCCGGCTGGCCGGTGATCCGGTGGACGCCCTCGCCCATCTGCCGCTGGTCGGTTACGCGGACGACCTGCCGATCGTCCGCCGCTACTGGCTGAGCGAGTTCGACCGCCGGCCGCCGAACCACATTTCCGTGATCGTCCCGGACCTGCGTGCCGTTCTGGCCGCGGTGGTCGCGGGTGCGGGCGTGAGCGCCCTCCCCCGCTATCTCGCCGAGCCGGCCCTTTCGGCGGGCTCCGTCGAACTGCTTCATGAGCCCGCCGCCCCGCCGCTCAACACGCTCTACCTGGCGACCAGGGCAGGGGCCCTCGTCCATCCGCCTTTGGCGCTCGTCCACGACCACCTCCGCACCCGCGCCCACTCGTGGGGCGCGCTCTGACGGGCCGCAACGCCTGGTGAGAGTGGGGCAGTTGGGACGGAGCGCCATGGCCGAAAGCCGACGTACCGGAGCGCTGCCCCCGCCATCCGTCTGTACCGCCGTGCAGCGTCTCCCTAGCATGTGGATCCCACAGAACCGGATCTCCATCGACGCGGGTGAGGACTGGATGCAGAGTTCGTGGCGCCCCGACGCCATCGACACCAAAGTGCCCAGCGTGGCACGTATGTACGACTACTTCCTGGGGGGCGACGACAACTACCAGTCGGACCGCGACGCTTGCGAAGAACTTCTGAAGCAGGTCCCCAGTACGAAGACGCTCGCCGTCAACAACCGCCGCTTCCTGCGGCGTGTGGTGCGGATGCTGGCGGCCGACTACGGCATCCGCCAGTTCATCGACCACGGATCCGGTCTGCCGACCCAGGACAACGTCCACCAGGTCGCGCAGTCGGTCGACCCCGAGTCCAGGGTCGTCTACGTCGACAACGATCCCATCGTGCTCGCGCACGGCCGGGCCCTGCTCGACGAGAACGACCGCACCACGGTCATCCAGGCCGACATGCGCGACACCGACGGTATTTTCGGCCATGAGGAGACCCAGCGGCTGATCGATTTCAGCCGGCCTGTCGCGGCTCTTTTCGTGTCGGTGATGCACTGCATCCCGGACGAGGACGATCCGGCCGGTCTCGTGCGGCGTGTCGCGGAACGACTGGCACCGGGCAGCTTCCTGGTCGTCTGCCAACTGGTGAGCGACCGGCCGGAGATCCGCAAGTTCGTCACCGAGTACATGGCGCAGGCCACCGACAACCACTGGGGCCGGGTCCGCGAGGAGCACGAGGTCGCCGCCTACCTCGACGGCATGGAGATCCTGGAGCCCGGGCTGGTGGAGGTCTCCACCTGGCGCCCTGACAACGATCTGGCGCCCGTGCAGCAGACCGACGAATGGATCGAGTGGGGCGGGGTCGCGCGCATCCCGTAGCGGCACGGCGGTACGCGCAAGCGGCGACCCCGTGAGCCGGCTCGAAGGAGCGGGCTCGCAGGGCCGCCGCTGTCGCCGTCCGGCGGCGCGGGCTTCGAGGACGAGCACACCGCACGGCGGATCACGGCGACATGCTCGGGTCCCAGGCGTTCAGAGGCTCTTGATGCGCTGCTCGAGCATTTCCAGCGACTGCTTGGGAGTGAGGGCGCACGCGCCGAGCCGGTCGAGCATGTCACGGTACTGCTCGACGGCCTGCGGCTTCTGGGAGAAGGTGCTGTCGGTCAGGTGCTCGATGTAGACCGCGTCCTTCAGGTCGCTCAGCGCGAAACGCAGATAGGTCACGCCCGTACCGACGCCGACGGAGGCCGTCACCTCCAACGGCGCGACCTGCAAGGTCACCCGCGGCCGCTCCATCATCCCGACGAGGTGCAGCAGTTGCTCACGCATCACATGCGGTCCGCCCACCGTACGCATCAGCACGGACTCGTCGATCACGGCCCACAGGCGGGGTGCCTCCGGCGTGTCGAGCTGCCGCTGGCGCTCCTGGCGCAGCTCGACCCGGCGCCGCACATCATGCGTCAGGAGGTGCCCCGGTCCTGACCGGACGACGGCCTCGGAGTACGCGGCGGTCTGGAGCAGACCGGGCACGTAGAACGGCTCGTAGGTACGGATCGTCGCCGCGGCGCCCTCCAGGGCGACCAGCGGCTCGAAGAAGTCCGAGAGGACGTCGCTGAAGGAGCGCCACCAGTCGGTCTGGCGGGACTGCGTCACCAGCCGCATGAACTCGTCGACCTGCTCCTACGCCGCGACGCCGTACAGATTCAGCAGCGCCATCGCGTCGGCCGGCTTGCAGCCGTGGCGGCCCAGTTCGATCCGGCTGGTCTTGGAACGCGAGAAACCCAGCCGGGCGTCGACGTCCGCAGGGTCCAGCCCGGCGTTCACCCGCAGTTGGCGCAATTTGCCACCCAGGATCAGCCTGAGGGCGGTCGGGTTGTTCTCGACCGCTCCCAGCGGCCGGACGAACAACGACGGACTCGGTTCGACTGCAGCCATCAGGCGCTCCTGCGGAGAAATAGGGACGACGACAGTATCCAGCACTCGCGTGGCGAGGCCATGGGGAAGTCGCCCACTCACCGACTGTTTTCAGCCGATTACCGTGTCGAAACCACCCTCACGGGCTCCTGCCACGAATCCCGCGAACGCGTCGCGTGAGCAGACGAGTGCCGGTCCGTGCGGGTCACGTGAGTTCCGGATCGCGATCCGGTCGCCCGGCAGCGCCGCCATCTCCACACAGTTCCCCGTGGCGTTGCTGTGGCTGCTCTTGATCCACGTCACCGACTCCAGCGCACTGGCCTGCATTCCGTTGACGAACTCCACGCCCATCAACTCCTCACTGCTCGCACACGTTTGGTCCGGATCCCACCGATGCAATCCCATCTGCAATTGCATCCGCGGGTCGGCTCGACAATACTCGCCCTGTGTCTGCTGTCGAACGGCGAAGCCTGCAGGGAGACATGACCAGTGACGACTCACGTGCCGGCGCGCTCGGGGACCGATGTACGGCATGGGTTCGGGAGCGGTCTCACGCAATCTGGCGTGAAACGTCCGCCCCGCATGCCCGCCGACGCGCCGGAGTACGCCCCGGAGGAGCCGGTGGTCCCCGGCGGCTTCTCCGCGTGCGGGCTGGACGGCCGCCCGAGGAACGCGGGGCAGGCGAGGAAGTTCGCCGCGAGCACCCTCCACGAGTGGGCGCTGCGACCCTTGGTGGCCGACGTCGAGCTGATCGTCAGCGAGCTCGTCGGCAACGCCGTGCGGCACGCTCTTCCGCCCGCCGCGCCGTGCACCGACGAGTACCCGGTCTGGCTCGGTCTCTTCCGCTACAGCAGCCAGCTCGTCTGCGCGGTGACCGACCCCAGTCCTGAGCCGCCGCGCCTCGGTGATCCCGGCCCGGCCGCCTCTGGCGGCCGCGGCCTGTTGCTGGTCGACTCGCTGAGCGACAGCTGGTCGTGGCGGCCGACACCTCCCGCGGGCAAGACCGTCTGGGCGTGCCTGCCCCTGCCGGGACAGCGGGGCTCCACCTGAGCCGCGACACACCGGCGGCCCAGGCCGGCCGGTGCGGAGGGCCCGTCAGGCCGAGGGGCCGTGCGTCCGGTTCGGGCGCTCTCCGCCGGGCGAGGGCCGGCCGGGTCAAAGAGCCCGTCAGGGCGAGGGCCGGTGCCCGTCGTCGGGCAGCATCAACAGCCGGGAGCCGCCCGGCTCGACTGACACCGTCCGGTCCGTGAGCCGCACCTCGATCGGTCCACCGTCCGAGGCCGGCACGCCGATGTGCAGTTCTCCGGGCCGCATCCGCACCCTCACCCCCCAGTGGCCGTGATAGCGGACGGAGAAGCCGTACTCGGCGAGCTGCGGCGAGTGCACGGGGTCGAACCACAGCGCCCCGCCACGGGTCTCCATCCCGGTCAGGCCACGCTGCACCAGGTCGAGTGTGCCCGCCATCGCCCCGAGGTGGATGCCTTCCTCCGTGGTGCCGCCCTGCAGATCGGCGATGTCGCCCTCCAGTGCCTCCTTGACGTAGGTCCACGCGTCCTCGCGCCGTACGCGTGCCAGCACCCACCCGTGCACCAGGCCGCTCAGGGTCGAGCCATGGCTGGTGCGCTTCAGGTAGTAGTCGACGGTCCGGTGCCAGGTCTCCTCGTCGAGTTCATGGCCCAACCTCCTGAAAAGGCCGCTCAGTTCGGCCGGCGAGAAGAGGTACCCCAGCATCAGGACGTCGGCCTGCTTGGACGCCTTGTAGCGGTTGACGGTGTCGTTCTCGGCCTCCAGCACCCGGTCGAGACGGCGGATGTCCCCGTGCCGGGCGCGCAGGCCGTCCCAGTCGAGCTCCTCCAGGTCGCCGTAGCCGTGGAACTGGCTGATGACACCGTCATGGAAGGGCACGTACATCCGGCGCGACACCTCCTCCCAGCGGGCGAGCTCCCCGCGGTCCAGGCCGATGCGCTCGTACAGCTCACGGCGGCGCGGCTCCGGCAGTTCACGCACCACCTCGAGGGCGCGGGCCAGCACCCACACGGCGGTGACGTTCGTGTACGCGTTGTCGTCGAGACCCGGCAGGCAGGAGCCCGGGTACGCCTCGTGGTACTCGTCCGGACCGACGACGCCGCGGATGCGGTAGCGCTCCAACTGGTCGTCGTACCGCGCGAATCCGGCCCAGAACCGGGCGACCTGAGTGAGCATCTCCGCGCCCTTGGTGTGCAGGAACTCCGCGTCGCCGCTCGCCTCGCAGTACTGCCAGACGTTGTACGCGATGGCGGACCCGACATGGTGCTGAAGGCGGGAGTGGTCCGGCAGCCAGCGGCCGGACCGCGGGTTGAGGTGCAGCTCCTGCGTCTCCTCGCGGCCGTCGCTGCCGCTCTGCCACGGGTACATGGCGCCGGTGTGACCGGCGTCGCGGGCCAGCACGCGGGCCTGTTCCAGCCTGCGGTACCGGTACATGAGCAGGGCCCGGGAGACCTCGGGGAAGTGCAGGTTCAGATACGGCAGGACGAACAGCTCGTCCCAGAAGATGTGTCCGCGGTACGCCTCGCCGTGCAGACCACGGGCCGGCACACCGACATCGAGGTCGGCGGTGTGCGGCGACAGCGTCTGCAGCACATGGAAGAGGTGCAGCCGCAGAATGCTGCCCGCCTCCCCCGGCACGTCCAGCTCACCCCTCCGCCACAGCTGCCGCCACGCCGTCCGGTGCGACTCCAGCAGCGCCTCGAAGCCCGGCGCCCGGCCGACCCGTCCGAGGGCCGCGTGCAGCGGGTCGCTGATCGCGGCGTCCCTCGAGGTGTGCAGCGCGACGGTCTTGTCGACCGTGCGGGTGACGCCGCCCGGGAGGGTCAGCCTCAGCAACTGCACGGCACGCAGCGGTTCATGGGCGTTGCGGGCCCGTTCCTCGTCGGTGGGTTCGTCGGCGATCGTGCGGGCCGCCATGCCGATCCGGATGTCGGAGGTCGTGGTGCGGCAGCGCAGCCACATGGTGTCGGGCTCGCCGTCACCGGCGTTGACGTGGACGAGATGGCTGCCGTTGAGCTCCCGGTAGCGCGCCACGCCGCTGTTGGTCACCGCTCCGTCGAGCGCGGCCTCGACCTCGATGTCGCCGGACCAGCCTTCCGCGGTGAACTGGGTGCGCAGCACGGCGAGATGGGGATCGGCCATGTGGACCAGCCGCAGCTGGCGCACGGTGAGGGCACGGCCGTCCTCGGCCACGTAGCGCATGGTGCGCTCGAGGGTGCCGGCCCGCAGATCGAGGCTCTGGCGGTGTTCGGCCAGCGCCGTGCTGTCCGGGGTGAACCAGGCCGCGTCGCCGGCGACGCGGTAGAGACGGAAGCGCAGGGGCAGCCAGTTGGGCAGGTTGACCATGTCCTCGTTCTCGACCTGCCGGCCGGCGACGGTCGAGGTGAGACGGTTGTAGCAGCCCGCCGCGTACGTGCCCGGGTAGTGCGTGTCGTCAGCGGTGCACTCGGGGGCGGCTCCCCGTGTGGCGAAGTAGCCGTTGCCGAGGGTGCACAGCGCCTCGCGCAGCCGTTCGCGCGCGGGGTCGTATCCCTCGTACGTCCAGATCCACTCGTGCATGGTCAGTCCTCTGGGGGCTCGGGGGCGGCCGGTTCCGCGTGGCGTTCCGCGGGCACGGCCGGTTCGCCGGACCGGTCCTGCCCGGCGGGGAGCAGTTCGGCGAGGTCCCGGACGACGAGGTCCGCGCCGTGCTCGAGCAGGGCGTCGCCCGTCCCCGGACCGGCCGTACGGTCCACGCCGATCACCAGGGCGAAGCCGCCGCGTCGGCCGGCCTCGACGCCGGCCAGGGCGTCCTCCACGACGGCCGCCCGGTCCGGGGGGACGCCGAGCCGTCGGGCCGCCTCGAGGAACAGCGCGGGCTCCGGCTTGCCCGGCAGCCTCAGGCGGGCCGCCTCCACGCCGTCGATCAGGACGTCGAAACAGGGCAGGACCCCGGCCCGGGTGATCAGTTCCCGTGCGTGGCGGGACGCGGACACCGCCGCCAGTGGAACGGCACGGTCGCGCAGCATCCGCAGCAGTCGTGCGGTACCCGGGTAGGCGTCGATGCCCTGCTCACGCAGTCGCTGGGTGAACAGCCGCTCCTTGTACGCGGCGACGGCGCCCACCGTGTCCGTCCCGGGCGCGTCGTCAGGGCTTCCCTCGGGCAGCCGCAGCCCGCGCGAGGCCAGGAACGCCGCGGCCCCGTCCTGGCGGGAACGGCCGTCGACGTGGCGCAGATAGTCGTCCCGGACGTCGAAGGGCCGGCGGGCCTCGGGGGCGTCCGGCGGGTGGGCCCGCAGGCAGGCGTCGAAGGCCGTCTTCCAGGCCGCGGCGTGGACCCGGGCGGAGTCGGTGATGACGCCGTCGGTGTCGAGGACGACGGCGTCGACACCGCGCCAGCGGGGGCCGCTCACGGCCGCGTGCGTTCCGGGATCGCCGGCCGGGTCGGGCGGTGCGGGACCCACGCGTACGTCCATGGCTGTCCTCCCTGCTCAGTGACCCCGTCGGCCGGGCCGCACTCGTTCGCCCGGTGGAGGGAGCCACGCGTTCAAGGATGGCCGCGTACCCCGTGCTCTGCGCGCTGAAGCCCGGGCGTGCACGTGCCCGCCGGACGGCTCCGCCCGCGCCGTGGCGGCGGGCGGCAGCCGCGATCATGTTCCGGGCGCCCGAAGCGGCTCCGCCGGGGTGTCCCGGGAGGTCCCGGCATCCCCCGCCCACCGTGAGTCGCTGCCGGGCGGATGGGTACCCGCCGCAGGAAGAGCGGCCCGCCACGAAACCCAGGCGAAGGGCTTTTCG
This sequence comes from Streptomyces kurssanovii, assembly GCF_040677245.1. Taxonomy (NCBI): domain Bacteria; kingdom Bacillati; phylum Actinomycetota; class Actinomycetes; order Kitasatosporales; family Streptomycetaceae; genus Streptomyces; species Streptomyces kurssanovii. The sequence goes on from NZ_JBFAQK010000027.1 coordinate 80,577, forward strand.
ATGGCACGACGAGTTCCGGGCGGCCCCGAGGACCCGCGGTCCCCTGCTCCCGCCCTCCCGTCTCACCAGGGCGACGACTACCTGGACCAGATCCAGGACGGCCTCCGGCAGGTCGCGCACGCGCACGGACGCGTGCGGGAACTGCTGGGCGCCGTTCTCGCGATCAGCAAGGAGCTGGAGCTCGACTCGGTACTGCGCACCATCAACGAGACCGCCCGTCAGCTGGCGCAGGCCCGCTACGCCGCGCTCGGTGTGCTGGACGACTCCGGTGAGTTCACCGAGCTGATCACCTCCGGCTTCGGCCGCGACCAGTTCGCCGCCCTCGGCGACCGCTTGCCGCACGGCACCGGCCTGCTCGGCGAGCTGGTGCGCGATCCGCACCCGCTGCGCGTCGACCGTGTGGCGCGACATCCCCACGCGATCGGCTTCCCGCAGGGCCACCCGGCGATGACCAGCCTGCTCGGGGTGCCGATACGCGTGCGCGACAAGCTCTACGGCACGCTCTACCTGGCCGACCGGAGGAGCGGAGAGCCGTTCACGGACGACGACGAGAACATCGTCGTGGCGCTGGCCGGGGCCGCCGGTGTGGCCATCGAGAACGCCCGCCTGTACGACCGGTTGAGACACGCCACGGAGGACTTCCAGCGCAGGCTGCTGCCCCGGATGCCCCGTCGTGAGGACCTCGAACTCGAGGCCAGGTACCAGCCCTCCACCGAGACGCCGCGGATCGGGGGCGACTGGTACGACCTCGTCCGGCTGCCGGGCCGTGTGCCGTGTCTGATGGTCGGGGACGTGATGGGCCACGGCCTCGAAGCGGCCACCGTGATGAGCCAGATCAGCAACATGCTGCGGGTGATCGCGTTCGAGGAGGAGGAGCCGCCGAGCCGCATCCTGCGCCGGCTCGACGAGGTCCTGCACGAACTGCACGGTGGCCCGATGGCCACCGTCATCATCGCCAGGCTCGAGCCCAGCGCCCACGGCAAGCGGCTGCACTGGTCCAGTGCGGGCCATCTGCCGCCGCTGCTGGTCACACCGGACCACCGGGCCCGCTACCTGGAGACGGACACCGGCCTGCCGCTGGGCGTCGATCCGGCGATGGAGCGCGAGGACCAGGCGGAGACGCTTCCGCCCGGCAGCACACTGCTGCTGCACACGGACGGGCTGGTCGAGCACCCCCGCCGGTCCATCGACGAGGGGATGGCCGACGCCACCGGCATCGCCGCCGTGCGGGCGTCCGCCCCGCTGTCCGAGCTCTGCGACGCGCTCCTCGAACACGGCCACCACGCGTTCCACGACGACGTCGCCCTCCTCGCGGCCCGCCTCGCCTCCTGACGCGGTCCGGGTCCGCCGCGGACGCCGACCGCCGGGACGGAGCGGCGGTTCGGGGGCGCCATGTGTCAGGACGTGTCCCGTACCTCGGTGTCCTCCACCTGGGACCCGGGGGCGGCGCGGTTGGGCGCGGCCGGGCTGTGCGAATGCTGCCGGGGCGGCGGCTCGCCGCCCCGGCCCTCGCCCCGCTCCGGGATGCGCAGGGCGAGGAGGGCGACGTCGTCGCCGCTGGGCGCCAGACGGGCGAGGAGCTCGTCGCAGAAGTCCTCGACGTCCCGGTGGGCGAGTTCGGCGGCGTGCCCGCGGAGCTGGTCGAGGCCTTCGTCGATGGAACGGGTCCGGCTCTCGACCAGGCCGTCGGTGTAGAGCAGCAGAGTGGAGCGGGCGGGGAGCTTCTCACGGGCGTCCGGCCATCCCAGGCCCAGATGCAGCACGGAGTCCATGCCGAGGAGGGGTCCGTGGCCCGCTTCGAGGTAGCGGGCCTGGCCGTCGTAGGTCACCAGGAGCGGCGGCGGATGGCCGGCGTTGACCCAGTGCAGTTGCCACGGCCCTCCCTCCTGGCCCTCGATCCGGGCGAAAACGGCGGTCGCCATGGGGGCGTCGCTGGTGTTCGTCATCGCCTCGTCGAGACGGCGCATGATGAGGCTGGGAGGCTCCTGCCGGTCCCAGGCGAGCGCGCGGAGCATGTTGCGCACCTCTGCCATGTGGGCCGCGGCCTTGAGGTCGTGGCCCACGACGTCGCCGATGACCATCGTCGTGACGCCGTCGGCGAGGAGGAAGGCGTCGTACCAGTCGCCGCCGATCTCGGCGGCGCTCTCCGCGGGCTGGTAGCGGGCGGCCATCTGGAGGTGGTCCACCTGGGGCAGCGGCGTGAGGAGCTGACGTTGCATGGTCTCCGCCAGCTGCCGTTGCTGGTCGAACAGCTGGGCGTTGTCCAGCACCAGGCCGGCCCGGCGGCCGATGTCGGCCAGTACCAGCAGGTCGGCCTCCGTGCAGGGCGGGCGTTCGCCGCTGCGCGCCACGGTGAGCGCGCCGAACACCTGGCGCGTGGTGCTCAGCGGCACCACCACGGCCGAGTGCCCGCCGAGCCGGTCGAACAGGTCCCGGTGCGCCCGCGCGAGCGGCGCCTGCGGGGTGAGGTCCTCGGCGTCCAGCCGCAGGGGCCGGCCGCCCCGCATCACCCGGGCGAGGGCCGACGCGGAGGGTGCTTCCGTCAACGGCGGCAACGGCCCCAGCAGCGTGTCCGAGCAGCCGTCGTCCTCCCCGCCGAAGTCCTCCCCGCCGTGGTCCGCCCCGCCGAAGTCCTCCCCGCCGTGGTCCGCCCCGCCGAAGTCCTCCCCGCCGTGGTTGTCGCACCGCACGACGATCCGGCGCATGTCGTCGGCCTGAGGGTGCGTACGAAGATCGACCGCCGCCCAGTCACCCAGCTCCGGCACCAGCAGGCGCACCAGCCGGTTCAGCATCTTCGGGACGTCCAGGGTGGAACTGAGCACCGCGGAGATCTCCGCGACGATCGTCAGCCGCTCGGTGAGCTCCTCCAGTGCGATGAGGTGCGTCGCCTGCTGGTCGGCGGCCCGGCGGTGCAGGCTGAAGTCGTGGAAGACGATCACCGCGCCCTCCACCTTCCCCTGCCGCACCAGGGGCGTGGCGGCCCAGATGATCGGGACGGTCGTGCCGTCGGCCCGCAGATAGAACTCGTCGCTCCCCTCCGCGGGGCTGCCGGTTGTCAGTACGGAAAGGACACGGCACTCGTCCCGGGGGATGGGCCTGCCGTCGGCCTGCCGGTGCAGCAGGTCGTGGAGGTCCTGACCGCGCATCTGCCCGGTGTCGCGGTCGAGGAGACGATCGGCCCACGCGTTCGAGGCGGTGAGCCGCCCCGAGGTGTCGGTGATGAACAGCCCGGCACCCACGCTCTCGAACACGGCGCGCAGGAAGTCGAGCTCCAGCGGCCGGTCAGCGCCGTTCACGCCCCACCATCCCCGGGTCGCCCGTTCCTCCTGCGCCGCACCGGCGCGGGCCCGTCTTCGACGGCCCTCTCGTCATGCTCGCATCCGGGGCGGCAGCGCGCTGCTCCACCGCCCGGCCGGGCGGGGACACCGCAGTGGCCGGGCCGCGCCCCGCACGGCCGGGTCGGGGTCGCACCGGGGCGTCCGGGAACCGGCGGACGGGCCGTCCCTGCCCGCCGGACCTGGGCGGGGCTACGTGAGGGCTTCCCGCACCGCGTCCGGGAACCGGCGGAAGGGCAAAGCCCTGCCCGCCGGTCAGCGGCGGGCTACGTGAGGGCCTCCCGCACCGAACCGTCCCGCACGGCCGCGCGTGCCGCCGTCGCGTCCGGGGCCGCCAGTGCCAGCCCGGCGAGCCGCCGGCAGTCGTCCAGCGAATGGGCCGCCAGGGTGGCGCGGACATCGCCGAGGCAACTCGGCGCGGCCGAGAGACTGCTCACGCCCAGACCGACGAGGACCAGGGCGAGCATCGGGTCGGCCGCGGCTTCGCCGCAGACCCCCACGGGGCGGTCGCAGGCCGCTCCGGCCTGGGCGGCCGTCCGCACCAGTTCGAGCAGGGCAGGCTGCCACGGGTCCAGGAATTCGGCCAGTGTGCCCAGGGTGCGGTCGGCTGCGAAGGCGTACTGGGCCAGGTCGTTGGTGCCGATGCTGAGGAAGTCGCACTGCCGGGCAAGGTCTTTCGCCCGCAGCGCCGCGGCCGGGACCTCGACCATGGCGCCGGCGGTCCGCAGCCCGTGGGCCCGCACCCGTGCCGTGAACTCCGCTGCCTCACCGGGCACGGAGACCATGGGCGCCATCACCCACACGTCGGCCTCCGTGTCCTGCGCCGCCGCGGCGATCGCGGCCAGTTGCGCCTCGAGCAGCTCCGGGTCACGCCGCGCGGTCCGCAGGCCGCGCACACCGAGCGCGGGGTTCTGCTCGTCGGCCGCGGTGACGAACGGCAGTGGCTTGTCGGCCCCCGCGTCCAGGGTCCGTACGACGACCCGGCGCCCCGCGAAGGCGTCGAAGACCGTGCGGTAGGCGCCGGTCTGCTCCTCCGCGGTGGGGGCCTGCTCGCGGTCGAGGTAGAGGAACTCGGTGCGGAACAGCCCCACGCCCTCGCTGTCGGCCGCCGCGGCCGCGTCGAGTTCCGGCAAGGCGCCCAGGTTGACCAGCAGTTTGACCGCGTGCCCGTCCGCCGTCCGGCCGGGGCCGCTGACCCGGGCCGCCGCCTCACGCCGTCGTTCGTCCCGCGCCGCGGCCTCGGCGACGGTGTCCGGGTCCGGGTCGGTCACGACCGTGCCGGCCGCGCCGTCGACGAGCACCGGCGTGCCGTCGGTCAGCGCCGCGGCGGCGGCGCAGCCGACGACGGCCGGCAGGCCGAGGATCTTCGCGAGGATGGCGGTGTGGCTGGTGGGGCCGCCGCGTTCGGTGACCAGGGCGAGGACCTCGGCCGGGTCGAGCAGAGCGGTGTCGGCGGGCGCGAGATCCTCCGCGACGAGGATGTACGGGTGGCCGGGGTCCGGCAGGCCGGGCATCGCGTGGCCCTGTACCGCCGCGACGGACCGGTGGCGGAGGTCGTCGAGGTCGGCGACACGTTCGGCGAAGTAGCCACCGGCCGCCTCGAGCGACGCGCGGAAGGCGCGGAACGCGTTGTCGAGCGCGTGGGCCGCGTCGGCCCCGCCGGCCACGAGGTCGCCGACCTGGTCGGCGAGTGTCGGGTCGGCGGCCATCATCGCCTGGGCGGAGAGGACCTGCGCCGCGTCGCCGCCGACGGCGGCCGCCCGCTCCTCCAGGTCCGCGGCGACCCGTGCCAGCGCGGCCCTGGCCGCTGCCGCCTCGGCCGGTACGTCGGCCGGGTCCACGGTGCGGGGCGGCGGCAGTACCGACGGCTGGGCCATCCGGGCGACGGGCCCGGCGGCGCTGCCGCCGCCGACGCCGATGCCGTCCAGCACCCTGGTGGCCGAGGTCGCGGGTGCCGCGGTCGTCGTCGTCCCGGTCGTCACCGCTGCTCCTGGGCGTCGAGGTCGGCGGCGACGAGCGTGGCCAACTCCTCGATGGCGGCCTCGGCGCCGTCGCCTTCGGCGGACAGCACCAGGGGTTCACCGTGCTTGGCGCCGAGTGCGAGCACCGACAGCAGGCTGCGGGCGTCGACCGGTGCGCCTCCGTGGCGGGCCACGGTCACCCTGACGGGCTGGCGGGCGGCGGCCTGGACGAAGACCGACGCGGGCCGGGCGTGGAGTCCGGAGCGGGAGCCGATGACGACAGTGCGCTGGGGCATGGGGATGACACTCCTACGGGATGGGGTGGGTACGAGGGCTGCCGGTGGGGGTGTGTGTCGGCCGTGGAAGGGCACAACGCTGGGCCGGCGGGCGGAGCCTGGCCCGGGAACCGCGGCCGCAGACCTGTCCAGGGCCTGTCCGGGTACGGGACCGGTCCGGGAGCCGGTTCCGGGGCGGGACCGCTCCGGGGCCGGACCGGCCCGGGGCCGGTTCCTCCCGGCCCGCCGGGCCCGGCCGAACCTGCCGGGAACCGTTCCCGGCAGGCCCGGGACGGACCGGGCCAGGGCTCTCAGGCGGCGGCCGGGACCTTGGGGTCCGCGGCCTCGGCGACGGCCGGGGCCGTGGCCGCCGTGCCGGCCGGCTTGCGGCGGCTCTTGAGGAGCACCACCAGGGCGGCGGTGACGACGGTGCCCGCGGCGATGGCCAGCAGGTACACCAGCGGCCCGCCGATCAGGGGTACGACGAAGACGCCGCCGTGCGGGGCGCGCAGCGTGGCGCCGAACGCCATCGACAGTGCGCCGGTGACCGCGCCGCCGGCCATCGCGGACGGAATGACCCGCAGCGGGTCGGCCGCGGCGAACGGGATCGCGCCCTCGCTGATGAACGAGGCACCGAGGACCCAGGCGGCCTTGCCGTTGTCCTGCTCCGCCTTGGTGAACAGCTTCGCGCGCACGGTCGTCGCCAGTGCCATGCCGAGGGGCGGGACCATTCCGGCCGCCATCACCGCGGCCATGACCTTCAGGCTGCCGTCGGTGGGGGCCGCGAGGCCGCCCACCGCGAAGGCGTAGGCGACCTTGTTGACCGGGCCGCCGAGGTCGAAGCACATCATCAGGCCGAGCAGGACGCCGAGCAGCACGGCGTTGCCGCCGGACAGGCCGCTCAGCCAGTCGGTCATGGCCTTCTGGAGGGAGGCGATGGGCTTGCCGACGACGATGAACATCAGGAACCCGACGACGGCGGCGGAGATGAGCGGGATCACGACCACCGGCATCACACCGCGCAGCACGGTCGGCACACGGACCCGCTGGATCGCCATCACGACCGCGCCCGCGATGAGACCGGCGGCGAGTCCGCCGAGGAAGCCCGCGTTGACGGTGACGGCGATGGCGCCGCCCACGATGCCGGGTACGAGTCCGGGCCGGTCGACCATGCCGTACGCGATGTATCCGGCGAGGACGGGGACCAGGAAGCCGAACGCGGCGCCGCCGATCTGGAAGAGCAGGGCGGCCCAGCTGGCGGCCTCCGTCCACACGAAGTGCTCGGCGACCGAGGGGGCGCTGTTGATCTCGTAGCCGCCGATGGCGAAGGCCAGCGCGATGAGGAGACCGCCCGCGGCGACGAACGGCACCATGTAACTCACGCCGGTCATCAGCCACTTGCGCAGACGGGTGCCGAAGTGCTCGCCGGGGACGCCGGTGTCCATGGGCGCCGAGGCGGTGGCCGCGGCGGTGGTCTCACCGCGGGCGGCCCTGCCGCGTACGTCGGCGATCAGTTCGGCGGGCCGGTTGATGGCGGCCTTGACGCCGACGTCGACGGTCGGCTTGCCGGCGAACCGGTCCTTCTCCCTGACCTCCACGTCGTGCGCGAGGATCACGGCGTCGGCGGCCGCGATCACTCCCGGGGCGAGCCGGGTGAATCCGGCAGAGCCCTGGGTCTCGACGACGAGTTCGACGCCCGCGGCCTCGCCGGCCTTCTGCAGCGACTCGGCGGCCATGTAGGTGTGGGCGATGCCGGTGGGGCAGGACGTGACGGCCACGATCCGGAAGGGGGCGGCCGCGGCCGGAGTCTCGCCGGCCGCCTCGGGGGCGGGCGCGGGGGCGGGCTCCCGAGCGCGCTCGGGGTCACCGGCGGGCTCCGCCGGCACCGTCGCCTCCTCGCCGCGGATCAGGGCCGCGACCGCCGCCGGATCGCGCTCGGCGCGCAGCGCGTCGGTGAACCCGGTGTCCATGAGCCGCCGGGCCAGGGCGGAGAGAATCGTCAGATGGTCGTCGTCGGCTCCCGCCGGCGCGGCTATCAGGAAGATCAGGTCGGCGGGCCCGTCCGGGGCGCCGAAGTCGATTCCCCCGGCGCTGCGGCCGAAGGCGAGGGTCGGGGCGGTGACGTGCTCGCTGCGGCAGTGCGGAATGCCGATGCCGCCGTCCAGGCCGGTCGGCATCTGTGCCTCGCGGGCCGCCACGTCGGCGAGGAAGCCGTCGAGGTCGGTGACGCGGCCGACCGCGACCATCCGCTCGGCGAGGGACCGCGCGGCGGCCTGCTTGGTATCGGCGGCCAGGTCGACGTCGACCAGTTCTGCGGTGATCAACTCACTCATCACGCGGCTCCTTGCTCGCGAACCGCCCCAGGGCGGTGGTGGGACGTGGTGGGCGGGCCCCGGCGCCGACACGGCCGCAGGGCCGCGCGCCGGTACGAGGGGGACGGTGGGTCCGCCCGGGACGGACGGTCATGACGCCGGCTCCCCGAGGACGCGGTCGAGGGGGACGGAAGCGGTGACCGTCACCGCTTCCGGGTCCAGGTCGGCCGGTGACGGCATGACGCTGCCCGGCAGTTGTACGGCGGCGGTGCCGTGGGCGACGGCGGCCGCCAGGGCGACGGGGCCGGCACCGCCCGCGGTGAGGAAGCCGGCGAGGGAGGCGTCCCCGGCGCCGACGTTGCTACGGACGGCCTCGGCGGGGGCGTGGCCGAACCAGACGCCGGTGTCGTCGACGAGCAGTTGGCCGTCCGCTCCCAGGCTGGCCAGCACGGCGCGGGCGCCCCGGTCACGCAGTTCCTCCGCCGCCTTGACGGCGTCGCCGACGGTGGCGAGGGGGCGGCCGACCGCTTCCGCGAGTTCCTCCGCATTGGGTTTGACCACGTCGGGCCGCTCCCCCAGGGCCGCGGTGAGGGCGGCGCCGGAAGTGTCGAGGGCGACCCGCGCGCCGGCCCGGTGGGTCCGCGCCACGAGTTCGGCGTACCACTCCGGACGCAGGCCGCGCGGCAGGCTTCCGCAGCAGGCGATCCAGTCCGCCTCCGCCGAGCGGGTGCGGACGGTCTCGAGCAGCGCTTCCGCCTCCGCAGGGGCGAGGTCGGGTCCGGCCGCGTTGACCTTGGTGAGGGTGCCGTCACGCTCGACGAGCGTGATGTTGACCCGGGTCGAACCGGCGACGGGGACGCCGGCGGCCTCGATGCCGTGCTCGCCGAGCAGCCGGTCGAGCAGCGCGCCCTCCGGCCCGCCGAGCGGTACGACGGCGACGGTGCGGTGGCCGGCGGCGGCCACCGCCCGGGAGACGTTGACGCCCTTGCCGCCGGGGTCGACCCGGTCCACGGCCGCGCGCAGCACGGCGCCGCGGTCCAGGGAGGGCAGTTCGTAGGTGCGGTCCAGGCTCGGGTTGGGAGTGACGGTGAGGATCATGCGCGGACGACCTCCGTGCCCTGCCGCTCGATGGAGCGGGCGTCTTCGGTGCTCAGGCCCGTGTCGGTGATCAGCAGGTCCACGTTCGCCAGGTCGCCGAAGCGGGCGAAGTGCTGCTGCCCGAACTTGGAGGAGTCCGCCAGCAGGACGACCCGGCGCGCGGCGGCGATCGCGGCCCGTTTGACGGCCGCCTCCGCGAGGTCCGGGGTGGTCAGGCCGCCCTCGGTGTCGAAGCCGTTGGTGGCGAGGAAGACGACGTCGGCCTTGATCTCGCCGTACGCGCGCAGGGCCCAGGCGTCGACCGCGGCACGGGTGCGGTGCCGGACCCGCCCACCGACCAGATGGAGGGCGATGCCCGGGTGGTCGGCGAGGCGGGCGGCGACGGGCAGCGCGTGGGTGACGACCGTCAGCCCGGATTCCACCGGGATGCCGGCCGCCAGTCGGGCGGACGTGGTGCCGGCGTCCAGGATCACGCTGCCGTCGCCGGGCAGCTCGCCCAGCGCGGCGCGCGCGATCCGTTCCTTCTCGTCGGCGGCGACCGTGTCGCGCTCGGCGAGGTCTGGCTCGAAGTCGAGGTTGCCCGCCGGGATGGCGCCGCCGTGCACACGCCGCACCAGCCCCGCCCGGTCGAGGGCCTTCAGGTCGCGCCGCACGGTTTCGGCGGTGACCTGGAACTCCTCGGCGAGGGACAGCACATCCACCCGACCGCTTTCGCGGGCCAGGCGCATGATCTCCTGCTGACGCTCCGCTGCGAACATGTGGTTTTACATCCGTTTCCATGACCGAGTCTGTGGTTTTCCTTGATGCTACGCACGAACCACGGGGAAGTAAACAGATCCGGGCATGCAAACGGACAGAAACAGGCCCGCGCGTCAGCGAGGGGACAGGCCGTGGTCGCGGAGCATGCCGACGGACAGACCGCGGGCACGGCAGTCCGCCACGACGGGACGGAGCGCCCCCAGGGCCGCTCGCCACGAGCCGGGAGCGCTCATCGCGTCGGTGTCGTGCAGCAGCACCGTCGCCCCGCCTCTCAGGGTCCTGCCCAGCTCCGCGCGTACGCTCCCGGGCGTCGCCCCGGCCGTCCAGTCACGGCCCCAGGAGGTCCACAGCACCGGGCACAGCGCGTTGGCCCTGGCCGCGTACCACCGCCCGCCGGTGAGAATCCCGTAGGCGGGCCGGTACCAGAGCGGCCGCTCGCCCGAGACCTCCGTGACCAGGTCCGCCGTCCGCGCCACGTCCCGCACGTCCCGCGACGGCCGCGGATACCACGGCCTCTCGTGGTGCCAGCCGTGCACGGCCAGTTCATGGCCCTCCGCTGCCATGTGCCTGCCGAGACCGGGGTGCTGGGCGAGCCGGCTGCCGAGCACGAAGAAGGTCGCCCGTACGGAGAGTTCGTCCAGGGCCCGCAGGAAATGCGGCGTGGTGCGGGGATCGGGTCCGTCGTCGAACGTCAGCGCCACCCGGTCCTGGCGCCCTCGCCCGTCGAGGACCGGGGCGAGGGCGCCGCGCACTCCGGGAAGCCAGGTCGCCGCGGGCCCGATGTGCGCACCGGCCGCGAGGAGCGCCGCGCTCGTCACCGCCAGGGCCGCGGTGGATCCGCTGTTCATGTGCATCACCATTTCCCCGTACCGCCCGTGCTCTCCGGATCCTCCGCCAGCAGCGGGGACCTGGCCAGTTCCACACAGCCGCCGATCAGCAGACCGAGTGCCACCGCTTCGAGCGGCGAACGCCATCCCAGATGAACGTTCTCCTGGAACAGCACCACCCCGAGCACCACGCTCAGCAGCGCGTCACCGAGCGTCAGAGCGGGCTGGGACGCGGCCAGCGATCCCGCCCGGAGCGTCACCTGGAGCAGCAGGAAGCTGCCGAGGCCGACGCCCATGGCCGTGTACAGCTGCCACGTCGCGAACACCGCCCCGACGCCCTCCGGCAGCCGGCCCAGCGCGTCCTTCAGCAGCACGGCGGTGCAGGAGAAGCCGATCGCCGTCGCGGTGCCCAGCACGGCCGCGCGGGGGGCCGACGGCAGCCGGAGCGAGACCGCGACCAGCACGGCCACCGCGGCGGCCAGCGAGAGCCCGGCCCACACCCAGTGCGCGGTCGGTACCGTGTCCCGGCCGCCGGACGGGGCGGCCAGTGCGAGGAACCCCCCCAGGCCGACCGCCATCGCCACGAAGGCGATCCGTGTCCGCGGGTCGGGCCGACGCCGGAAGGCGATGCCTCCGACCACGAGGGTGAACAGCAGTTCCGTGCTCATCACCGGTTGCACCACGGCGAGCGGCCCGGTCGCCAGCGCCAGTGCCTGGAGGGCCCCGGACAGGACGAGCATCGCCGCGCCCCACACCCATACCGGCCGGCGCAGCAGGGCCATGACCGTCGCGCCGGCGGAGTCCGCGAGGGCCCGTCTCTGCAGCACTGAGGCCGCGGCGTTGGCGAGTGCGCCGAGCAGCGCGAGGCAGACGGACAGTGCCGTCATCGCGGCACGTCCCGCCCGCGCGCCGGGCGGCCCGCCCGCCCGTCGTCGTCCGCCGGGCCCCGCACGGGGGTCGAAGCGGCGCGGGACCGACGGAACATGCGGACCTCCCGGATCACGGACCGAGCGGGTCCAGCCTGTCGAGTAACGGGTCCAGCCTGTCGGGGAACGGCCCGGTCGCCGCCCGACGGCAGGCGTCGCGGTCGCCGGTTCACCCGATCGGTCCCCCCGGCCCCCTTCCCGGGCACCGGTGGCTCCGGTCCGGGGCCACCATGGACCGGACGGATCTTTCCGGCGCTCGCGCGGCGAGGAGGTGGCCCCATGGGCGGGCGCTTCATGGTGCTCAGTGCGGGCATGGGAGCCGGCCACGACGCGGTCGCCGGTGAAATGGCGCGCAGGCTCGCCGCAGCGGGCCACGAGGTGCTGGTGCGTGACGTACTGACCCTGCTGCCGCCCGGCGCCGGGCGGGCTCTGCGGTCGTCCTACCGGTTCTCCGTACGGCACGTTCCGGGCCTCTACGCGGGCGTCCACGCGGTGTTCCTGGAGCAGCGGAACGGCGCGGGCGGGCCGCCGTCACGCCGCGGCCCGCTCACGGACATGGCCCCGTTGGCCGCACTGGCGGAGGGCCGGCTGAGGGCACTCGTGCGCGACCGGCGCCCCGACGCGTTGGTGTCGACCTTCCATCTGGCCGGTCAGATCACCGGCCGGATGCGCCACCGCGGCACGCTGGCGGTCCCGAGCGCCGTGTTCGTCACCGACTTCGCCGTCCACCGCGGCTGGCTCCATCCGGGCAACGACCAGTATCTGTGCGTCACCCGGACGTGCGCGGAAGCGGTACACGCGGCGACCGGCCGGCCGGCGGCGGCGCCCGGGCCGGTGGTGCCGCCGGAGTTCGGCGGTCCGGCCGCGCAGGACCCGCCGGGCTGGGCCGACGGCCGTCCGCCGGTGCTGATCTGCACCGGGGCCTGGGGCGTTGGGTCAGGGCTGACGCGTACCGCGGAGGTGCTCGCGCGCCACGGCTGCCTCCCGGTGCTGCTGTGCGGCCGCGACGAACGGCTGCGCCGCCGGGCGGCCGCGGTGCCGGGCGCGGTCGCCCTCGGATGGGTGGACGACCTGCCGGAACTGATGGCCCACGCACGGCTGTTGATCGACAACGCCGCCGGCCAGACCGCGGTACAGGCGCTCGCCGCGGGCGTTCCCGTCATCGGCTACCGGCCGATCGCCGGCCACGGCGTCAAAGGTGTGCGCGCGATGGCGGCGGAGGGCGTGACGGCGTGGGCCGGCGACATCGGCGAACTGCTGGCCCGCGCCGAGGAGTTGCTGGCCCCTGGTCCGGTGAGGGACGGCCAGGTCGCACGCGCCGCCGCCTTGTTCCGCGACGACGCGGCACGCCTCGTCGCCGCCCTGGCCGGTGGCGGCCCCCCGGGCGTCTGAGGCCGGGGGCGACGCATCGCCTCGACCGAAGCGCTCGCGTCCGGGCCGATGCCACCGCGGTGGCGAGCGGCCGGCGGCGACGCACCGCCTCGGCCGAAGCGCTCGCGTCCGGGCCGATGCCACCCCCGGGGCCTCCCGCCCCGGGCCAACCCCACCGCCCGGGCCCAAGCCCGGAAAACAGGGGCCCCGCCCCAATGCATAAAAAAATA
>NZ_JBFAQK010000028.1:0-89740 GCF_040677245.1 Streptomyces kurssanovii
ATGCCGCGCACCGGCGCCGCGCTGCTGCTGTGCGAACCACTGCTGGAGGTCCTGCTGCTGGTGGTGACCGCCTCGAGGCTCCACCCGGCGGCGTTCCGCTGTGCCGGGTCCTCCCGGGTCAGGCGGTGTTGTTGGCGAGTGCGATCAGCCGCGTCATCGAGCCGTTGAACTTGTTGCGGTCCACGTCGCCCGCGACGCCGCTGACCCGACCGGTCGCGGTGTACTGCCAGAAGGTCCACGTGGGGAAGCCGCTCGGGACGTTCGGGCTGCTGACGCCCCAGTGGGCGACCCACAGAGGCGCCTTGGTGGACATGCCGGTCCAGTTGCCGGTGCAGGTGTTCCACCAGCTGGCGGTCGTGTAGATGACCACGTCCCGCGTGGTGCGCGCCTTGTACGTGTTGTAGAAGTCGTTGATCCAGGTGCGCATCTGGGTCGTCGACAGGCCGTAGCACATGGCGCCGGACGGGTTGTGCTCGATGTCGAGGACACCGGGCAGCGTCCGGTTGTCCCGGGACCAGGCGCCGCCGTTGGAGGCGAAGAAGTTCGCCTGGGTCGCCCCGTTCGAGTAGTTCGGCCGGGCGAAGTGGTACGCCCCGCGGACCAGTCCGGCGTTGTAGGAGCCGGTGTAGTTCGCACCGAAACGCGAGTCCTTGAAGCTGGTGCCCTCGGTGGCCTTCATGTAGGCGAAGTCGATCCCGGCGCCCTTCACCGAGCCCCAGTTGATCGCGCCCTGCCAGTGGGAGACGTCGATCCCCTGGACGCCGCTCGTGTCCATCGGCGTGATGGGGCCGCCCGCCTCTGCGGCGCCCGGCTGCTCGATGCGGGTTCCCGAACCCATCCAGGCCTGGCCGGGCTTGACGGGCCTGTCCGCCGGCGGCGGGGCGGCGGCCGCCGTACCGGCGGTGGTCATGAGCAGGGCACCCGCCGAGACGAGGGTGCCGATGACGGTGGCGGACTTCGGTCTTCCGCGACGCGCGAATCCAACTCGTGACACAGGCATGACTGCCTCCTGGCAGGGTGGGGGATCGGCGGACGAGCGTCAGGCGCACGACGTCCCGCGGCCCGCGGGAAGTCATGGACACGTCACATGAGTAAGTCACTGTGACGCCCGGGCGTAAAGGGGTGGTCGCAAGTCCCTATGGCCCAGACCTGTGGCGCTTCGACGGACCTGGGGGAACGCCCGTTGCCACGCGGCAAGTTTCAGCGGCGGGGGCGGTGTCGCCATGGCGACGGCGGCTGGTCGGCGGCTCTCGATGCACGCTCGATGGGACCGTTGACGTGGTCGAGGCGTTCATGGAGACAGAGCCGCATGCAAGCCACGCGACAGGTCAGGCGTCGCGCCCGAGGTCCTGGGCGAATGTGATGACGTTGCCGGCCGGGTCGGTGATGGCCGCGATGCGGAACCCCCCGGAGGTGTCCTGGGGTGGCCCCATCGCAAGACCTCTCTCCGCGGCTGCAGCAGCTTGTCCGTCGATGTCGTCGACTCCGAGAGTCAGCATGGCGGAGCCTGCGCGGTCGGGGTCGCGGAGCAATTGGATTGCCCCTCCCTCGGTGACCTGCCATTCCGCCAGGCCGCCCATCGGGTTGCGGTCGGCGGGGCGCCCCAAGAGGCGTTCGTACCACCCGCGAGCCGTTTCGAAGTCCACGACGGGCATAACCGCAAAGACGTTCGTGATCGCCACGTTGAGCACTCCCTTCCTTGCGGCCTGACGTTAGTGACCACCCCTCATGCAATCGTGGAACTGGCCGCCGTGAGTCGGGGCACGAGTACCCCTCCTCGTCGGTCCGGACCGCGCGCCGGCCGTCGTGCACCGGCCGTCCGCGTCAGGGTGGCCGGCGGGCGGCGATGCACCCGGTGTTCGGGACGAGATCCTTGCCCTCGCGTTACCGTCCCAGGCGTGACGAAGAAGCCCGACGTCCTGGAAGAGCTGCCGCAGCTCCGGGAGGCGGTCGACGCGGTGTGTGGGGCTGCGCCGTCCGAGGCCCGGGCGCGGCAGGTACGCGCCCACGCCCGTGAGCTCGTTCGCGCCCTCAAGCATCCCGGCCATCCGCTGACCGTGGCCGACGACCTCGTCGACGTCCTCGCCCGCGACTCGCTCACCGCGTACGAGCAGCTCGCCCTCGTCGGCGAGTTGCGCGACCGGGGAGAGAAACGCCCCACCAGCGAAGCGACGGCCATGGTGCGCTCCGGCGTCATGGTGCTGCTGCAGCGCGAGCTCGGACTGGAGGTCCACCACCTGCGGCAGATCGAGCAGGTGCCCGGCAAGACTCCGGTGGACGTCGCTCGCCGCGAGCGGCTGCGCGACAGCCTGCAGACCCTCGCCGACCACATCGGCCGCCGGACCGGGTGGACCGTCGAGGGCGGTCTGCTCAACCGCGGTTACCCGCTGTGGGTGCGGATGCTCGCCCTGTCCTCGGTGGTGCTCGACACCGGCACCCGCGTCGGTGAGCTGTGCGCCCTGCGCCTCGAAGACCTCTCACCCACGCTGGAGGAGGTCCGCGTCGTGCGCCGGCCGCAGAACGCCCGCCCCGGCACCCCGGATGCCGTCGAGGTCTACCCGCTGCGCCGGGCCACCCGGGCCGCCCTGCGACGCTGGCTCCAGGTCCGCCGCCTGCTGATGACAGACGTGACAGGCGGCGCGGACCGGCTGTGGGTCTCGACACGCGGCAACCACGGCGGCGTCGTCGCCGAAGGTGTCGAACCCGTCTACCGGCCGGCCGGCACCCCGCTTCAGCCCCGCGGCGTCGCCCGCAGCTACACCGGCACCGTGACGAAGGTGAACATCGACCTCGCGGGCACCGAAGGCTGGGAGCCGCTGCCGGTGCGCATGGAACAGCTGCGCCGCGGCGTCGCCGCCCTCGAGGTGACCCTTGTGCCACCCGCCCCAGGCGCTGAACGAGCCGCCGCGCTGACGGCGCGCTTGGAGAAGGCCGGCCGCGAGCTCGCCGCCCTTCCCGACGCCCGGTCCCTGGCCACCACAGGCCGCCGGTCCCGTGACGAGGCCCGCCACGTGCTGCGGGAAGCATGGCAACAGGGCGTCGAGCACCGGGTGCAACTCGCCGCGCTCGGTGCCGCCGGCCTGCCCGCCCTGGACGTGTCGCGCGCCGGATGGGAGCCGGAACTGCTCCGCGCCCTGGACCGGGCGGCCCACCTCACCCCGCTGTAGACCTGTTGCCCCACACCGCTGACCCGTCCGCCGCACGGCGAGCGGACTGGCCAGGTGCCGGTCGACGAAGACCAGCCGGTCGTTCGCGTCGGCGTCCCCCGTCAGTTGCCGCTGCCGGTCGGACGGGCATCACTCCTTTTCCTATTAACAGGCCCTTGCGCCTACGACTGCTCTCTGGGGGCCGCCGTATGGCACGCCCAGTGTGGCCGCCGGGATCCATCCGGCCAGGGGAACACTGCGTAAGGCCACGCACCGACCCGCAGCGCCCGCGTCCGCGACCGCGCCGAAGGCGCCCGCGTCCACGACCGCGCCGAAGCGCCCGCGTCCACGACCGCGCCGAAGCGCCCGCGTCCACGACCGCGCCGAAGCGCCCGGGTGTCACCCCAGGCGCCCCGGCCCACGGAGGGAACGTTTCAGCCCCAGATCGCGGTGACCCACTCGGGGTGGTCGACGAACGGGTTCCGGTTGTGCTGGAAGTCGTCGTAGATCACCTGGTTGCGCCTCTTCTCGAAGGCGTCCGGCGGGTCCTGCTCGTTCCACTGCTTCAGCACGGACAGCCGGCCGTGGTACGGCATGGACCCGTTGTTCACCCGGTCGTTGACCTCCAGGTCGGCGAAGGCGTCGTCGCCCTCGTAGCGTACGGCCATGTAGAAGATCATGCGGGCCACGTCGCCCTTGACCGCGTCGCGGGGCTCGAACGAGTCGCTGTCGGTGTAGTTGCCCGGCGCCTCCCCGACTTGGGAGCCTCCCATGTCGAAGTCCTTGTTGCCGCGGGTGCTGTTCACCGACACGTCGGTGGGCCGCAGGTGGTGGATGTCCGTGCCCGGGCCGGTGGCCGTTCCGAAGTCACCGTGCGACTTGGCCCAGGTGTGCTCGCGGTTCCACTGGTCGGGGTCGCCGCCGTTGGAGGACTTGCTCTGGGAACGGCCGGTGTAGAGCAGGATCACGTTGGCGGAGTTGGCCGGATCCTCGTCGGTGGCCTTGAGCGCGTCCCAGACCTGGGAGTAGGACAGCTTGGTCTGGTCGCTGATGATGGTGTGGAGGGAGTCCTTGAGGTCCTGTCCGGTCCTGCCGATCGCGTCCTGGTAGTAGGTGTCGTCGTACACCGACGTGGACGCGGCCGAGCCGGCGGTCACGTCGGACGCGGGCGCGGTGATCGCCGTCGCCGAGCCGGTCGCGGCGATCGCCAGCGACAAGCCGCCTATGGCCAGGGCGAGATGCTTCCAGCGGGTGACTGGTGTGGGGGGCATGTACGTCCTCTTCTCGGGCCGGTACCGCCCACGGCAACGCGCGTAGAACACGGGCGGCACGACCGAACCTTCATTCGGTTGCGAAGAGTCTGCCCGTGGCCCGGCAACGAGACATGAAGAAGACGCAGTGGTTGCGCGAAGAGAGGGTGAAGCTGACGCAGGGTCAGTGACACGGTACGCACGGGCCCTTCGGTCCTTCCAGGCGCCCCTCGGCCGGCCTCGCGGTCATCACCTGCGCCGCTCAGCCCAGGAGTTCGGCACTGCTCCGCGGCTCCACCCGCGGCTGTCCGTTGATGCGGTGGCGCTCGACGGAGGAGCGGCGGTAGACCTCCTCGCGCACCCGCTGGATCTCGCCGATCGGCCGGTGGTCCTCGCGCACACGCCAAGGGGTGATCGAGGTGCCGTCCGCGGCGGTGAGGTTGTCCGCGCCGCCGATGTCCTGGCGCGGGATGTCGATCCTGGCGACACCGACCCAGGGGGAGAGCTGCTCGGGCCATTCCACCGAGGTGTTGTCCACCGGCATCCGGGACAGGTCGGTGTTCAGCTGCACCTGGAGCTCGAAGGCGTGGTCGCGCTCGGCCGCCTCTGCGACCAGCGTGTTGCGGAAGGCCTCGCCGTCCGCCAGGACATCGACCCCGAGGTGTCCGACCGGCGTGAGGGGCACCGTGCGCAGCTTCGCGATGTGGTCGCCGTAACGGAAGGCGCCCATGCTGTTGTAGGTGTACGAGAGCAGGTTCTGCCGCTGGACCCTGGTGAAGGACAGCATCGCGAACAGCTCGTCCCACAGCCACTCGTCCGCCGTCTCCAGCGTCCCGCGCCGGGTGAGGAACTCGCCCATCCACGACCTGCGCCGCGCCGGGTCCACCAGGGCGTCCGGCAGTTCGGAGAACAGCTCCTCGATCACCATGTAGTCGTACGCGGTGTTCGCGAAGAAGACGTTGTTGTTGATCAGGTTGAGGTCGAACGTGGTCGCTTCGGACTCGTCGCTCAGCAGTGACGTGCCGGGCACGCCGAACATCTTGATCCCCATGCCGCACGCCGCGCCCAGCAGCGAGTCGGCCCGCAGGTGCCCGAGCCCGTTGGAGTAGCGGACCACGGCGTCGTACGCCGTCGGCTCGGCGAAGATGCCCTGGGCGTACGGACCCTCCACCTCACTCACCGTGACGGTTGCCTTCATCAGTCCGTAGGTCTTGCCGTGCGCCGTCCTGACGGCGCGGCCGGCCTTCTGCCGCTCGACGGACCCGCGGGTGCGGTCCGCGACCTGCTGGACGACTTCGTCCAGCTCCTGCTGGTAGGTGGGTCGTTGGACGGGCCGGTACGTCTCGAACCTGACGAATTCCATGGAGATTCTCCTCCTCGTACGAAGCGGTGCGCCGCGCCGCTCGCTGCGTCACTGCCTCGGTGCGTTCAATGTAGTGCTCAATTCAGTTGTGCACAATGTAACTGCTTGTGATGGTCCCCACGTCGTCCGTCAAGGGATCCGGCCCGCCCCTTGGCGTGGGCGGTCGATAGTCACCCGCCGGGTCGGGCCGCCATCGCGCCGATGTGGTAACTGTCGCCGTAGACCCGCCAGTTCAACGGCGGCTCCAGGCCGAAGTTCCGCTCCCGCACGAACAGCCGCTGCGCCGTCTCCACCCTGCTCGTGTCGGCGTGCGACGGCTCCTTGCGGATCGCCTCGACGCGGGCGTCCAGGAAGGCGTTCAGGTACTCCTCCTCGTCACCGCCCTCCGCGGGAGACTCCGCGCCGACCAGGGCCTTCTCGCGCAGCGCGCGAAAGCCCGTGGAACTCTCGGAGGTGTCGGAGCCGTGCATGACGTACGCGTCGAAGTAGATCAACTGCCCGAGCGCGCCGAGACCGTCGTCCTCGGCCCGGCGCACGGCGGGCAGCAGGTACGACTCGTCCCGCTCGGCGTCCTGGGCCGCGCGGAACGCCGCGTCGGACGTCGCGGCCCGCTCCCACGCCCTGGTGAAGGGCTCGCCCAGCCCCTCGTGCGAGTCACTGCCCTCGACCGCCCGCAGCGCGGGCAGGAAACGCTCCAGGGCGTTGCCCGGCCTGGCCTTCGCGTAGCGCTCGACCACCGCGAGCATGTCGCCGGTGCCCGAGCAGAAGCCGATGATGCCGGCGGTGTAGCCCCGGCCGTCGCCGATGTCCTCGATGTACTCGTACTGCGCCTTCCAGTCCAGCGTGGAGTTCTCCGCGCTGGAGACGATCCGCATCGCGATGTCCTTCTTCGCGGGATCCTCCAGCCCGGCCCCGCCCCCGGAGCCGTCGCCGGTGCAGGCGGTGCACGCCCCCACCGCGATCAGGAACGCGAACAGCATGCGCGGTACGGACTTCATGGCGGACCCCCTCCCGGGGTCACACCCCCGGCCATACCATCAGATTACTGAACAGCTCCGCCTGCTCGATCGCGTCGTCCAGCGCATGGTGGGTGTGCCGTCGTGTCGACAGCAGCTCACGCGGCATCGCCGACTTCGTCACCGCTCGAAGTGGCAGCCGCGCCTTCACCGCGTACAGCGTCTTCATGTCGAGGCACCCGGAGTGCCCGAACGGGCTCGCCCCGGTGAACCGCAGCAGGTACCAGTACAGGAACGTCCAGTCGTACGAGGCCGGGTAGCCGCACATCACCGGCTGCGCCCCTCCGTGCGCCTCGCACACCTCGCGCACCCACTCGCCGAACGCGGCCATGGCCGCCGCCGGTTCACTGCCCTCGGCCGCGAGCCGTTCCCGGTCCAGGCCGCTCACGGCCAGCGCACGCGGTACGAAGTCGTCGCTGATCGGTCGCAGTTCACGGTAGAACGTGTCCTTCTCGGGATCGGCCGGCTCGTACCTGTCGGCGTCCTGGCGGCCGGCCACGGCGGCGCCGAAGCTGAGCATCGAGTACGGGCCGGGAATCGGCCCGTCGGCCTCGACGTCGACGGAGAAGTAGAGGCTGGGCTTCACTCGGCGTGTCATGCCAGGAGCATCGCATCGGCGTCCCTTCCGGCTCATCCCCTTTCCGCCGGGGTGCGGGGCGGTCCACGCCGGCCGGCGGACGGAAGTGGCCTGGCGCCGGGGCCGGCTCCGGCGTCAGGGCGTGGCCTGGTGACGGAGCCGGCCCCGGCGCCGCCGTCCGCCACACCGTTCGGCCTCCGCCGGAGCCGCACTCCCTGCCGGCCTGCCGAAGTCGCACTCCCTGCCGGCCGCCGGCCGCCTCGCTGACCGCCGCACCGGCCCTGTTCCGCGGCCCCGTCCCGCGGGCTGCGTCCGCGTCGTCGGCCGACGGCCGACGGCCGTCGGTCGCCGGCCGTCGGTCGTCAGTCGCCCGGCCGCCAGTCCGGCCGCCGCCCGCTCATGCCGACGGCCCGGTCCAGCAGCGGTGCGTCGTCCGGCACCGGTACCGGCGGCCCGAAGATCCCGTCGCGCAGGGAGTCGTCACCCGACGGCTTCACCATCTCGTACGAAACCGCCGCACTCGCCTCACCGGGGTCGTACTCCTGCCCCGTCGCCCGAGCCAGGTCCCAGCCGTGGAGCACCAGCTCGTTCAGCGCGACGCGCCCGGCGACCTGGCCCGGCAGGTCCACCCCGCCGGCCTGGGTCATGCCGTCCCATGCCGACGGCTGCCGCCAGGCCTCCGCCAGCTCCTCCAGCCGCTGGGGCAGCACGGTGCGCCACTTCTCGTCGAGCACCGGGAGCGAGCTGCCGGGGTCGGTGCCCGTCGTCGGGCCGAGGTCCTTGCGCCCCGCGTCGCGGAACGCGAGGGACAGGCCGTCGATGTGGGCCAGCAGCTCACGCACGGAGTAGTCGGGGCAGGGCGTCGGACCGCCCAGCTGGTCGTCGCTGATCGGGTCCAGCAGCCGGGCCACGGCGCGGGCGGCGGGCGTGAGGTCGGGCACGGGTGTCGTCTCGGAGGTGTTCATGCAGTGGTGACCGTCCGCGCAGCCGGAACTCATCGCCCGGACGCGGCCCCGCGCCCTGCGGAGGTGATCGCTCGCCCGATCGGGCTAACACCCGGCCCGGAAGGATCTCCGGCGCCGCCCGCCCTCATACGCTCCACGAGTGACTCGTACGAACGCCTTGAACACCGGCCGCGACGACTTCCTCACCTGGGTGTCCCGGGAAAGAGGCGCGGCGCTGCCCGTGCGCACCACCGACGCGGTGCTGACGATGCTCGCGCTGCGTGGCGCGGAACGCAGGGCGGGCGTGCCCGAGCCCACGCCGCAGCTGGTCCGGCAGGTCCTGCACGAGGATCTGCCCCCGATGCTGTCCGCGGGCGACGAGGAGCTCGACGCCGTGCCCGTCGTCCTCACCGCCCTGGCCGACCGGGTACGGGCCGCCGGCCGCCTCAACACCAAGCGGCACGCGAAGCTGGTCGCCGCCGTCGAGGAGGCCGTCCCCGAGTTCCGCCGCGCCATGGCCGACCCGCTGAACCTGACCTGGTCCCGCTGGTACGCGTCGCTGCTGCGTGCCGACGGCGTCGACCGCGACGACGCCGACGCCGTACGGGCCTGGCTCGACGCGCTCGCGAGCATGCCGCACGCGGACCGGCCAGCCCTCCCCGAGCCGCTGCACCGCTCGGACCTCGCCGACCGGACCTTCTCCGTACGCGCCCGGCTCACCGAAGCGCTGCTCGAGGCCTTCGCCCGGGACACCCGCGCGGCGTCACCGGCCGGCCCGCTGCTGCCCGCGCCGCCACTGGACGCCGACCGTCCCGACGACGCGCTCACCGGCGAACTGGACCACATCGCCGCCGAGTTGACCGACCGGTGGACCGCGGCGGGGCTCGACGGCGCACTGACCGGACGCCACGCTTCCCTCGCGCCCGGCCCGGAGGCCGTGCCGCACGCGTCCCTCGCCGACCACATGCTCGACGAACACCTCGACTACTACGGCGACTCCGCCGTCCCGCTGCCGCCCCCGGCCGCCGTCCCCGCACCGGACGAGATCCAGGGACTGCTGCACTCCGCGCCCCTGCCCGCCGCCCTGGCGTCCGGAGACCTCGACGACGAGCTGCGCGAGGTGTCCGAGCGCTGCGGCCTGCCCGGTCCCGCCTCCGACGTGTGGACCGGGGGCACCCCGCAGGAACTCCTCGAACTGGCCGCCGACATCCTGGCCGCGCAGGCCGAACGGCTGCCACCGGTCACCGGCCCGGACGACGCGTACTCGTTCGACGCCGCGCACATCCTCTACTCGCTCTACGAACGCGGCAGCACCCCGGACTCGGTGGCACGCAAGATCTGCGACGCCAAGGACGACGGAGTGGCTCCCGAACTGGAGGACGCGCCGGCCCCCGTCCCGGGCAGCGCCCCGGACGCGTACGAGACCCCGTCGCCCGAGGAGCTCTCCGTGCTGCTCGGGATGCCCGGCCGTACCGAGGAGGACCGGGAAGAGATCGACGCCCCCGCGAAGGGCCTGGCGGCCGTGGTCGACCAACTGGCCCTGACCGGCTGTGTCTTCCGGACGGGCGACACCTTCGGGCTCACCCCCCTGGGCGCGGCCGTCATGCGCCACGTGATCACGGTCGGCCATGTGGCCGCTCCCGACCAGGAGACCGTCGCCGGCTGGAACGCGGCACAGACCGTCGCGGCGGTCCGGCACTGGCCCACCCAGCTCGCCGCCTCGGCCCTCGCCGCCTTCGTGGACCGGCACGGAGGCACGGACCAGGCCTGGGGCGAACTCCTCGCCGCGGTCGCCGCGGCCAGGTCCGAGGACGCCAACGCCGCCCGCACGGCCGAGTACTTCGCGCAGCTCGACCTCGCGGGCGTCCCCACCACCGCCCTGCGCGCCGCGATCGGCGACCCGGTGACCGGCGCGGCCGCCCGGCGGCTCCTGCTGTCCCGTGGCGAGAGCGTCCCCGAGGACGCGGTCCCGCTCGGAGCGCGCGCCACGGTGCTCGTCGAGGAGCTGGACCAGCGCTGGATCGACGACATGCTCGTCCACGTGAAGCGCCGCGACGACTCCGGTGACACCGGCATTCCGGGACCGGCCGACATCCCGCCCACGACCCTGCTCCCCGCCTTCGACGAGGCGGCCGCCGCCTGGCCGGGCGGCGCCACGGCCCTGGTGGAGGCCTTGGCCTCCGCCGACCCCGCCACTTCCCTGCGCGTCCTCGACAGCCTGCACAGCCACCACCCGGACCGCGCGGTGGCGGCTGTGGCGGGCCGTAAGAGGAAGTCCGCGCAGCGCACGCTGTCCGGCCGGCGCTGAGCTCTGACAGGCGCTGAGCCCCGGTCGGTGCTGAGCCCTGGGCGGGTCCAGGGGGCCTTGGGCCGTATGGATAGGTTGGCGGTCGGCCTACCGTCCGAGGAGATGCCCGTGCCCGCCCGCCCTCGCCTGCTGTTCGTGACCGACCTCGCCTATCCGGCCAGGGGACGGCGCTACGGCGACGAGGACGTCTTCCTCACGTCACGACTGCGCGAGGAGTTCCGCCTCGCGCTGTGCCATCCGCTGGACGCCGCCGAGCTGATGGACGCCTTCGACGCCGTCGTCGTCCGCAACAGCGGCCCCGTACTCCACTACCAGAAGGAGTACGACGTGTTCCGCGAGCGGGCCGCGGCGACGGGTGTCCGGGTGTACAACCCGCTCGACGGCCGGGGTGACATGGCGGGCAAGCAGTATCTGCTGGACCTGACCGTGGCCGGTCACCCAGTCATTCCCACCGTCGACCGGCCGCAGCACCTCGCGCGCCTCCCGGAGACCGCCGAGTACGCGGTGAAGCCGAAGGCGGGTGCCGACTCCATAGGCCTGGACTTCGTCCCGCGCCAGGACCTCGCCAAGCTCGCCGCACGCGGTGACCTGCTCGTCCAGCCGCGGGTGGACTTCCGGTACGAGGTCTCCTTCTACTTCGTCGACGACGCCTTCCAGTACGCGCTGTACGCCCCCGACCCCGGGCAGCGGTGGGTCCTCGAGCCGTACGCGCCCACCGAGGCGGATCTGCGCTTCGCGAAGAGGTTCGTCGACTGGAACACCCTCGACCACGGCATCCAGCGCGTCGACGCCTGCCGCACGAGGACGGGCGAACTGCTCCTGGTCGAGCTGGAGGACCTCAACCCCTACCTCTCCCTCGATCTCCTCCCCGCGCCCGTGCGGGACGCCTTCGTCAGCGCGATGAAGGCGTCCCTGCACCGCTTCCTGGACCGCCCGGCGCCGCGGCCACGCTGACGCCGACCGGCCGGCGGCGAGGCCGCTGCGGGCGACGACCGGGACGCCCGGGGGCCGTCGGCGATGACCCGGCCGCCCGGCGGGCCGTCGACTACCCCCGGCGACCCGGCGACCCGGCGACCCGGCGGCGCGAGCGCGGGGGAACGGTCAGCCGGACGCCAGCGCCGCGGCCTCGCTCCGCGCCCGCCGGAGCCACTCCGCACGCTCCTGCTCCGTCGAGTCGGTGACCGTACGGAAGACCACCCGCCGTACGTCGTCGACACCGACGTACGGCAGCACGCACGCGGCCCACACTCGCTGCAGGGGGTCCCGGAACTCACCTTCTTCCCGGTCGGCCGGGGTGTCCGAGGTGTTCAGCACGAGCGCCCGGCCCGCCGTCAGCAGACCGACGGGCTCGCCGTCGGCGCTGCCGAGCTTGTACGCGACGCCGGGCACCAGCACGCGTTGCACCCAGCCGGTGAGGACGGCCGGAGGCATGCCCCACCAGTTGGGGTGGACGAACACCAGGGCGTCCAGCGTGGCCACTTCCGCGCGGTGGAGGGCCACTTGGGGATCAGGCGCCTCGTCCGACGCCCGGACGGTCTCCGTCTCGCCGGCGGTCAGGACCGGCGGGAAGCCCTCGCCGCACAGATCGTGCGCGATCACCTCGCACCCGCGACCCCGCAACTCGTCGGCGACCGCGTCGAAGAGTGCGTGGTTGAAGCTGCCCGGCCGCGGATGTGCGAGATAGACGCCGATGCGCATGTGCGTGATCCCCCCGGATCGATACGGGCCGGTGCCTGCCACGCGGCCGTTTTCCCGCCTTGGAACCGGATCCCAGGCCTGGTCCGGGCCACGGTACTGGGCTCTCGCCCTCTGCATGTGGGACGTGACCGATCTCAGGCCCGAGGTCTGTCAGGATGCGCTGGTGGACGACCTCATACGCCCGTGGGAGCGCGTCGAGACCTGGCTTCGAGAGCACCAGTGCACCGGTGCTCTCTCCGCGCTGCGCCCGCCGGCCTCGGAAGAGGCCGTTCAGTCCCTCCAGGACGCCGTCCCGTACCCGCTCCACCCGCATCTTGTGCAGTGGCTCGGACTCCACGACGGAGGCAGCGCCCCTGTCTGGCCGTCGGGTGGCTTCGTCCCGTACGGCACCGAGTCGCTCAAGTGCGGGCCGGGGGCCATGGCGGACATGCTCGAAGAGTTCCACGACCAGTTCACCGAGGAGGAGATCCAAGATCTCGGCCTGACTCCGTGGGCGCACCCGTTCTGGCTTCCCATCGCGGGTACGAACACGGGAGAGAGCCTTCTCATCGACCACCGGCCCGGCGATACGTACGGCGCCGTCCTGGAGATCGACTACGACCTTGATTTCTGGGGTGAAGTCCGCTGGAAGAATCTCGGGGAGATGATCAGGCTGATGGCTGAGTCCCTGGAAGCCGGATCCCCTCTGCCGTACTCGCGTGAATATTCGCTCGTTCGCCAATTGGACGGCGAGCCCGCGGCACGCCGTCTCGCCTGGAAGTTGGAGAAGATCCAGGATTGAAGGACGCGAGAAGCGCCTGGGTCGGCCGGGGCCGAGACCACATCACGCCCCCGCCCCGCGAAGCATGGCGATCACCCGGTCCAGCTCCTCGGGCAAGGCCTGACAGTCAAGGACCCAGCGGCCGGTAGTCGAAGTCCCGCCACAGCGGCCGGGTGTCGGGCAGCGGGGTGCGCGCCGCGTCGTCGTCCGGGGCCCAGGTCCGGGCCGGGCCGGACCCTGTCGCGTCGAGTGGCGGCCACCCGGGGCGGCCGGTCGAGGCGAATTCCGCCCACGCCGAGAGCATGCGCCGCGACAGGCGGTCGTCCGCCGGGGAGGGCGGGCCGCCGAGGAGGAACTCCACTGCGGCGAGGCGGTGGTTGCCGAATGCCAAGGGCACGTCGGCGCAGTGCCAGGCGCGTACCTCGCCGTCCGGCCCGGGGCGTCGGCGGTCGAAGCGGGACATGAACGCCCGGCCCCCTGCCCGGGCGTGCGCCTCGGCGAGCCTGCTGCTGTACTCGGCGAACAGCAGGTCACCGTAGACGGCGAGATGGACATCGAGCACCGGTGCCCCGGGCATCAGGTCGCGATAGCCGGCAAGGAGCCCGTCGGGCAGCGCGAAGGCGGCCGCGAAACGGGCCAGTTGCTCGTCCGTCGTGACGTCGGCGCTGCTCCCGACCGCGTCCATCAGCCAGTACTCCTGTGTGGTGTGGCAGACGAGCAGGTCCACCTCCCTCCCCGCCCCCGCGGCCACCGCGGCGAGGGGGTCCGCCGGGAGGACGTCACCGTCGGCGACCGGGGCGTAGAGCACCGGGTCGTAGTGCAGGTGGCCGGACGACGGATCGCGGCGGTAGGCGTCCGCGACCGCGTCGGACGCGGCGACCAGGGCCTCCGGCGGCGCCGCGGCCAGGGCCGCGGCCGTCGCGGGAACGCCCGCCGCTGCCGCCACCCGCTCGGTGATCTCCCGCGACAGCGCGGCCGACCAGCACGGGCCCACGGCACTGTGCGCGATCGCGCGGCGGAACAGCCCCCGGGCCCCGTCCATCACCATCAGAGCGGCCACCGAGGTCGCGCCGGCGGACTGTCCGGCCGCCGTGACGTTGTCCGGGTCGCCGCCGAACGCGCCGATGTTCTCCCGCACCCACCGCAGCGCCGCGACCTGGTCGAGCAGCCCGCGGTTGTCCGGGTGACGCGTGCCGTCGTCGTCCGCCGGCACGTGCCCGAAGCCCTCGAAGCCGACGCGGTAGTTGATCGTCACCACGACCAGCCCGCCGTGGCGGGCCAGGGCCGTCCCGTCGAAGTCGGGCTGCGCGGACGACCCGAAGGTGTACGCCCCGCCGTGGATCCACACCAGCACGGGCAGCGAGGTGCCGCCCGCCGGGGCCCACACGTTGAGCGTCAGGACGTCCTCGTCACCGGGCGACCACGACGGCGCCCCCGGCAGTTCGGCCGACTGCGGGGCGACGGGCCCGAAACGCGTGCAGTCCCGCACCTCCGTCCAGGGCTCGGCGGGCAGCGGTTCCCGGAACCGCGCCGCCCCGAAAGGAGGCGCGGCGTACGGGATCCCGAGCACGGCCACCACATCGTCCGCGACCCGGCGCCCGCGTACAGGCCCGTCGTTCGTCCGGAACACCACCACGGAAACGCAACCCCCACCTCGCCGTCGAGCCTGCCGCGGTCCCGGCCGGCTCCTGCGACCAGCATTCCAGCGCGCCGGCCACGGGCACCAACACCAAGATCACCGCGATTGACGCAGCTGCGATGTCGATCTCGGAAGACCCCGGGCACCGGCCGGGAACAACACGGCCCCGCCCGGTGGTTCGGACGATCATGACGACGAAGAACGAAGTCCTGCGCTACACCGCCTTCTCCGGCGATCCCGACGGCGGCAATCCCGCCGGCGTCGTCCTGGACGCCGCGGGACTGGACGACGCCGGGATGCTCGCCGTCGCCGCGGAGGTCGGGTACAGCGAGTCCGCGTTCGTGTCCGCGCCGCCCGAGGGGCTCGAGGGGGAGCCGGGGAGGGTGTTCACCATCCGCTACTTCAGCCCCAAGGCGGAGGTGCCGTTCTGCGGGCACGCCACGGTCGCCACCGCGATCGCCCTCGGCGAGCGGATCGGGACCGGCGACCTCGTCTTCGCGACCCGCGCCGGGACGGTCCCGGTGACCGTGACCGAGGAGGACGGGACACTGCGGGCGACGCTGACCACGGTCGAGCCGCACAGCGAGGAGATCGCGGACGCGGACGTCGCGGAGGCGCTGGCCGCGCTCGACTGGCCGGCCGCCGACCTGGATCCCGGACTGCCGCCGCGTATCGCCTTCGCGGGCGCCCGGCACCTGGTGCTCGGCGCCGCCACCCGGGCACGGCTGGCGGACCTGGCGTACGACTTCGACCGCCTCGAGGCCCTGATGCGCCGTCTCGACCTGACCACGGTCCAACTGGTGTGGCGGGAGTCGGAGACCGTCTTCCACGTGCGCGACCCGTTCCCGGTCGGCGGGGTCGTCGAGGATCCGGCGACGGGCGCGGCGGCAGGCGCGTTCGGCGCGTACGCCCGCGAGCTCGGCCTGGTCCCCGAGACGTCGGTGCTCACCCTCCACCAGGGCGCGGACATGGGCCGCCCCGGTGTGCTGACGGTGGAACTACGGGCGGGAGACAAGCGGGTACGGGTGTCGGGGGCCGGTACGCGCATCGCCTGACCGGGACCCGGACGCGGACCGGGACCCGGACGCGGACGCGGACGCGGCGCGGCCCGCAGGGGCGTTGCCCTGCCGGTCGCGCCGGTCGCGCCTGTCGCGAGGCCGCCGGACGGTGCGGGAAGCGGTCGCCGCCGCGCCGTCCGGCGCGCACGTCATCCCGCGGTCGGGGTCCAGTCGCCGAGCCAGTCCGCCGGTTCCTGGCCGGCGGCCTGGGCGTCGGTCAGGTGGGGCCGGTCGGTGCCCGCCGGTCCGGACCCGGGGCCGGTGTTCCGGTATTCGGCGAAGCGGTCGTCCTTCCAGGAGAAGCCGCTCATGTCCGTCCACGGCGCGGTCCGCACCGCGCTGCTGAGGCTGGAGTCGCGGACCGTGGTCTGCGGGTCGAGCGTCGCGTCCCCGCCGGCGTGCCACGGGCGGCCGAGGTGGAAGCTGCCCGCGGACACGTCGCCGTTCACGGTGGAGCGGGTGATGAGGAATCCCTTGCGGTGCGCGGGGGTGCTCGGGGCCGTGACGTAGCCGGCGGAGGTCCCGTTCCACCGCTTCTTGAGGGTGATGACGGACCTGTCGATCACGGCGGTCGCGCGGCCGAAGATGAAGTCCACGTTGCCGATGACGTACGAGTTGGACATGTGGACCCTGCCGAGGGCGTCCTTGGAGCGGGTGTCCAGCAGCAGGGTGTCCTGGTCGCCGCTGACGATGACGCTGTCGAGGACGACGCGGTCGGCGGCGGTGCGCAGGGCCACCGCCTGGTGTCCGTTCAGGTGCTGGTTCCTCGCCTCGTCGAAGTCGTTGGAGACCGTGAGGTTACGGGCCTGGAAGTCGTCGGCCTCCACGGCGACGGTGGCGCTGCCACTGGTGCCGTAGGTTCCTGAACCGTCCGGCTTCGGCGTGCCGGCGGCGTTCCCGTGAACGATGACGGTGTCCTTGCGGCTGACCCCCGTGCCCTGGATCGTGATGTGGGGCTTGTCGGCGGGGATCTTGACCGTCTCGCGGTAGGTGCCGGGCTTCACGTTGATCACCACGCGGGCGGTGTTGCCCGCCGGGACGGCGTCGACGGCCTTCTGCACGCTCGTGTACCGGCCGGTGCCGTCCTTGGCGACCGTGAGGGTGGTGCCGGCGGCCGCGGAGGCGTCGGCCGCGGCTCCGAGGGCGGCCCTCGGCCCTGCCCCCGCTCTCAGCAGTGCGGGAACGTCCGCCGCCCGGTCGAGGGTGTAGTCGTAGTACGCCCGCGGGTCGAACGCCGTGCCGCCGCTCTCGTTGCGGCCGCTCGTGCCGGAGAAGACGTTGCCGCGCTGGACGACGGCGGCCGTGCTGTCCTTGATGACAGGGTTGCGCAGGCCTTGGAAGTAGCTGTTCTCCAGGACCATCCGGGTCCTGCCGCGGGCGTAGTTGCCGTAGGCGGTCGTGATGTCCGTGCCGGGGGCGTCCTGGAGGTAGTTGTTGTAGAGGTGGGCGTGGGCCACGTTGTCGGTGGACGGGTTGCGCTGCTCGGTCTCGTGGAACCAGTTGTGGTGGATCGTGAGGTCGGCGGTGACGTTCTCCGTCCAGCCGATGCCGAACGTCTTGTTGTTGTCGCTCAGCTTGTTCCAGGACACCGTCACATAGGTGGTGTCCTTGCGGCTGTCGATCAGGCCGTCGGCCATGTGACGCAGGTCGTTGTGATCGATCCAGACGTGGTGCGCGCCGTCCATCTGGACGGCGTCCCAGTCGTGGTCCTTGTCGTTCCATGTGCCGTGGTACGAGTCCCGGATGGTCAGGTTCCGGATGATCACGTTGTGGACGCCCTGCCCGAGGAAGAAGCCGCCTCCGACGATGTGGCCCGAGGTGCCGGAGCCGACGATCGTCTTGTCCGAGGTGA
This sequence comes from Streptomyces kurssanovii, assembly GCF_040677245.1. NCBI lineage: Bacteria > Bacillati > Actinomycetota > Actinomycetes > Kitasatosporales > Streptomycetaceae > Streptomyces > Streptomyces kurssanovii. Next base: position 17,612 of record NZ_JBFAQK010000028.1, read on the forward strand.
CCTTGATCTCCTTGCCCTTGGGGTTCATGGCGATCGTGCCGGCGACGACGATGACGTAGGGTTCGGCGGCGGTCGCGTACTTCTCCAGGTCCGCCTGCGTCCGCACGGTGACGGTCCTGCCGTCCCGTCCGCCGTACGTCCCCTTCTGTCCCAGCGCGTCGACCGACGCGAAACCGTCGGCGACGTCATCGGTCCACGGCGTGGTGCCGGCCGCCGCGGCTTCCTGCCGGGCGTCCTGGCCGAAGAGCCCGAAGTCCGTGCCGTACGCCAGACCCACCGCGGCTGTCAGGGCCAGCGGGACACCGATCCGCAGCGCCCTTCTCCCGCGGCGGTGCCGTGCCTTGCGGCCTGTCTCGCTCATGCGTCGTTCCCGTTCTGCGTGGGGGATGCCCCCTCTGTTGGTAGGGGCATGCCAAGCAGTTGCCGCCGAGGCCGGAAAGGTTTCCGGCCCGAGGCGGTCAGAACGACGTCTCGCGCACGCTCGCCCGGTCGGAGGGCTCGGTCGTGGCGGTGATCTCCGAGCGGTGGCGCGCGGCCGAGAAGGTCGCCGTCAGCGTCTCCGGCGCGGTCTGCGACGTGCTGACCGTGAAGCCCTCGTTCGGCACCGCCGAGATGAGGCACACACCGCCGCTGCCGTAGCGCACGGTCGCCTTGCCGCCCTGGGACGAGATCGTGTGCACACCGGAGCCGCCCTCCTCGCAGCCCTGGCCGCTGTCCGGCGGCGTGACGGGCTGTTCCTGGGGCGGGGGCGGCGTCGTGCGGGCCGCCGGTGTCGGCGTCGCCGTGCGCGGCTTCTCGGTCGTCGGGGACGGCGACCGTGACGGCGTGCGCACGCTCGGCGTCGGCTCGGGGCTGGGCGAGGGGGAGGGGCGGGCCGCGGGGGAGGACGGCCGGGGCGACGCCGCGAAGTCCCTGGGCGCGGACTGCGCGACCGGTGCCGTCGGTCTGGTCGAACCCACCACGAAATGGACCGTGATCATCACGGCCGTGACACTGGCCGCGGTGCACGACAGCCAGATGAGCAGATAACGCGGAAGGCGGGACACGACACCATACTGACGGACCGGCTAACGTGCCTGCTCATGGCCTCCGTACTTGTCGTCGAGGACGACCCTGTCATCCGGGCCGCGCTCATCGAGGTCCTCACCGGACACGGGTACGCGGTGAAGACCGCCCACCAGGGCTTCGAGGCGCTGCGCGAGGTGACCCAGTGCCCGCCCGACATCGTGGTGCTCGACCTCGGGCTGCCCGATCTGGACGGGCTCGACGTCCTGCGGATGATCCGGGGCATATCCCGGGTGCCCGTCCTGGTCGCCACCGCCCGCGACGACGACACGGAGACCATCAGGCTGCTCAACGCGGGGGCCGACGACTACATGGTCAAGCCGTTCTCCGGTGGCCAGTTGGCCGCCCGGCTGGCCGCCGTGCTGCGCCGGTCGGGGCCGGCCGAGGACGCCGTCGACCGGCAGCCCGTCGTACAGGTCGGGGAGCTGCGGATCGACCCGCGGGCGCGCACCGCCCATCTCGCCGGGCGTGAGCTCGCTCTCACCCGCCGGGAGTTCGATCTTCTCGCGTATCTGGCGGCGCACGCGGACCAGGTGATGTCCCGCAAGCGCATCCTCGCCGAGGTGTGGCAGCAGCCGTACCTGGAGGACCAGACCGTGGACGTCCATCTGTCCGCCCTCCGTCGGAAATTGGGCGAAAAGGCGTCGGATCCCCGATATCTCCACACTGTGCGAGGAATCGGCATCAAACTGGTCACTTCGCCCTCATGAGACGCGCACTCGCCGGGATCGCGCTGGCCGTGACGTCGATGGTCGCGCTGTCCTTCCTCATCCCCCTCGCCCTGCTGGTCCGCGAGCAGGCCCGCGACCGGGTGACCACCGCCGCGGAGCAGCGGGCGTCCGCCCTGTCCCCGGTCCTCGCCCTCACCACCCGCCGGAGCGACGTCCAGCAGGCCGTCGCGGAGCTGGACTCCCACGACCGGCTGGCCGTACGGCTCCCGGACGGCGGTTTCGTCGGCACCCCGCACGCCCCGCGCGAAGCGCTCGACCGGGCGGTGCGCAGCCGGGGCACGCTGGCCATGGACACCGCGGAGGGGTGGGTCTACCTCCAGCCCGTCGTGCTGCCGGGGGACCGGGTCGTCGTCGTCGAGGCGTACGTGCCGGCCGCGGACCTGACCCGCGGGGTGTGGGCCTCCTGGGGCGTGATGTCGCTGCTGGCCCTGGGGCTGGTGGGCGGCTCCGTGCTCGTCGCCGACCGGCTGGGCGCCCGGGTCGTCCGGTCCTCGCGGAGCCTGAAACGCGCCTCGCTGGCGCTCGGCTCCGGCGACCTGGACGTGCGGGTGGAACCGGACGGTCCGCCGGAACTCCAGGACGCCGGCGTGGCCTTCAACACCATGGCCGACCGGGTCGTGGAACTGCTCGCCATCGAACGCGAGATGGTCGCCGACCTCTCGCACCGTCTGCGCACCCCGCTGACCGCGCTGTACCTCGAGGCGGACCTCATGGGCCCCTCGCCGGGAGCCCGGCGGATCACCGCGGCCGTCTCCCAGCTGGAGAGCGAACTCGACTCGATCATCACCGCCGCCCGTACCCCGCTGGCCGCGGGCCAGGGCAGCGGCCAGGCGCCGGTGCGGCCCTGCGAGGTGGCGGAGGTCGTCGCGATGCGACTCGACTTCTGGTCGGTGCTCGCCAAGCAGCAGAACCGGATCTGCGAGCGCTCCTTCACACCACGGCGGACGCCCGTCCGGTTCCTGGAGGACGACCTCGCCGCGGTGGTGGACGCCTTGATCGGCAACGTCTTCCGGCACACCCCGCAGGGCACCGGCTTCGCGGTGCGGGTGGAACGCGACGACCGGCACGTGGTGCTGACCGTGGACGACGCCGGTCCCGGCGTCGCAGATCCGCAGGCGGCTCTCACCCGCGGCGTCAGCGTGGGAGGCGCGGGCAGCACCGGGCTCGGCCTGGACATCGTGGCGCGAGCGGCGCAGGCCGCGGACGGACATCTGGAGATCACCCGCGCCCCGATGGGCGGCGCGCGGGTGCGGGTGTCCTTCGGGCTGGTGTGAGGGGGCCTACGGCCGCTGCGGCGACGTTCCTTGTGATCTCGCGGCCCCGGCAACGCCGGGGCCCCAACCGCGTCGTCGCGCCCGGTCCAGCCGGATGCCGGCCTGGCCTCTCGAACCGGGCCGTACGGGCGATGCGGCGCGGCGGCGTCCGTCACGGTCCGGGACGGCGTGCACGACAGTGCGCAAGCGCACAGGCCTCAGCGGCCGGCGCCGAAGTTCTGCGTCCACCACGGGCCGCCGTCGCCGAAGTGGACGCCGACGCCGAGCTCCTTGAACGAGCAGTTCAGTATGTTCGCGCGATGGCCGGGGCTGTTCATCCATGAATTCATCACGGAGGCGGCGTCCGCCTGCCCCCTGGCTATGTTCTCGCCCAGCGTCGACCAGACGTATCCGGCGGCCTCGACGCGGGTCGTCATCGTGGAGCCGTCGGGCCCGGTGTGCGACATCACGCCGCTGCGGGCCATGACGTCGCTGTAGTCGTCGGCGGCCTGCGTCAGCTTCGCGTTGGCGGTGAGCGGTGAGCATCCCGCGGAAGCGCGCTCCTTGTTGACGAGCGACAGGACCTCGGCCTCGGGGCCGCTCGGGTCCGAGCCGCCGGAACCGCCCGATGTGCCGGAGCCGGACCCGCCGGAGGACGAGGCCGGCCGGTCGCCGCCCCCGGGAGCGCCGGTCGCCGCCTGCGTCGTCGTCCGTGTCCGGGGCTTCGTCGTGGACGCCGTCGGGCTCGGTGCCCGCTTCGGCGCGGCGGAGGCGGTGACGCTCTTGCTCGGCGAAGCGCTCGCGCTCGCGGAGGGCGAGGGCGACGCGAGGAGCGACGGGCTCGCCGGGGTCTCCTCGCCGCCCGCCTCGGCGACGTCCCCGGCCGCGTTGGTCTCCACCCGGTTCGCTCCGCCCTCGTCCCCGCCGCCCGTGGCCAGGGTGACTCCGACCCCGGCCGTGACGGTGATCACGCCGAGCGCCAGCACGGCGCTACGGGCCCGCAGACCCGTCCTGGGCCGGGCGTGCGAGCGGGCGTTGGGGCGAGCGGCTCGACGAGAACCCATGCTTACGACACCTCGGGAGGAAGACGGCTGAGCAATCGGGATCCCGGGGGGCGCCGCTGCGCCCACCGGGATCACGGTGGGGGGTTGCCGAGATCGTAAGCCGGTTCGAACGGTGTCGTACCTTCCCTGAGGGCTTCTTCAAGAAGCCATAAGGAAGGCATCAGGCTCACGCAAGGTACGGAGGCGGCGCGGCCGGTGCCGACGGACCCGCGCCCCGGGTGCCTTGTGGGGAACACCGGACTGTGGCATACAGGTCTGGACCAATGCCCGTCGTCCGTCACGCGGAGGCCCGACCGTGCACCGTCCCCCCACCTTTGCCACGCCGCCCCGCTACGCCGTCCTCCTTGTCGCGGCCTGCACCGCGCTCGCCGCCCTCGCGACCCTCACCGCCTGCGCCGGCGAGGCCGTGGACGACAAGCCGCCGTCGACGCCCTCCGGAGTGACCGCCCAGGCGGGCAGCGCCACGTCCGTCCACGTCATGTGGGACAAGTCCTCCGACAACAAGGCGGTCACCGGCTACGAGGTCTACCGCAAGGGCACCAAGGTCAAGTCCCTGCCCGGCAGCAAGCACATGGTGGACGTCGACGGACTGGCGCCCCGGACCGCGTACAGCTTCACGGTGCGGGCGCGGGACGCGGCCGGAAACCTGTCCGCGCCCAGCGCCCCGATATCCGTGACCACCCCGGCCCCCGCGCCGGAAGACCGCCGGGCCCCGAGCCGGCCGGCAAGGGTCAAGGGCCGTACGGACGGCGGCACCGCGGTGACACTGACCTGGGAGCGGGCCGCCGACGACACCGGCGTCACGTCGTACGACATCTACCAGGAGGACTCACGCGTCCACAGCGTGAGCGGCACGGAGACCGGCGCGCGCGTCACCGGCCTGCGGCCCGGCACCGTCTACACCTTCACCGTCCGGGCCCGCGACGCCGCGGAGAACTCGTCGCCCGACAGTGACCCCGTCGATCTCACCACCCCTTCCGCGCCGGGCGACGGCGGCGGCAGCACGGCGCCCACCGATCTCGAGGCGAGCTCCCGCAAGGGCGCCGTCGAGCTGCGATGGAACCCGCCGCGGACGGGCGCCCCGGTCAAGGAGCACCAGCTGTATCTGAACGGCAGGTTGGCGACCACCATCGTCTGGGGCGCGGAGCCGCCCGCCGGGACGGCTGTGTACACCATGACCGTCACGGATGAGCCCGGCACCCGCTACAGCGTCAAGCTCCGGGCGAAGCTGCCGGACGGCAAGTGGGGCGACTTCTCGGCCCAGCGGACGGTGGTGGTCCGCTGACGCGGCGGAGGTCGCGCTCTCGTGCCGCCGGAACGGTCACCGCTACGCGCCCGTGACTCCGTCGAGGCTCTCCCGCAGCAGGTCCGCATGGCCGTTGTGGCGCGCGTACTCCTCGATCATGTGGACCAGGATCCAGCGCAGGGACACTCCTTCGCCGCCGAGCACCGCCGCGTTCTCCTGCGAGAGCCTGCCGGCGTCGTCGAGCGAGGCGTCGGCGATCAGCTCACGGCTCCGGTCGACCTCGGCCCGCCAGGCTGCCATGGCCTCGTCGATCCCGCGGTCCGCGGCGAGGGCGTAGCCGAATCCGCCGTCCTCGCCGTAGAGCAGCGGGACGTCGTGGCCCGCGAACACGCGCTGGAACCAGTTCCGTTCGACCTCGGCCAGGTGCTGGACCAGGCCCAGGATCGTCATCGACGACGGTGTCACAGAGGCGCGGCGCACCTGGGCGTCGTCGAGGCCGGCGCACTTCAGCGCCAGCGTCGCGCGGTGGAACTCCAACCAGCTTTCCAGCATGGCCCGTTCACCGGCCTGCGGGGGCGGGATCGGGCGTCCGTCGGGTGTCGTCTCCATGCGCAGCACCCTCGCACACGCCCACCGACAGCCGGCCTGACGTCGCCGCCCCGGGCCGGTGGGGCTAGCGTGCCGGCTTGAGCTCGGCCATCTCGTTCCAGCCCTGGCCGGGCACCTCGACGTTGATGATCTCCGGCGTGGTGGCGATCGCCGTGGCCATCGACTCCATGCCCGCCCGGAAGTGGTCCGAGGCCACATGCGCCGCCCCCGCGTCCGCGTCGGCGAAGGCCTCCAGCAGCGTGAACCTGTTCGGCTCCTCGACGCTGCGCGACCAGTCGTAGAAGAGGTTTCCGGGCTCGGCGCGGGTCGCGCGGGTGAAGTCGTCGACGATGTCGAGCCAGCGGTCGCTGTACTCGGGGCGGACGGTGAACCTGACGGCGATGAAGATCATGCGTACACGGTGGCGCTCCGGCAGCGCGGGAGCCATCTGTGACGCGCCGTTTTCCGGCCCTGCCGGAAAACGTCCCCCCGGTCCCGTCGCTCTGCGCGCCTCACCAGGGCGCGCCGGAAGCGGCCTGCGCCACCGCCGCCCGGATCTCCCCGTGCCGGCGCCGGAACTCGGCGGTCGGAAGCGACACCGACAGGGCGTGCACCGCACCGTCCGTAGCGCCGGGCCGGTCCGGCAGCGTCGTGGCCAGACATGTGAACGCGGGGTCGGCCTCGCCGATCGACACGGCGAGGCCCTGCCCCCGCACCCGCGCCAGCTCGGCCTCGAACCGCTCGGCGCCCGTGATGGTGCGGTCGGTGAAGCGGGCCATGCCGTGTTCGGCGAGGTACCGCCGTCGCGCGGCCCGTGGCAGCGCCGCCAGCAGCGCCTTGCCGTGAGCGGTCGCATGCGCCCGCGTCTCCGGCCCCGGCGCGAAGGGATGAGCGACGTCCGTGACCGGCACCGTGCTGTCGATCATGACGATCCGGCCGTCGCGGTACGCCGAGAAGTACGCCTCCGCCCCGGTCGCCCTCCGCAGGCGCGGCAGCAGCTCGGCGATCTGCGGGCCGAGCCCCAGGTGCCGCCGGAACGACCGGTGCAGCGCGGCCACCCGGGGCCCCGGGGCGTACCCGGCGGGAGTGCGGACCAGGTGCCCGCGGGCGGTGAGCGGCCCCAGCAGGTGGTACACGGTCGACAGCGAGCATCCCAGCCGACGCGCGAGCGCCTTCGCCCCGACCGGTCCGGGTGCCTCCGCGACGGCGTCGAGGATCTCCAGCGCGCGGTCGACCGACTGCGGGCCGGTGGGACCGACGGGCTTGGCCATGCTCATGTTCCTTCCGGGGCGCGGTCCGCCGCTGACTCCGCTTGTCGCCGAGGTGGTTGGGCTCTGTCGCCCACGTGGTTCGGCTCCAAGGCCCTGCGCGGCCAGGAACTCTCACCATACCCGTGATACTAATACCGGTATAAGTATTGGATGGTGTCGCATCGCAGGGAGTCACGACACATGGTGGAGATCAAGACCGACACGGCCCTGGAGGCCATGCGAGAAGCCGGACGCGTCGTCGCCCACGCACTCGCGGCCGCCCGCTCGGCGGCAGCCGTGGGAGTGCGCATGCGGGACCTCGACGAAGCCGCCCGCGCCGTTCTCGCCGAGGCGGGAGCGCGCTCTCCGTTCCTGGGCTACCGGCCCTCCTTCGCCCCCATCCCCTTCCCCGCCGTGATCTGCGCGTCCGTCAACGACGCCGTCGCGCACGGCATCCCGGACGGCTACCGCCTGCGCGACGGCGACCTGGTCAGCATCGACTGCGGGGCCGAACTCGACGGCTGGACCGGCGACGCCGCGATCAGCTTCACCGTCGGCACCCCACGCCCGGCCGACGTCGAACTCATCGCCGCCACCCAGCAGGCCCTGGACGCAGGCATCGCCGCCGCCACCGTCGGCCACCGCATCGGAGACATCTCCCACGCCATCAGCACGGTCGCCCGCAAGGCCGACTGCGGCATGCCGGCAGACTTCGGCGGCCACGGCATCGGCCGCCAGATGCACGAGGACCCCCACGTCCCCAACCACGGACGGCCCGGTCGCGGCTTCCCCCTGCGCCACGGCCTCGCTCTCGCCATCGAACCCATGCTCATGGCCGGAGGGCGCAACGACTACTACACCGACCCCGACGGATGGACCCTGCGCACGATCGACGGCAGCCGAGCCGCCCACATCGAACACACCATCGCCGTCACCGAGGACGGCCCTCGCATCCTCACCCTGCCCTGACCTCGGATCCGCTCACTCCGGCACCCGGACGCGCGGGCCACTCCCGGGGAGCACCGACCAGTGAGAGGCGGCTCCTAGCGGCGCCGAGCCCTGATCGGCAGAGCGTCGACCACCGAACCACGGACCGGCGACCGCTTCACCGCGCCGGTCCCGGCCCGCCCTGCCGCGGGAGCGATACGTTGCCCCACATGTACTCGACGCAGGTGTCCCGGCACATCAGAGCCCCGCGCGCGGCCGTCTACCGGGCGCTGCTGGACGCCGACGCCGTCGCGAGGTGGCGGGTTCCGGAAGGCATGAGCAGCCACGTCCACGAATTCGACGCCCGCGAAGGCGGCAGGTTCCGCGTCTCGCTCACGTACGACGCGCCGGCCGGCACCGGAAAATCGGTCCCGCACACCGACACCTACCACGGCCGTTTCGCCAGGCTGGTCCCGGACGAGACGGTGGTCGAAGTGCTCGAGTTCGAGACGGCGGATCCGGCCCTTCGCGGGGAGATGACGATGACGACCACGCTCACCGACGCGGACGGCGGCACCGATGTCGTCATCGTTCACGAAGGCGTTCCCGACGCCGTCCCGGCCGCCGACAACGAGACCGGCACCCGCATGGCACTCGACCACCTCGCCAGGGTCGTCGAGAGGGACGAGCCGCCCGGGTAGTCGCGGTCGGCACGCCCGGTGAGTGCCGGGCTCCGACCGGGGACGTGCCACCCGGTGACATCCGGCGGCACGGTCCCGGGCTCCCCGCTCACCGCCAACGCTTGTGCATCCGGCGGGGCAGGCAGATTCTGAAGAGGATGAACGGGTCTGTGCAGGCTGCGGGCACGTGGGACGCGGCAAGCGCCTGGCGGACATGGAGACCGGTGGAGGGCGAGGATCTCCGTGGCCCGCTCGACCTCGCTGTCGCCGCCACGGTGGTCCTCGATGCCCGCAACAGGGTCATCGGGTGGAGCCCGGCGGCCGAGGCACTGCTCGGATACGGGCCGGGGGACATCCTCGGCCGGCCCGTCGACGCGTTCCTGTGCGGAACCGCGCTCGCAGCGGGTTCCGGCATTCCGGCCGACCCGTCGGAGCCCGCGCCGGCCGCCGCCCCTTCCGCGGCGGCCGCTCCCGCCGCGGCCCCGCCCCCCGCCCCGCCCGCCGCACCGGGGCTGCCCTTCCGCGGCCACGAGCCCCGGCTCGCGCGACACCGCGACGGTCACGGCGTCCCCGTCGAAGTGGCGGTGTCCGAGCTGGCCGGCGGCGGGACGGCCACGCGGGTCCTGGTCCTGGCGGAGTCCGAGCGGCTGCGGGTGTGGGAGTCCCGCCTGGCGATGCTCGACGGCCTGGCCACCCAGTCACCGATCGGGCTGGCGATCTACGACACGGATCTCCGGCTCGCCTGGGCGAACGCCGCTTCCAGCGCGGAGATCGGCCGGCCGTTCGCCCAGTACCGGGGCACGCACGCGGACGAGCTGTACCCGGGCGGCACACTCGTCACCGAGGGCTACCCACGCACGCTCGACGGCGTCATGCGCCAGGTCCTCGACACCGGCGAACCCGTGCTCGATGTGCACTTCCTCGGGCAGCTGCCCAGCGATCCCGGCAGAGAACATCTGTGGTCGTGCTCGTACTACCGGCTGGAGGACGCGGAGGGCCGGGTGCTGGGCGTGTGCGAGGACGCCTTCGACATCACCGACCGCTACGACGCCCAGAACCGGCTGGCCCTGCTGGTCGAGGCGGGGCGCCGCGTCGGCACGACCCTCGACGCGGCGGTCACCGCCCAGGAACTCGCGGACGTGGCGGTGCCCGGCTTCGCCTCCGCGGTCGAGGTCGACATCGCGCCGGGCGTCCTCGAAGGCGGCGACACCGGAACCGGCTGGCCGCCCAGAGGCGGTTTCGTCAGGGTCGCCAGGGCGCCGGCGCGGGCGGCACGCACGGTCGTCGAGTACCCGCCCGGTACGCCGCAGCTCCGCAGCCTGTCCTCCGGCGGCAAGGTGCTCGACGAGAACGCGCTCGTCGTGCCGCTGCGCGTCGGCTCCGAAACCCTGGGCCTCGTCACCTTCACGCGTGAGGGCCGGCCGGCGGTCTTCGACAACGGAGAGGTCGCCCTGGCCGACGAACTGGTGGCCAGGGCCGCCGTCTGCATCGACAACGCCCGCCGCTTCACCCGCGAACACGCCGCGGCCCTCACCCTCCAGCGCGAGCTGCTCCCGCAGCACCTTCCCTGGCACTCCGCCGTGGAGGTCGCGCACCGCTACCTGCCGACCGACGGGGCCACCGGGGTCGGCGGCGACTGGTTCGACCTCATCCCGCTCTCCGGCGCACGTGTCGGGCTCGTCGTCGGTGACGTCGTCGGCCACGGTCTGCCGGCCGCGGTCACGATGGGACGCCTGCGCACCACCGTGGAGGCCCTCGCCGAGCTGGACATGGCGCCCGACGAACTCCTCGCACGGCTGGACGACCTGGTGGTCCCCACCTCCGACGGGTTCCACGGGCCGGGGGAGGGGCGCACGGGGGAGGCGGCCGCAGCGTACGTCGCGGCAGGCCCGCATCCCGACGTGACGACGGGCGCGACCTGCATCTACGCGGTCTACGACCCGGTTTCCGGCCGTTGCACGATGGCACGCGCCGGGCATCTGCCGCCGGCGGTCGTGGCCATGGACGGCTCGTACCACTACCCGGAGCTGCCCGCGGGACCGCCCTTGGGGCTGGGCGGGCTGCCGTTCGAGTCGATGGAGATCGGCCTGCCCGCGGGCAGCCTGCTCGCCCTGTTCACCGACGGCCTGGTGGAGGCCCGTGACCGCGACATCGACGAGCGGCTCGACATGCTGGGCCACGTGCTCGCCGACCACCGGGACATGCCCTTGGAGGAACTGTGCGACCGGGTGGTCACCGAGCTCCTGCCGGGCGGTACGACCGCCGACGACACCGCCCTCCTCCTGGTCCGCACCCGCGAGTTCGACGCCGGCCAGGTCGCGATGTGGGAGCTGCCGGCGGAAGCGGTGGCGGCCGGCCGCGCGCGGGAACTCATCACCGGGCAGCTCAGCACCTGGGGTCTCGAGGAACTGGCGTTCTCGACCGAGCTGGTCGTCAGCGAACTGGTCACCAACGCGGTCCGGTACGCGGAGGGACCGCTTCAACTCCGCCTGATCCGCGACCGCACGCTCCTGTGCGAGGTGGCGGACACCGGCCACACCTCACCCCACCTGCGGCACAGCACGGCCGAGGACGAGGGCGGCCGCGGCCTGTTCATCGTCGCCCAGCTCGTCCAGCGCTGGGGCACCCGCTACACCCGCTCCGGCAAGACGATCTGGACGGAACAGGCGTTCCCGGACGGCGTGCCCACGGCGTGAGCGGCTGCGAGACTGGGGCATGGCCACGTCACGAGATCCCCGCGCTCCCGCCGGCCGTGCGGAAGCGCTCTGTGCGACGCTCGACCACAAGGACCTGGTGGGCCGCGATGCCGCGACGCAGTCGCCGCGTCCCGATGCGGCGGCCGACGAACTCGGCGACGTTCTGGAGGCCGGCAGCCTTGAACAGGCGGACGCCGAGCGGGTGGTGACCGTTCTCGTCCGGGCCGTTACCTCGCAATGTGACCGCGTCGTGCAGGAGGCCTGCCTCAACGCCCTGTCGCACGCGGTCGTCCGCTACCGGATCCCGTACGCGCTGCTCGAGCCGATCGCCGGCGCAACGGCGGAGCTGCGCCCGCGCGAACTGGCCTACGTGCCCTTCATCCTCTCGGCCACCCATGACCCCGGCGCCAGGGCCGTTGCCGAGCGGCTGCTCCTTCATCCCGACGCGGAGGTACGCGCGGAGGCCGCTCAGGCGATCGACGAGCTCGACGCCGTGGCGGCCGCCGGGGCGGACGGCGCGGCCAACTGCGCGGCGCGCGCGGGCAATTCACGCTGAATCGCGCCCCTGCGCGGCATACTTCGCGACATGTCTCCGAAAAGCTTCGCGCCCACCACGGCTCCGCGCAGCCTGCGGGATCCCGTCTTCCTCACCGCGCGGCTCAAGGCGGTACGTACCGGTCCGTCGGTGCGGCCGCTCAACGACTGGGTGGCCGACCTGCGTGAACGGCTCGGTCAGGGCGAGTCCGTTCCATGGTTCGACCCGGCCTCCGGCGGAGTCGAGGCGCGCAGCCTCTTCCTGCTGGAGGCGCCCGGCACGGCCGTGGGAAGCGAGGCGGGCCGACGGCGTACGGGCAGCGGAATCATCTCCGTCGACAACAACGACCCGACCGCCCAGAACTGCTGGCTGCTCCGCCGCGAGGCAGGACTGCCCTACGAGCACTCCCTGCACTGGAACATCGTGCCGTGGTACCTGGGCACGGCCGACCGGATCGCCGCGCCGGGACGTACGGAAGTGCAGCGAGCGGCGCCGTTCCTCCACGAAGTGATCTCGCTGCTCCCGAAGCTGGAGGTCGTCGTGCCCATGGGCCGGAGCGCCCAGGCCGGCTGGGCGGCCTACGTCGCCCGCTACGCCCCGGCGGTCCGCACCCTGGCGACCTGGCACCCCAGCCCCCGCGGCCTCGCCTCCCGCCCGGCGGCACGGCCGGAGATCCTGCGCACCATGCGGGAGGTCGCCCGCCTCACGTCGCAGGAGGGCGGCAGCCCGCCCTGACACCGTGGTCGGTCACGCGTGCAGGCGCGGGGCTTCGTCGTCCGGCGTATGCGGGCTCGCGAAGTGGAACGGCACCGCCAGATGCGCCGCCAGGGCACTGCCTGCCCGCTCGGCCGCCACCGCTGACGGATGGCGCCTGCACAGGTCCTCGTCACCGAGATGCCGCACGGCCGCGTCCCGGTGGACCACGGCCAGCGCGTGGTCCCCTGTGGGGTCGGCGGTGACGGCCAGCAGCACCACGAACCAGTCGTGGACCGTGTCGCCGTCCCAGACGGCCTCGATCGCCACGACACGGCCCCGGACACCGGACGCCAGTGCGGCCAAGGAGTTCAGGTCGAGCGGGCTGTCGGGGGTGCGGGCGATCCGGTCGCCGTGGTGGAGATAGCGGTCGTGTACGACGAGCTGCGCGTCGGCGAGCCCCAGCCCACGTGCGCGGCCCGCTTCGAAGACGGTCCGGACCGCCCGCATGCGCGCGTCCTGGAGGACGTAGCCGTCGGCCAGTTCGCGGATGCCCGCGGGCAGCAGTTCCCACCACTCGGTCGGGGTGATGCCGGCCATCGAATTCCTGCCCCTCGCCGTGCAACCGGCACGGCCGTCACCGCCGTCCCGGCCATCCGCGCCCCGGGCAGAGCCGTGACGGCACGCTGTTCTTGCACCAGAACCTACCTCGCAGTGCTCAACCGTGCTCCTGTCAGTGGTGCCGTCTACGCTCCCGATCATGAGCAGATGGCTGAGCAACCCCGACATCCTGGTGGAGCAAGGTGCGGTCCACCGCGGGTTCGCGGAGCGCGGAGACCTCGCCGGGCTCGCCCGGTCGGTCATGGAGGCCGCGTGCCACAACGGATGCATGACCGGGCCGGGTGCCGAGGCCATGGCGTGGCTGCGGCAGCTGCCGGACCGTGACCGGCTGGAGCTGGCGGGCATCTGGGCCGAGTGGCATGCGCGCACGACACCGGCGGACGCGCCGTCCGCCGAGGCCTTCCGCAGGAACACCTCGTACCTCAGGGCCGAGTTGCTGGTGGTGGCGACCGGAGTGGCCCGCGGTCTCGATCCGGACCTGATGGCCGGGGAGCGCCAGGCAGTGCTCACGGAACTGGCCGGTCAACACGTGGCGTTCGGCCACCGGGAGTGGGAGCTCGCGGATGCCGAGATCGAAGCCGGACGCATACCCGGCCCGGAGGTGCTGGCGACGCTCCGGCGCACCGTGATCGACTACCACGCCGAGCCGGCCCTCCGTGAGGTGCTGACCCGCTTCCCCGGTCCCGTGCTCAACCCGGGCGAGGCATGGGCCGATCAGGCACTCGAGGACGCGGCGGCGGGCGGTGAGCCGTGGCACCGGCTGCTCGGCCACCGGGCCCCGGTCAGCGCGGGTGTGCCGTCGGCCAAGTGGCTGGACGCCGGCCGGGACCTGCTCGACGCGGCAGGGCCGGAGTCGGTCCGTCGCAGCGCGCACCGGTGGTTCGAACTCGTCGGCCGGGAGCGCAGCGTGCCGCTGCGGGGTTCGCGGGGCCCCGCTGCCTACGACCCGTACAACGCCCAGGCGCTGCGCGCACTCGCCTGGCTGCTGTCGCTGCTGCCACCCCGTGACGACACCTGTGACGCGCTCGCCCGCCTGGTCGAGACCTCGTTGAGAGCGCTGCCGGGTTCCGGCGCGTACCCCGTGAGGGTCGCGGAAGCCGGCGTGGTGGCCCTCACGCGCATCGGCACCGCCGACGCGCGGCTGGAACTGGACGGGCTGCGCAGGCATGTCACCCACAAGACGGTCCTGCGGCGCATCGACCGTGCCCTCGCCGCATGACCCGGGGGGCGCGGCGGTGCCCGCGGAAATTGCCCGGAGCCGCCCGCCGGGCTCTGTTAGCCTCCCCGCATGACCACGCACTCGTTCCCGATGATGCCCCGCAGACGGGGCCGCTGAGTCGGACGTGTGACGTACCGAGGCCCCGGAAACGGGGCCTCTTTCGCGTATGTGCAGGTGGAAGCCCCGCCCGGGACAGAAGGAGGCTTCCATGACAGCTACGCGTACCTACATCACCACCACCATCCCGTACGTCAACGCCCGGCCGCATCTGGGCTTCGCCCTGGAGCTGGTCCAGGCCGACGTGCTCGCCCGGCACAGCCGGCAGTCCGGCGAACAGGTCCGTTTCCTGACCGGCACGGACGACAATTCCCTCAAGAACGTCCTCGCGGCGGAGGCGGAGGGCATCGGGGTCCAGGAGCTGGTCGACCGCAACGCCGCCGCGTTCGCCGCCCTGCGGGGGCCGCTCGCCCTGTCGTCGGACGACTTCATCCGCACCAGCAGCGACCCACGCCACCGCGCCGGTGTGGAGCGGCTGTGGCAGCGGTGCGCCGACGCGGGCGACCTGTACCGCCGGCATTACGAGGGCCTGTACTGCGTCGGCTGCGAGCAGTTCTACACCTCCGCCGACCTCGACGAGGGCCGATGTCCCGACCACGGGACGGAGCCCCGGCCCGTGTCCGAGGAGAACTGGTTCTTCCGGCTCTCCCGCTACGCCGGCACCCTGCGGGAACTGATCACGGACGGGCGGCTGCGGATCGAGCCCGCCTCACGCCGCAACGAGGTCCTCGGCCTGATCGAGAGCGGTCTGCACGACTTCTCCGTCTCCCGCTCGCAGAGCCGCGCCCGCGGCTGGGGCATCCCCGTCCCCGGCGACCCCGACCAGGTCGTCTACGTGTGGTGGGACGCGCTCGGCAACTATGTCACCAGCCTCGGGTACGGCACGGGGGAGGACACGTTCGACGAGTGGTGGCGCGGGAGCGGCAGACGCGTGCACCTGGTGGGGAAGGGCGTGTTGAGGTTCCACGCCGTGTACTGGCCGGCGATGCTGCTGTCGGCGGGGCTGCCGCTGCCGACCGACATCCTCGTCCACGACTATCTCACCGTCGACGGCCGCAAGATCAGCAAGTCGAGCGGTACGACGGTCGATCCGGTGGAACTGGCCGCCGATGCCGGCACGGACGCGGTCCGCTGGTGGCTGCTGCGTGACGTGCCGAGGGTCGGCGACGCGGACTTCACGCGGGACCGTCTCGTGGACCGCGCCAACAGCGACCTCGCCGGCGGGCTGGGCAACCTGGTGAACCGCGTCGTCACCATGGTGCACCGTTACCGTGACGGGCGTCCTCCGGCGTCGCGCCCCCTCGCGCTCACCTCGAAGCCGCTGGCAGAGGCGTGCGACGACAGCCCCCGGCTGATCGCGGCGGCCCTCGCCGGCTTCGACTTCCGCCGGGCGGCGGCCGCGGTGTGGACGGTCGTGGAGGAGGCCAACCGCTGTATCGACGCCACCCGGCCCTGGGAGTCGGCAAAGGCGGAAAGGGCGGGAGACCCCGACGCCGCGCGGCGCCTGGACCGGGCTCTCGACGCCCTCCTCCAGGCCTGTCTGGTCCTCGCCGACCGGCTGGACCCGTTCCTGCCGGGCGCCGCGGCCCGTATCCGGGAGCAGTGCACGGCCGTCGACGGAGTCCTTCCCGCGCCCGCTCCGCTGTTCCCCCGGATCGAGGTGTGACGGGTCCGTCGTGCCACGGGGGCCGTCGGGAGGGCTGACCTGCCCCGACGGCCCGGCCCCCCCGGCCGGTGACGGTGGTGTGAGTGAAGGATGATGCTTGTGTGGGGTCCCGAGTCCTTTGTGGTGCCGCAGTGTGACTAATATTCACGCGTCGGAGCGCACCACGAATTTGACCAGCCGTCAGGTCGGTCCCTCGTCAAGGAGCATTGCCCTGCGCACGCGCGCCTCACGGCGGACCGGCTCGACATCCATGTCGCTGCGGACGGCCCTGCTCGTCCTGGCCTTCGTCCCCGGTATCGCACTGGTCGCCCTGTGGGGCGTCACCAGCGGCCAGACCTTATTCGACTTTCAACGACAAGCGGCCCAGGGGCTGTTGGCGGAAAAGGCGGGCCAACCGTCCAACGTCGTCTACTACAACCTCCAGGAGGAGCGCCGGCTCAGCGCCGAGGTGCTCGCCCGCAGGGACGGCGCCGCCGAGGACCTGGCGCGCCAGCGTGAACTGACGGACGAGGCGGTCGACCGGTTCCGGTCCCTCTCCGACGTCACCGAGGACGACGCGCCCCGCGAGGTCCTGGACGCGGTCGCGGGAGCCCGCCGGGCGATCGGCCAACTCCCCGCCCAGCGTGCCCTCGTGGACAGCGGCGACCGTGATCAGCAAGAGGCCGTGTACGACTACTACACGGACCTGATCGCCGTCGACCTGAAACTCTTCACCGCACTCAGCCACGTGGACAACGGGCGTATCACCACGCTGTCGCAGCCCCTCGTGGACCTGTTCTGGGCCAAGGAGATGATCTCCCGCTCCGACGCCCTGCTCGCCCGCGGCTGGAGCCGGGGCAGGCTGAGCACCGAGGAGCACCGGCAGTTCCGGCAGGCCGTGGCCGGCCAGTCGTTCGTGCACACCACCAAGGTGGTGCCTTTCCTCCCGGACGACGAGAAGGCCGAGTGGCAGGCGATCACCACGAGTTCGGCCTGGCAGGCGAAGACCCGCGTCGAGGACGCCGTACTGCGCCCCGCGGACCCCGACGCGTCCGGCGACATCAGGCTCCGCGCCCAGGAGAAGACCTGGCGGGAGGCGATGGACACGCTCACGCCCCAGATGAAGAGCCTCATGGAGCACCGGACCGCCCGAGTGGTCGAGGAGGGCAAGGGCAGTGTCATGTCACTGCTCTTCCGGATGGTGCTCACCACGGTCGTCGGCCTCCTCGCCGTCGTCGCCGTCATCTGGACCACCTGGCGCCTCACGCGAAACCTGCGCCAGCGCATCGGCCGCCTCCAGGAACAGGCGGAGGCACTGGAGAAGGCCCTCCCCGACGTCGTCGAGCGACTCGCTCAAGGAGAGCGCATCGACGTCGAGGCCGAGGCACGGGCCATCCGGCAGGACGACCAGGACCGGGCCTCCGACGAGCTCACCCGCCTCGGCGAGGCCCTCAACCTCGCGCGCACCAGCGCGCTGGAGGCCGCGGTCCGGCAGGCCGACCAGCACCGCGGGTTCGAGCGGCTGCTCCAGCGCATCGCCCGCCGTACGCAGCAGCTGATCGGCCAGCAGCTCAAGAAGCTGGACGAGCTGGAGCGCCGGCACGAGGACCCCGAGGTGCTCGACGGTCTCTTCGACCTCGACCACCTCACCGCCCGGCTGCGCCGCTACGAGGAGAACCTGGTGATCCTCGCGGGCGGGTCGCCGCACCGGCGCTGGCGCAAGCCGGTCCCGCTGCTCGACGTGATGCGCTCGGCTCAGGGCGAGGTGCAGGACTACCGGCGCGTCATGCTGGACCTCGACGGCAGTCCCTGGCTCTCGGCACGGGCCGTCGGCCCGGTCTCGCACGTCCTGGCCGAACTGATCGAGAACGCGCTCGCCTTCTCCCGCCCGCCGAGTCCGGTCGAGGTCAGGGCCGCGGCGGTGAGCCGCGGACTGGCCATCGAGGTCGAGGACCGCGGTCTCGGCATGGAGGAGGACCAGCTCGCCGACGCCAACGAACTGATGCGCCGCCCACCGCGGATGGACGTGCTGGCCCACTCCGACGACATCCGTCTCGGCCTGCACGTGATCGCACGGCTCGCCTCCCAGTACGGGCTGCGGGTCGAGTTCCGTCCGTCGGCGTACGGCGGCACGCGGGCCGTCGTCCTCGTCCCCCACGAGCTCACCGTGGCCGGGCCGGGCCCGGAGGCGCCGACTCGACCGGCGGTGCCGGTCCACGCCGTGGCGCCCCTCGCCGAGCCCGCCGCTCCCGTGGCGGACACGGACGCGCTGCCGACCCGCGTGCAGGGCAGGGCCCTCGCCGACGTCACCGCGCTGAACCCGGCCACCGCGACACCGTACGAGACCGCCGCCCCGCCGTACGGGGAGGAGCCGGGGCACCCGTACGGGAACGGCGCTGAACCGTACGGGAACGCCTCTGAGCCGTACGGGAACCCGGCCGAGCCGTACGAGAACGGCCCCGAACAGTACGGGACGTCCGACGGGCCGTACGGGGAGCCTGATGTGCGGTACGAGGCGCCCGGGCAGCCGTACGAGCACGCCGGGCCGCAGTACGACCACGTCGAGCCGCCGTACCGTCCGGCGCCCGCAGAGCCGTACGGGACGCCGGAGCCGTACGGGACTCCCGCCGCGCCGTACGCGGCCACCCCCGCGCCGTACGCGGCCACCCCCGCGCCGTACGGGACCCCCGCCCAGCCGGCTGCCGGGCCGGAGCTCGCGCACGACGGCGCCGGCGATCCGTCCGGTGCCGTCCAAGGCCTCCCCGGCCTCCCGGCGCCCGCCGCGGAACCTCCGCTGCCGCGCCGGGTGCGGCAGGCCAGCCTCGTCGACGAGCTGCGCGTCGCCCCCGCCGACCGGCCCGTGCCGCCCAAGCCGCCGCGCTGGCAGGACGACCCGCTGCTCCGGCCCGCCCCGCGCCGGGCGGGCGCCACGATCGGCGCGTTCCAGCGCCGGTCCCGGGCGGCCCGCGCGGGCGACGCGCCCACGGACCCGGCCCGCCCCACGGAACGGCCCGAATCCACCCCACCGACCCGTCCCACGAGAGAAGAACGGTCATGACACGCACAACCGCCACCCACCAGGACCTGGACTGGCTGCTCGACGGTCTGGTGGACTCGGTGGCAGAGACCCGGAACGCCGTCCTGCTCTCCGACGACGGGCTGGTCGTCAGCCACTCGCGGACCATCGAGCGCTCCGCGGCGGAGCGGCTGGCCGCCATCTGCACGGGCCAGCAGAGCCTGGCCCGCGGGGTCGGTCAGCTCTTCGACGGCGGCGTCGTGCACCAGGTGATCGTCGAACTGGCCGACCTGTGGCTGTTCATCATCTCGGCGGGCCAGGGCACCCACCTCGCGGTGGTCGCGTCGCAGGAGGTGGACGCGGAGGTCATGTCGCTCGCCATGCACAACCTCGTCCAGCAGGTCGGCCAGAAGCTCGGCACCCCCGTACGCGGGGAGTTCGACGCCTTCGGCACCGGGGAGGGACCGGTCGCGTGAACACCGGCTGGGAGGACGAGGACGACGAGGCGCTGGGGGAGGACGGCTCGGGCACGATGGTCCGCCCGTACACCATCACCCGTGGCCGTACGGCCCCCGAGCGGGACGACTTCACGCTCATCACGGTGCTCAGGACGGCGGACGAGCCGCGTGACGGGCGCGGTGTCCCGCTGCGCCCCGCGCGGTTGCAGCCCGAGCACCGGATGATCCTCGACCGCTGCCGGCGGCCCGCGGCAGTCGCCGAGGTCGCCGCCGACCTCGACCTCCCCGTGTCGGTGACCAAGATCCTGCTGGCCGACCTCGTGGGCCAGGGCCTGCTCACCGCACGCGCGCCGCTGTCCGTGGCGCGCGCGGCGGGCGGCGCCGACAGGGGCCTGCTGGCCGCCGTTCGTGACGGACTCCGGAGACTCTGAATCATCATGACCATCAGCCAGGCGGCGCCCGCCGCCGTGAAGATCCTGATCGCCGGCGGGTTCGGCGTCGGCAAGACGACCATGGTGGAAGCGGTCAGCGAGGTCGCCCCGCTGCGCACCGAGGAGTACCTCACCAAGGCGAGCGTCGGCGTCGACGACCTGGCCGGCGTCGGCGACAAGGACACGACGACCGTCGCCCTGGACTTCGGGCGCATCACGATCAGCGACGAGCTGGTCGTGTACCTCTTCGGCACACCGGGCCAGGAACGCTTCTGGTTCATGTGGAACGACCTGGTCAACGGTGCGCTCGGCGGCGTCGTCATCGCGGACACCCGGCGGCTGGGGACCAGCTTCGCCTCGATCGACTTCTTCGAGAGCCGGGACATCCCGTTCGTCGTGGCCATCAACTGCTTCCACGGGCACAACACCCGTACGGCGGAGGAGATCAGGGTGGCCCTCGACCTCGACCCGCACGTACCGCTGCTGATCGGCGACGTCCGGCGGCGCGACTACGGCAAGGACGTGCTGCTCGCCCTGGTCGACCACCTGATGAGCCTGCCCGCCGCGGTCTGAGCAACTGAGGCCACCGCCACCGCCCCGCCTGCTGTCCCGCGTTCTTCATCCCCGTCCCGGCCCTTCCCGTCCCGGCCCTTCCTGCTCTGGAGACTTCTGATGGCATCACCCCTGCGTGTCCTCGTCCACGGCGGCGGCATCGGCGGGCTCACCCTCGCCACGGCACTCGCGCGGCGCGGCCACACCGTGGAGGTCGCGGAGATCCGCGACAGGCTCGACGCGCTCGGTGTGGGCATCATCCAGCCGTCGAACGCCCTCCACGTGATGCGCGAGATCGGCGTTCTCGACGACTGCCTCAAGGCGGGTTACGAGTGGGAGATCCTCACCATCGCCGACCCGGCCGGGAACACGCTGGCGCGCATACCGCAGCCCCGGATGGGCGACGTTCCCTCCAACAACGGCATCCCGCGGCCCGCGCTCGCCGCGGTGCTGGGCGCGGCGGCCACGGCGGCCGGTGCGACGCTGCGGTTCTCGGCCACCGTCACCGAGCTGCACGACGACGGCGAGGGCGTCGACGTCACCCTCTCCGACGGCTCGGCCGGACGCTGGGACCTGGTCGTCGGCTTCGACGGCATCGGCTCGCCGCTGCGTACCCGCCTCTACGGCGAGCGCTACGCGCCCCGGTACACCGGATTCGCCAACTGGCGGGTCACCGTGCCGCGGCAGGCCCGCGTCGACGGCGTCGTGATGAGCACGGCGGGGCAGGACGGCAAGGCGCTGCTCACGCCGATCACGGACGAACTGATGTACCTGGGCGCGGTGTTCGCCGAGAAGGAGGACTTCCGTCCCGATCCGGAGCGTGCCCACGAGCAGTTGGCCGAGCGGCTGACGGCGTTCTCCGGCCCCGTGGCGGAGGCGCTCGCCACGGTCAACGGTCCGGCGGACGTCGTCCATTCGCGGATCTCCCAGGTGACGGTCGAGGAGCCGTGGCACGTCGGCCGGGTCGTACTGGCCGGCGACGCGGCGCACGCCTGCACCCCGCACATCGCGCAGGGAGCGGCGATGGCCGTCGAGGATGCCGTCGTGCTCGCCGAGTCACTCGACGCCGAACCCTCGGTGCCGGCGGCGCTCGCGGCCTGGGAGGCGCGTCGCCGGCCCCGGGCGATGTGGGTCCAGGCCATGTCGCACGCGGTGCTCAAGCAGGAGACGGGCGGAGAGACCACACCGGAGGAGGACGAACTCCTGAAGATCGGCATCCCGGGCGCGGCGCACGTGCTGGCGAAGCCGTACTAGGCCCGCACGGGCCTGGGCCGGCCCGGCATCGGGTCTGAACAGGGCCTGGGCCGGCCTGAACAGGGACTGGAACCGTGCCTGGACCAGGCCGCACCGGGTCTGGGCCGGGCTTGGACCGGCGTGGACCGTGCTTGGACCGGCCCGCATTGGGCCTGAACAGGGCCTGGGCCGGCCTGAACAGGCACTGGACAGTGCCTGGACCCGGCCCCACCGGGCCTGGACCGGCGTGGACCGGCCCGCACCGGACCTGAACAGGGGCCTGGACCCCGCCGGTCGAGACGTGTCCGCGGTCCTCGGCGTGCGTGGGCTTCCCTCGTTCAGGGTCCGACCTACGCCAGGGCCGCCACGACCACCTCGGCGGCTCGCGCGACGAGCCTGTCGTCGTACTCCGCGTCCTCGGCGGCGCGGCTGGAGAGGATGGCGATGACGACGGGGGCGGCCCCGGGCGGCCAGGCGACGGCGATGGCGTTGCGGGTGCCGTAGGCGCCTGCGCCGGTCCTGTCGCCGACCTGCCAGGTGTCGGGGACGCCGGCGCGGATGAGGGCGTCGCCGGTGGTGTTGCCCTTGAGCCAGTAGGTCAGCAGTGCCTTCTTGTCGGCGTCGAGCGTGTCACCGAGGACGTACTCGCGCAGGTCGCCGGCGAGGGCGCGGGGGGTGCTGGTGTCGCGGATGTCGCCCGGCGTGGCTTCGTTGAGGGCGGTCTCGAGACGGTCGGCGTGCGTGGTCGTGTCGCCCAGGGCGGCGAGCGTGGCCTGGAAGGCCTTGGGCCCGCCCAGCTCGTCGAACAGGAGGTTCGCGGCGGTGTTGTCGCTGTAGCGGACGGCGGCGTCGCACACCGCGCGCAACGTCATGCCGCTGTCGACGTGCTTCTCCGTGACCGGTGAGTGGTCCACCAGGTCGTCACGGGTGTAGCGCACGACCTTGTCGAGGCCGGCCAGGGAGTTCTGATCGAGCACGGCGGCAGCGGTCAGTGCCTTGTGGGTGGAGCAGTACGCGAATCGCTCGTCGGCCCGGTGGGTGACGGTCCGCCCGTTGCCGGTGTCGACGGCGTACACACCGAGCCGGGCATCGAACTCCCGCTCCAGCCGGGCGAAGGAGCGGCCCGACGGTGCTGCGGACCCGGACCCCCTTGGAGCGGGGGACGTCCTTGACGGCGCGGACGCGTTCGGAGACGCGGCGTCTGCGCGTGGGGCGGCGCATCCCGTGAGCGGGGCGGCGGCGAGGGCGGCCAGCGCGGTGAGCGAGGCCCGACGGGAGATTGCCACGGAGATCCTCTTCGTATGCCTTCAGTTGGACCCGACCGTGCCGGAGGCCGTCCGCCCAGCGGCTGAAGCCCCGGTCACAGTGTCCGTCGTATCAAAGCGGGTTGAACGGGCCCGGCAGGGCCGGCGGCGTGTCGCCCTGATCGCCGCGGTTGTTCCGGTACTTGCCCAGGTCCCGGTCACGCTCTCGGCCGGCCGCACCTGACGAATCGAAGCAGGACGCGGTCGCCCCGTCGCCGGTTCTCCTCGGCACGGTCCTTGCCTCCCGATCCCGCAGCGTGGTTCAGTGGCTCATCCACTCAGCCACTGAGGAGAGTTGTGGAGACACTGCCCCGTGAGACGATCGTCGACGCACTGGAGATGCGCCTGAGGGAGGACATCCTCACCGGCCGCCATCCCACGGGCAGTTATCTGCCCCCGGAGCGTGAACTCGCCGACGGCTACGGCGTCACCCGCACCACGCTCAAGCACGCCTTCGGCCGCCTGGTGCAGGCCGGACTGCTGGAGACCCGGCACGGTGTCGGCACCCGGGTGCGCGACTACGCGCGTCTCGGCGGCGCGGATCTGCTGCCGATGCTGGTGCGGCACAGCCCCGGCTGGCTCGGCGAGATCTTCGAAGTACGGCGCAGCATCGGCGCGTTGATCGCGGGCCGCGCAGCCGAGAAGGCCACGGCGGCGCAATGCGCCGAGCTGCGGGAGCTGCTGGCCGTCGTGGCGGCCGCCGAGGGCGGGGACCCGGTCCAGCTCGCCGACGTCGAGGTGCACCGTGCGCTGGCCCGCGCCACCGGCAACCGCGTCTACACCCTGCTGACCAACACCCTGTTCAACGCCTACGTGCCGATGCGGTCCCATCTGGTCGGCCCGTTCCTGGACCCCGAGGCCGCCCATGCCCGGCTCGCCCCGGTCGTCGAAGCGGTCTGCGCAGGCGACGGCGCGGCGGCCCGCGCCGCCGCCGACGCGTACATGAGTGCCACCGAGCGGATCATGCTCGACGGGCTGGGACTCGAGTGACGGCCGCGCGCGGAACGGAGTTCACCGAGACGATGGTCGGTTCGGTGCGGCTGGCCGGCGAGAGCGGGACGCGAGCGATGCGGCTCGATCTGGCCGTCCGGGCCGAGCGGCTGATGCTCCCGCACCGGACGACCGGCGCCACCTCGACCGGCCGGGTACGGATCGCGGGACTGGCCGACGACCGTGACGTCCGCGGCGAACTGGAGATCTCGCCGATCGCCCGGCGCCGGATCCGCTACAGGCTGGACTTCACCGCCGGCGGTCGCCGCTACTCGCTCGACGGGTGGAAGTCCGTCACCGCGCTGCGGCCGGTGAAGTCGATGACCGTACTGCCGTTCACGCTGCTGACGGACGGCGAGGAGGCCGGGCACGGCACCCTGCGCTTCCCCGTGGCCACCGCGCTGATGCCGTTTCTGGGCAGCTTCCGCTTCCCGCGAGCGCAGGAGGACACGGCGCAGTATCTGGCACCACGCTGGAACGGCAGCCCCGGCCGCACCGAGGTCTGGTACACCACGCTCACCGACCCCAGGACCCGTACCGGAGTGTGGCTGCACCACGAGCTGACCGCGCCGGACGACGGCTCCCGCGCCCACGGGCACGGCTGGATCGCCCTCTTCCCGCCCGACGGTCCCGTCGAGCACGCCCGGTTCGGTCCCGAACCATGGGAGCCGGATCCCGTCGGCTTCAGCGTGGACGGCATCGAAGCAGGGCCCGGTCGGCTGCGGGGGTCCGCGGGCGACTTCCGCTGGGACGTCACCGAACGCCCCGAGGGTGAGCCCCTGTTCACCTTTCCGCGCTGGTCCTGGCGGCGTCCGCTGCTGCCGGCCGCGCAGATCCTTCCGTCCGCGCGTGCCTCCTACACGGGCACGATCGCGTACCCCGGCGGCGAACTGCACCTGGACGCCGCCCCGGGCGCCTCCGCCCGGATCTACGGGCACGGCAACGCCCGCCGTTGGGCCTGGCTCCACGCCGACCTCGGCGGTGGGGACGTCCTCGAGATCGTGGCCGCCGTGTCCATGCGGCCCGGTCTGAACAAGCTGCCGCCGCTCACCTTCCTGCGGCTGCGCAGGAACGGCCGCACGTGGCCGCGCCGCGCGGAGCGCGGCATCGTGGGCTGGGCGGGGCTCGGCCGCTTCCGGACGCGCATCGGCCTGCCCGTATGGACGGTGAGCGGCACGGCGGGACTTCGCCGCATCAGGGTCGAGGTCACCCAGCCCCAGGAGCGCACCCTGGCGCTCGACTACACCGACCCCGACGGCGGGGCCGCCGTGTGCCGCAACAGCGAGAGCGCGGACGCCCGGGTCCTGCTGGAGCGGTGGTGGGGCCGGTGGCGTACCGAAGCCGAGTGGTTCCTCGACGGCACGGCGCACGCGGAGGTGGGAGACCGATGAACGGCAGGCTCGACGGACTCGTCGCCGCTCTGCTCGCCGACGACGGCAGAGCCGCCTGGCCCGGCGCGGTGCCCGACCGGCTCGGCAGGATGCTCGACGCGATGCCCTCGGCGGCACGCGCCGGAGTGCACGGAGCGGCCGCGGCCATCGACGCGTACGCTGCGGTGCGCATGGGCCGGCGGCTGCGCCGTCTCACGCCGGGGGAGCGGGAGCGCGTGCTGGTTTCGCTGGCCGCCCGTCCCGCGTTGGTGCCTGTGCTGGACGCCGTGAAGGTCCCGGTGATGCTGGCCGCGGGCACGGAACGGATGCTCCATGAGGAGCCGGTCCGCGCGCCCTCCGCGCCACCGCCCGAGGACCCGCCGCTGGACTGCGTGCCGTCGGCCGAGTGGCCGGACCGTTCGACGGCCGACGCCGTCGTGATCGGCTCCGGCGCCGGCGGCGCGATCGCCGCGCGCACCCTCGCCCGCACCGGGATGCGCGTCGTGGTCCTGGAGGAGGGACGCCGGCACACCACCGCCGACTTCGGGCGACGGGCACCCCTGGACCGCTTCGCGGAGCTGTACCGCGACGGAGGCGCGACCGTAGCGCTCGGAAACCCACCCGTGGTGCTTCCCGTCGGCCGCGCCGTGGGAGGCACCACCGTCGTCAACTCCGGTACGTGCTACCGCACTCCGGACCATGTGCTCGCGCGCTGGCGCGAGACGTTCGGAGTGGAGCTCGCCGACGCGACCGCCTTCGCGGCACACCTCGACGAGGTCGAACGCACGCTGCGGGTGGCGACCCAGCCGCTCGACGTCCTGGGCCGCAACGGGCGCACGGCCCTGGCCGGCGCCGAGACCCTCGGCTGGAAGGCCGGACCGCTGCGGCGCAACGCGCCGGGCTGCAAAGGCTCGTGCCAGTGCGTCGTCGGCTGTCCCACCGGTGCCAAGCAGAGCGTCCAGCTGTCCGTGCTGCCCGACGCGTGTGCGGCCGGGGCGCGCATCGTCACCAGCGCCTACGCGCGCCGGATCCTGACCGACCCGGACCGGCCCGGAGGGCCGCGCGCCTGCGGCGTCGGCGTACGGCGGCCGGACGGAACGGACTTCGAGATCCTCGCACCGCTCGTCGTCGTCGCGGCCGGGGCACTGCACTCTCCACCGCTGCTGCGGCGCTCCGGCCTCGGCCGTCACCCCCGGCTCGGGCGCAATCTGGCCGTCCACCCGGCGACGAGCGTCGCCGGGCGCTTCACGGAGCGGATCGCCGCGTGGCAGGGAGTGCTGCAGAGCGTCGGCATCGAGCAGCACCACGACGACGGGATCCTCATCGAGGCCACGGCCGGGCCACCCGGCATGGGATCGTTCGTGCTCCCCGGCGTGGGCCGCGCGCTGCGTACGGAGCTGGAGCAAGCGGGCAACCTCGCCACACTGGGCGCGATGATCGCCGACCGGCCCTCCGGACGGGTCCTGGGCGCTCGGCGCAGTGTGCCGCGCTACGACCTCGATCCGCGCGACGGCCGACGGCTGCTGGGCGCGGTCGAGGCCATGGGAGAGCTGCTGTTCGCCGCGGGCGCCGAGGAGGTCCTGACCGGGATCGCGGCCGCGCCACGGGCCGGTTCCCTGAACGAACTACGCGAACTGCTGGGCAGGGTGACGGCACGGCAGCTGCATCTGTCGGCGTTCCACCCGACCGGGACGGTCGCCATCGGCGCCGACGCTCGGACCGCGCCGGCCGATCCCCGTGGCCGGCTGCGCGGCGTGCACGGCGTCCTGGTCGCGGACGGATCGGCGCTGCCGAGCTGTCCTGAGGTGAACCCGCAACTGACCATCATGGCAACGGCCCTGGCGGTGAGCGAGTCCGCTGCCGCGGGCGGCCCGGCCTGATCCGGGAGGCAGACCGTCGACGGCGGGGCACCGGACCGTCGACGGCGGGGCGCCGGACCGTCGACGGCGCCCCGCCGTCCGGGTCTTCCGCGAGCGCCTTGTGCGTGTGCTCCGGACGGCGCACGCCGGAGTGGCCGTCGCCTGTGACCGGTCGGCGGAACCCGCCTACCCCGCCGGCGCCGTCCGGCGGCATCGGTCGGCGCGGCCCGTCACCGGACCGTCGGGGCCGGGACCAGGCCGTCGGCGACCAGGCCGGCGAGGACCGCCTCGCCCAGCGCGTGGACGGCCGACTGCGGCCGGACCATGACCGTGAACTCCTTGATCCGGCCCTCGTCGTCGAAGTGCAGCAGATCGATGCCGTGGATGTCCTTGCCGTTCACCGTCGCCCGGAAGGGCAGGATCGCGGACGGCGCCTCGACGCCGTCCGCGCCGGTCTCGGCCGCGCCGTCGTAGTGCCCGATGTAGCGGAAGTCCTCGAACACGCGCATCAGGACGCCGAAGAGGCCGAGGAGCATCGGCTTCCCCTCGAACGGGGTGAACTTCACAGGGCTGTAGAAGCGGATGTCATCGGTGAACAGCTCGTCCAGAACCGTGAGGTCACGGGTGTCGACGGCGGTTTTGAAGCGCTCTGCTGCGGTAGCCATGGTGTCTCTTTCCTGCCTGGTCGCCGGGATCTTCCCTACTCATGAAAATGACTAGTCAGATTCATGAGTATCATGGTCGGTGTCCGTGCACGAGCGCAAGAAGGAGGCGGGCCCGATGGCCTTGCGGCACGCTGTCCTGGCGGCGCTGCTCGACGAGGAGTTGAGCGGATACCAGCTGGTGAAGGCCTTCGACCTGGGTGTGGCGAACTTCTGGCACGCCCAGCCGCAGCAGCTCTACGCCGAGCTCACCCGCCTGGAGAAGGACGGGCTGATCACCGGCCGTGAGGTCGTCCAGGAGAACCGGCCCAACAAGCGTCTGTTCAAGGTCACCGACGCCGGCCTGGCGGAGCTGGACCACTTCACGGGCACGGCCGCCAAGCCGTCGTTCATGCGCGACGACCTCGTGGTCAAGGTCCAGGCCGCCGACCACGTCGACACGGACACACTGATCGGCCGGCTCACCGAGCGTGCGGCCATGGCCGAGGCCAAGGTCGAGCTCTTCGGCAAGCTGCTGCGCACCATGAGGGGCGACCGTACGGAGGAGGAGTTCCTCCGCCACGGGGAGCGCGTCGGCCCCTACCTGACATGCCTGCGGGGCCTCGCCTTCGAGCAGGGCAACCACGACTGGTGCGTACGCACCATCGCCGTCCTGCGGGAAAGGGCAGCCGCTGATGTCCGCGAGTGAGGGGGAAGGGCCGCGCTACGTCGCCCTGGGGGACAGCCAGACCGAAGGACTCGGCGACGGCGACGACACGGTGGGCCTGCGCGGCTGGGCCGACCGGCTGGCAGAACACCTCGCACACCACCACCCGGGCACGCGGTACGCCAATCTGGCCGTACGAGGACGCCTGGCCCGCCACGTCCACAGCGAGCAGCTCGCCCCCGCCCTCGCGCTGCGCCCCGACCTGGCGACCGTGGTCGCCGGGGTCAACGACCTGCTGCGGCCGCGGTTCGACGCCGATGAGGTCGGCGCCCACCTGGAGGCGGTGTTCGCCGCGCTCACCGCTCAGGGGGCCCGAGTCGCCACGGTCACCTTCCCCGACGTCACCCGCATCACCCCGCTCGCCAGGCCGCTCGGACCACGCGTCGCCGCGCTCAACGACCGGATACGCGACGCGGCCCGCCGCCACGGCGTGGTCGTCGCCGAGACCGGCCGGCACGCGGTGGTCACCGACCTCCGGCTGTGGAGCCCCGACCGCCTCCACGCGAGCCCGCTCGGGCACGCGCGGATCGCCGCCGCCGTCGCGCACGCCCTGGCGCTGCCGGGCAGCGACGACACCTGGACGCATCCCCTGCCGCCGGTCGCGACGGCTTCCCCCACCGGCGGGAGGGCCGCCGCCGAACTGCGCTGGGCCGCGGCCTTCCTCGGCCCGTGGCTCGGCCGCCGACTGCGCGGCCGCTCGTCCGGCGACGGCCGCACGGCCAAACGCCCGCAGCTCCTCCCCGTCCTGACGCCGGGCCCGCGGGCTTCGGCGCGTCGTGGCGGAGAGCGACCGCCGCACGGGGAAACTGACCTCCATGAGCGACGCGATGAAGGCCGTCCTGGAGGGCGGCCCGGATGACCTCCCCGAGCGAATCGTTCCCGTGGACGACCCGGGGCAGGAGCTCAAGATTCCGTTCCGCGGGGGATACGAGCACTTCAAGTCCACGACGCGCACGCAGAACACCGACCAGGGCCAACTGCCGGTCTACGAATGGTGGGAGCGCACGGAGCTCCCGGGCTGAGGCGGCAGGATCCGCTCGTAGCTCGTAGCTCGTAGCGCGTAGCTCGCAGCCCCTGGCTTGCGGCACGTGACTCGTGGCTCGAGGGCCGCGGTCCGGGGCCCGTAGCCCTCCGTACGTCGTCGAGGGGACAGCCACCTATGCTGCGCTCATGAATTCAGCGGGCCCGACTGTCATGGCCGGAGGAGTGGGACCGGCCGCACCGCGGCCCCGGCGGGGGCGCGTGGGTACATCGCTCCTGGCAACCTTCGGGGTGCTGCTCCTCGCCTGGGCGATCGCCGCCGGCAACACCGGCATCGCGTACGTGACCCTCGGCAACGACATCGTTCCGATCGTGACGGGCTGCCTGGCCGTGCTCGTGTTCGTGGTGGTGCTGCGCGTGCTCCACCACGCGTGGTGGCTCGCCCTCCTCTCCCTCGTGCCGGGCCTGTTCCTTCTCGTCGGCACGGTCCAGTACGCGCCGGAGGCGGCACTCGAGCGCCGCGGTGTCCGGGAGAGCGTGGTCGTCACGGCGGACAGCGCCGAGGGGACGTCGAGCAAGGACCACCGCTTCACGCTGGTCGGCCCGGACGGGGAACTCGAGGAGACGCTGCGCTACCGGGGCAGCAACCCCGACATCCATGTCGGTGACAGGCTCGAGGTGATCCGCGACCCCGAGGGCGTCGTGCCGCCGGCGGAGGCCGACGACGTCGACCCGGAGGGCCGCCTCAGCGGCCTGATCACCGGTGTCACCGGCTGGAAGGTCATCACCCTGGCCGCGGGCTGGCGGGGCCACTACCTGCGGCGCAGCGACCGGGAGCCCTTGCTGGACCGGTTCGCCTGACAGCGAGCGCTGCCACGAGGCCGGTTGCCGCAGACACGGCGACAGGTGGCCGGTGACGTGGCCGTCCCTGGGACACGGCCCGTCCGGCCGGGCCAAACCGGCTCGCACAGGACGGGCCTCGGCCCCGCCGCGGCCCGCCGAGGCCGGCATCGGGCGGCCCGGTACCGAAGGGGGCCGCCCGGTGCCGATGCCTCAGGACGCGGGCGCCCCGTACACGCCCATCTCGTGGATCGAGTACCCCCAGGTAGTCCTCCGCTCGACGCCCTGCATCCGCACGTACCGCACGGCTTCCTCGTCGGCCGGAAGCCGGACGACGTCGTTGCCGCACTCCTCCGGGCGCTGCGTGGCGACCGTCTTCCAGTCCGTGCCGTTCACGGACGTCCGGATCGTGTACGCGGTGGCGCAGGCGCTCTCCCAGGAGAGCGTCACCGCCGCCACCTTCGAGGGGGCGGCGAGTTCGACCTGCACCCACTCGTCATCGGTGTAGCCGGACGCCCAACGTGTCCCCATCAGACCGTCGTTGACATGACGGGCGGCCAGGCGATCGAGATTCTGCTCGACGCTGGAGGCCGTCGCCGTCCCCTTCGGCGCGAGGTTCTCCCCGCCGCTGGCGACGTCCCACAGCTGGAGCCGGACCTCGGCCTGCACGAGGAACACGTCGAGCACACCGTCGGCGACCTTGGGTTGCGCGGAGCCCCAGGAGTTGCGCGGCGGGTCCACCCGTACGGCGGTGGCCTGCCGCTGGATCTCGACCGACTCGCCCCGCAGCTCATCGGCCTTGTCCCGGTCACCGGCGTGCCGGGCGTCGAGCGCGTCGAGCATCCGCACCGTCGCCCTGCCCCACAGCTCGGTGGCGTCGAGCCACGGCGCCGCGTCCACGGTGAAGCCGCGTTCCACGGAACCGCTCCGGATGACGGCCGGCGCCTGCTCGATCCTCTTCGCGTAGCCGCGCAGGGACGCGACCGCCTCCGCGCGGTTCCCGGCGTCCCACGACGTCCAGAACTCGGTGACCCGGCGCGCGAGTTCCGGCGCCTGCTCCTGCCAGGGAGTGGCACCGAACGTGGGCGCCATGTGCTCGAGGTCGCCGAGGACCAGCAGGGCCTCGGTCGCCTCGCGATCGCCGCCCGCGAGGTATGCCATGGCACGCGGCCAGCTCGCCCGCGCGTCGTACGCCGCGTCGTTCCAGGCGAAGTCGGCCGCGCCGAAGACCGCGACCTTGCTGGCGTACGGCTGGTTCATCGGGTTGGCGACGATGCCGGTGAGATGCGCGGACAGGCCCGCCTCACGCTTGTCGTACGGGGCGAGCAGCAGCCTGCCCCGGGTGTTGCCGAAGTCGTTGACGGGATAGTTGTCCCAGACGAAGACCTTGCGCCCGAACAACTTCGCCGCTCCCTCCGCCTGCTGGTTGGTGATGCTCGGCGGCACGACGTCCGTGCCCGTCCACATCACCTCGACCGCGGGGTCGAGGGTGGCCCGCATCGTCTGCTTGTACGCGGTGTCCGTGAGGTCGCCGTACTCGGTCGGCACCATCTGCAGGGGCTGCACGCCCGGGTGCGTGGCGACGAAGGTGCGCTGCACATCGTTGAGCAGGTCGACCTGTGCCTCGGCGGCGGCCCGGCGGCCGGGTTCACCGTAGGCGGCCCTGTCGCCTTCACAGTTCCAGCGGGTGTAGCTGATGTCGTCCAGCGGGACGGAGAACGCCCGGGTGCCCAGGTCGTACATCGCCTGGAGTTTGGCCTTGAGATCCTTTCGGTGGGCCGCGTCGGAGTAGCAGATGGACTCGCCGGGGGAGACGGCGAACGTGAAGCGGACGTGGTTCGCGGTCGCCCGCCGTACCAGCTCACCGAGCTCGGCGAGCTTGTCGGCGGGGTAGGGCTCGCGCCACTTACCGCGGTGATAGGGGTCGTCCTTGGGTGCGTAGATGTACGTGTTGGCCTTCACGTCGCCGTAGAAGTCCATCTGGTCGAGGCGTTCGGCGTGCGTCCACGGGGTGCCGTAGAAGCCCTCGATGGTGCCGCGCAACGGCATGGACGGGAAGTCGCCGACCTCGGCGCCCGCCACCTTCCAGCCGTCGTCGCCGCGTACGAACAGCTGACGCAGCGTCTGCACGGCGTAGAACTGGCCCGCGGCGTCGTTGCCGGCGAGGGCGATCCGGTGCCCCGTTCCGCCGGAGCCCGCGACGCGCACGGCGTAGCCCTCCGCACGGCCGGGAACAGCGGTGTCGCCGAGGGCCGCGGCGATGTCGGGACGGTCGCCCGGGCCGATCCGCACGGTCAGCAGCCCGCTCGCGGCGGTCGGTTCGCGACCGGGTGCGACGACGTCGACCCGGCCGGCGCCGTGGCCCTTCAGCTCCGCGACGAGCCGGTCGCGGGCGGCGGCGTCGGTGCGGGCGTCGGCGACGACGAGCACCCGGTCGGTGACCACCGCGTCGGCGCCGGCGCGGTCGATCGACCGGGGGGTGGGGGAGACGGGGGGAAGCGGGGCGGGTGACGCCGCCTCGGCCTGCGGGACGGGGGAGAGGACGCCCACCGTCATGGCGGCGGCCGACGCTGCTGCGGCGAGGGACAGGCGGACCGTTCTTCCGTGCCTTCTCACGAGACCTCCAGAGTGGTCTAGACCGCGAACTGCGGCACACCGTACCGGCGGAGGGTCCGGAGCTGTCCATGGATGCGTCCGCGACGGGCTTGGACTTTTGCGCGGGTACGGGCCGCCTCCGTCCGGGCGGCCCCGACGGCGGCGACCACGCCTGCGGCCCAGAGGGGATGTCGGCAGGGACCCAGGTCGTCGAGCGGACGACGAAATGACACGGGGCGTTGCGGCAGGCGACCGTGCCGACGAGCCGACCGCATGCGCACACCCGCCGCCTCCGCAGCGCTACTGCGACGTCAGCGGGAGCCGTCGAGGCGCATGAGGACGGAGTATGCCGATTCGGCCCTGCGAGCGGGTACGGCGTCGTCGTGTGCGTGGTCGAGGAAACTCTGGGTCCCGCCGTGGTGGAGAACCCGACCGCTGTCCATGAGAGTGACGGTGTCGGCTTCGTCGGCGAGGTCGGCGATGTCATGCGTCGACATGAGCACCGGTGTCTTCGCCGCGACCTCCCGCAGCACCTCACGGAAGACCGTGCGCTGATGAGGGTCGAGCCCGGCCGTCGGCTCGTCCAACAGAATGACCCGTGCGTCATGGGCAAGGGCGCAGGCGATGCCGACACGGCGGAGCTGTCCCCCGGAGAGCTTGGCCGTCTTCCGCCCGGTCTGCTCGGCGAGTCCGACCTGGTCGAGCGCGGTGCCGGCACGCTCCCATGCGGCGGAGCGGTTCTCACCCTTCAGCCAGGCGACGTAGGCGACGTACTCGCGGGCGCTCAACTGCCGCGAGGTGGGCACCCGCTGCGGCAGCCAGGCGACGTGGCGGCGGTACTCGCGGCTGGTGGAGACGAGCCCAGAGCCGCTGAACAGGACCTTGCCCGACCTCGGCTCGACCGTGCCGGCGAGAAGGGCCATCGTGGTGGACTTGCCCGCCCCGTTGGGGCCCAGCAGGATCGTCAGACCCTCACCGGGGACCTCGTAGGTGAATCGGTTCAGGACAGGGCGGATCCAGCGGTGGTAGCTGAAGGTGACACGGTCGAGCAGCAGAGTCATCGGTCGGTCCTTGGTGTGAAGCAGATGAGCGAGAGAACCCCGGCCAGAAAGACAACGGCGGCGCCTACGGCGGCATGCACGACATCGGCTTGCTCCGTGACGATCACCCAGGGATAAGGGTCGTTGCGACTGCGCCCCCCGAGGAACATGGAGTGGATCATCCAGAAGACCGGAAGCAGGGTCGCACGGTGGCCCACCAACGGCCAGACTCCCAGGGCGAGTCCGCAGAAGAGCAGGTTGTTTCGCGCCGCCGTCCACATGCCCTCCGGACCGAGAAGAGCCATGACTGTGGCGACCACGGTCGCCAGAAGAGCGAAGCCGGACACCAACGCGACGTCTCTCGCGTCGAGTCGGCGTACAGCGGATCGTTCCACTGAGGGCATCCGCCTCTCGAGGCAGACGACGACGGCGACAGAGGGCACGAGGCACAGGAAATTGCTGAGCTCGGTCGCCATCGCGTAGTTCCCCACGAACGCGGGAAAGACGAGAACCACGTTCAGGGTGAGTCCGATGCCCAGGGCGAAGCCGAGCAGCGCACCGGGCAGCATCCCCAGTGCGCCGCGCTGGCGCAGCCACCAGATCATGGTCACCGACCTGCCCGGCACGCCTGCTGAAGCCGCTCGGCGTACCAGGTCTTCTGCTCCTGCGGGGGGAGACCGTTCACCCTGGTCATCTCGGCGAGAAGCTGCTTCTTGCTCTGCCCTTGGCTGAACCCCTGGGTCTCATGGGACAACCAGTCGAGGTACTCGCTCTCCACGCCGATCGTCCGGGCGACCCAGAGGGTGTTGTAGTGCAGAGAGTTCCAGTTCGGTTCCCGGCAGGGCATCCCGACCACGTCAATGGCGATGTTCTCGCGAAGGGCACTGTCCGCGTTGCCGGGCACGAGGCCGAGCGTCCACTGCTCGCCCCTGGCGCCGATCTGCTGGGCACTGGCCACGGTGAGGTCGGTGATGCGGGTGGGCTTCGCGGCGATGATTCCCTTGGCCTGCAAGCGGTCCGTCATCGCGGCGAGTTCGTCCTGGATCTCTCGGATGTGCGCGGAGCCGGCAGACGGCAGACAAACCTCAGGAGCGCTCCCTTCGCAGGTGACCGGAGCAAGGCCCTTGGTGGCCGGCGCGATCGATCGCCAGTCCTTGGTGATGCTGTAGGCACCGAGCAGACCGGCGGACGCGATCACGAGGGACGCGGCGACAGCGGTGACGCGGACACGCCGGGGGCCCGCCAGTACGACGCAGGCAAGCGCCAGACAGACCGTCGGCAGAACCGCGGCTATCGTCATGGACAGCGAGTACGCCTCACCGAACCCCAGCCAGCCGATGGACCCGGTGACATGGTGGGCCCAGTAGCTGTCCGTCCCCAACGGAAGGCTTATGCCGACGAAGACCACCACGGCTACGAGCGGCGCGGCGTAGAGCGCGTGGAGCCGACGCCCGATGACGAAGCCGATGACCGCATGCGCGGTGAGCAGGACGACGACGATCCCCATCAGGTGCAGCACATACAGGTCGGGAAGGACTCCGACCACCCACAGCCCACCCGCTGTGACACCGGCGGTCAGGACCGACAGGCACAGCACGGCGATGAGGACGGGCAGGAGCGCGATGCGCCACGTGGGCCGTGCGGCCCCCAACTCCCAGGCGCCGAGGGCCCGCAGCCGGGTCGCCTCCACCGCGGCCAGAGCCGCGACCGCTGCGGCGGCCATCGGGACCGGGGCATGAACGGCGTACGACGCGGCCTGCGCCGGCCACGGCACGGCAATGAGCCGCTCGATGTTGCGGGTACTCGTGAGGAACACGTAGGCGAAGAAGAGCCCGATCACGGGGAAGGCCAGAACGGCCGGATGCGTGCGAAGAGCGGAGGAGAAGCGCATGAAGCCTCGCTTGGAGAAGAACCGGGCCGCCGCGCGCCGTACGCGTGGCGGCCCGGCAGAGATCAGTCAGCCTTGGTCGTGTCTACGCTGACTTTGTCAGCCACCCCCGTGCAAGCTCCGCACCCGGTGCCGAGCTTCGTGACTTCGAGGTAGTAGCTGTCGTAGGGAAGACCTGACTGGGTAGCGGTGCTCGTGTACCCGTCCCCCTTGAAGCAGTTGGTGAGAGTCGACGTGTCGTGCTTCTTGTCGGAGCCCCAGTCGATTTGCTGCCACAGTGCCACGTCGACACGGTTCGAGGTTCCCGACTGGAAGCAGCCGGTGACGTGGAACTCGTTGTAGCTCTCATCGACCCACTGCTGGGAAGTGGTTCCCTGGGTCAAGCTGAAAGGCGCCTTGCTCCAGTTGGCCCAGGCACCCGTGGCGGTGGCGACCGTCAAGGCAGCTGCGGTACCGGTCACGACACAGAGGTTGCGCAAACGTCGTACGGACAACGGAAAAACCCTCCCTGTCCTTCCGGTTGTCGAGGCCCCTCCCTCGAACTGGAGACCGAAAGGCTGCGTGACTGTAGCAGTGGTGTCACCGCCTACCGGCTGCCACCCGCGAGGAAGTGATCAAGCTAACTCCCCAGCTGGGCACGGACGTTGCGGTCCTCTGGTCGGCAGTCGGCCCTCCGAGCCTTGGCAGCAGATTCCTCTGCACTCCCGCCCGGTGTCCCGGATGCCGCCGCGACAGAACGACCGGCTCGACCTGGCCGCCGCCCATGAAGCCCGTAGCGTCCACCGCGGCGCGGCAACGTGTCGTCGTCGCCTTCCTCCGCGATCCGGCAGACTTCCAGGAGGAGCCGGTCCGGTGCTTCGAGCGCCACAGCCTCAGGGCCGCCGGGCGTTCACGAAGGTCGCGTGGACGGGACCTGCCATTCCCCGGAGTGGCCCGGCGGGAGCGCCAGGTCGTTCCGGACGGCCGAGTAGTACCTTTCGCGCGCGGTGCGCTGGCGCTCGAGCATCGCCGACCATGTGTCGGAATCGACGGTCCGGGCGCGCAGGAACGCTTCCATGTCCATCACCGCGACGACCCACTCGCGGGCCTTCTCCACCACATCCGGACTCCCCAGCATCAACAGGGCCTCCCCGGCGGGGTCCCGGGCGACGGCGGCCTCGGCCAGGTGAGGCGCCGCGTCCTCGGGCGACAGGGGGTGCGGGTGGGGGTCGTTGCCGAGATGCGCGGCGATCCGGTACGCCAGGGTGACGGTCTTCTTCAGCGCCCTGGCGTAGTCGGCGTAGACCGTCAGCCGCCGTTCCTCCCAACGGGCCGCCTGCTCGCGGCGGAAGCGGGCCGCGTCGCCCCGGGTGATGGCCAAGTACGAGCCGAGGGCGCCGACCACCACACCGATCAGGGCAGGCAGCTGTTGTATGAACGCGGACATGGCCCCACGGTAGCGGGAGGCCGGCACCGTGACTGACGCCCGTCGGCCGAACGGTCGTGCACGGCAGGTGTGTTGCCCGCTGCGTAACAGGGCCGGGCGATATTTCGCCCGGCACCCCGTCTCGCCAGTACCGAAGCCGCTCTGGGCGGCGCCGAGTTCACGGGTGCCCCCTCGGATTCAACGCCGCCGTGGGCACGGTCCTGCCGCACAGCAAGTGGCGCGATCAGCGCCTGCTGTGCGGCCGCACGGCCCGTCGCGGGGACTCCGCCCGAGCCCCGCGGCGGAGCCGGCGGCCGGCACCCCGTCGTGGACGCCGGCGATCGACGATCGAACCTCGCGTCGTGGAGTCGTGATCAGTGGCCTCAGTAGCGCAGAACGGCTGCGATCCGTCCGGAGTGCTCCAACGTGTCGTCGCGTACGAAGTGGACTTCGGCACCGGTTTCGAGGGCCTGCTCGACGACCTCGTCGACGATGTCGTCCCGTGAGTCGGGTCCGGAAGCGTCGGCGGGCTCAAGATGGTCGCCGACGTCACGTACGACCGCGCGGAAGTGTTCCTCGACGGCCAGCAGACGGATCCGGCCGTCCTTCGAGGCCCGCCACACCTCGTCGAGACCGCTTGCGAACTCGCGTCGCCCCTGCGCCGCGTCCAGCTCCGCTGTCACCGTCCTGGTCAGAGCCGCCTCACGCTCCTGGCGGGCCGGTTCCACGGCCTGGTGCACGGCGTTGGCGGGGCCCTGCGCGAGTCCACCGTGCTGGACGGTCACCGCGCCGTCCTCCAGCGGCCCCGTCGCCTCCAGGAGCGAGAGCGCGGGGGCATCACCGAGTACGTACAGCGGTCGCGGTGTGCCGGAGAGGACGGCCCGCAGTGCCTGGTGCGCCTGCCGGAAGAAGGTGCGGGTGTCCTCGTCCTGGTAGGTGCTCGGAAGGTCACCGATACGTTCCTTGCGTTCCGCGTCCGGGTCCTCCAGGCTGCGGGTCAGGGGAAAGCCGTCGGCGGTGTACTCGACGGTCCGTTCCGGCCCCCCGCTCCACAGGGACACCCTGTCGGCCGCGACGGCCAGTGCCCAGTAGGGCTGCTCGGCGGCCGCGGCGGCGACGAGGTTGCGCGTGAGGAACGTGTCGGCGACGACCACTCGCTCCGCGACCGTCCGGCCCACCGACCACACGTGGTGCTCCCCGGGTGCCGCGTAGACGACCAGGCCGTCCTCGGCATGCGCGAGGTCGACCTCCTCGGCAGCCCGTTCCAACTGGCCCAGCACATCGACGCGCCGCTCCCGCGGAACGTCCGGGTCCTCCTTGAGGGCCTTCTCGGCCCTGGCCAGGAGGTTGCGCAGACGTACGGCGTCCTGGGAGACATCCGGTTCGCGGCGGTGTGTCGGCATCACGAGCGACACGGCGGGGTACGGGCGGGGCTGTCGCAGAGTCGCGAGCACGTCGGGGCTGAGCGCGGGGTGCATGACGGGACCTTTCGGCGCGGAGGTCGGGCTTCTTGCACGGGTTGCGGGCGGGGGAGGGGAGGAGCGGCCGCTATTGGGGGCGGTGAGCTGCTGCCGATTGCTTCCTGTCCGCGTCGCTGAGCGACGTCTTGAGGGCCGCGCCCCGTGCGGCCGCCTGGCCGTACGTTAGAGGGACCATGCCCCCGGAGACCGACGTCGCGGCCCTTGATCACTCGGACGGAGCAGGCGCCGTCACGGCCCGGCCGGCCGGCCGGCGCTGCGGCTCCGCCGGTAAGCGGCCCCGATACCACCGACGCCGTCCGCCTCGATCCGCGGCAAACCGGCCCGGCTCGTACCCACGGTCCACAGCGACAGGAACTGCCTCATCAGCAGACGGGGCGACGCGCGGACGGCCGCAGACGCGGCGACGCGCGGGCAGCCCGCAGATGGTGCGATCGCGCGGGCAGCCGCAGACGGTGCGGGCAGACGGGCGATCGCGCGGACAAGCCCTTGGTGTCCGCCCATGCCCGAGCCGGTGGCGCAGCCGCGGCCCGAGGCGGCGACGCCGCGCTCGCCGCGTCGCCCTCGGGCATCGGGCCGTCCGCCGCTAGAGCCTGTCTCCTTGCTGGAGAAGCCGCCTACAAGCGACTCATCCGCCTCACCCGTAGGCCACGGTCTAATTCCCGGCTGGTTCAGTGGTGCGGGTTAGCTGCCATACACCATGATCAGGCTCATGACTTCACTTTCGGCTCAGCTGCTCCGCGGGCACAGGGTGCAGACCTCGTTCGACAGCGAGACGGTCGAGATCGTGCGTGACGGGCAGCGCACGCGGATACCGCTTTCGGCAGTTCAGGAGATATGCGTCCCAGCTCCGCGAACCATCGAAATCGTCCTCACCAGCGGCGTCAGACATCGCATCGCCGGCCCCAACCCGACCGCCACCACCGCCTTCGCCACCGCTCTCTCCGGCGCCCTGCCGACTGAACGTGACCCAGACGCCGCGGCTGCGGTCACCACCGAGTCAGAGCCGAACCAAGGCATTCCCTGGAAGTTGCTGTCCCTCCTGGGGGCGCCGGTCGTGGCCTTTATCGGCTACGTGACATGGGTCGGCATCGCCCGCGGCTCCGATGGCGCCTTCGCAGCACTGCTCGGCGGCCCATTCATCCTCATTGGCCTGGCACTGGTGGCCTACGCCGTGGAGGATGTCCACCGCCGTGCCGTCCTGCACCGGCACGGCATCACTGTTCGCGCCGAGCGCACGAGGCCGGGCGTGTTCACGTACGTTACCGCTGACGGAGTTGCGCGGACGTACCGCATCAAGCGGCAGCTCCTTGCCATCAACCTGATCCACGACCCACGCAAGCCGCACTTCGTCGCCCATGTGTCGCCGTGGTACTTCGTTGCGGTGCGCCTGTTCCTCGTCCTCGCGGCGGGCATCGGCATCGGTGCGCTGGGCGGAACAGTCAGCTTCCACACCGCCTGGTTGCCTGACACCGAGTAGAAGGACCTGCAGGCGAGCGAGTTCCTCACGCTGCTGGACCGTTATGCCGGATGGGACCGGCGCCGCCACCCGAGCACGGACCTCACGTAGACCGGCTTACGCAGCGCACTGTCACCTGCGGGACCAGATCAGAATGGCAGCGAGGTGCAAGGCGGCCTGGTAGGCGACTGCGAGCTTGTCCGTGCGCATTGCGAGGCCGCGCCACTGCTTGAGTCGGGCGATGCACCGCTCGACAGCATTGCGCTCCTTGTATGTCTCAGCGTCGAAGCCGGGCGGACGACCTCCGGCGCGGCCTCGCCTCAGACGATGGCCGATCTGATCCGCGGGTTGTGGGATAACGGCACGGACGCCGCGTCGACGCAGATGCCTACGGATCGCGCGGGAAGAGTACGTGCGATCCGCAAGGACGACCGCAGGACGGGTTCGTGGCCTGCCGAGTCCCCTTCGCGGAACCCGGATTCCGGCCATGACCGCCTCGAAGGCCGGCGCGTCGCCAGCCTGGCCCGCAGTGACATGGATGGACAGAGGCCGTGCCTGGCTGTCACTGGCCAGGTGGACCTTCGTGCTCAGGCCACCGCGGGAGCGTCCAAGTGCGTGATCCTCCGGCTCGGACCGGCCGGGCGCCCCTTTTTCCTAGCTCCGGCCGAATGCTGGTGAGCCCGGCAGATGGTGGAGTCCACCGAGACTGTCCAGCCCACGTCGTCGTCGGCATCCGCCACCGCGAGG
This sequence comes from Streptomyces kurssanovii, assembly GCF_040677245.1. Lineage (NCBI taxonomy): Bacteria > Bacillati > Actinomycetota > Actinomycetes > Kitasatosporales > Streptomycetaceae > Streptomyces > Streptomyces kurssanovii. The sequence goes on from NZ_JBFAQK010000028.1 coordinate 58,896, forward strand.
ACAGCCGCGAGGATCCGTTCCCATGTGCCGTCGCCCACCTGATCAGCCGTTTGTGCGCGGTCTGGAAGGGCCCGAGTTCTTCGGGCAAGTCTCGCCAGGGCGAGCAGGTGCGGTACTTCCACGCGATGGCTTCCAGGGTGCGGCGGTGATCGGCCCACCGTCGTCCACGGACGGGATCGGCCGGCATCAGCGGCTCGATCCGGTCCCACATCGCATCAGTGATCACTAACCGGACAGACATCTGATCAACTGATCAACCCATCAAAGAGACACGCTCTAAAGCGTGTTGCAGAAGGCTGCGACGCGGGCATTTCCCCTGTATGGGTGGGGTGTTGAGGGCTGAGCCGTTGTGGGTGGAGACGTTCACCGGGCTGCGGATGCGGCAGTTCGAACGGCTGCTGAAGGTGGTCCGGGAACGGGGCGGGAACGGACCGGGTGGGGGTCGGCCGTGGTGCCTGCCGCTGGCGGACCGGGTGCTGCTGGTGGCCGTCTACTACCGGACGAACCTCACCATGCGGCAGCTCGCGCCGCTCTTCGGCGTTTCTTCTGCGACCGTGTGCCGCGTCATTCAACGGCTGCGGCCGCTGCTGGCGATTGAGCCGGCATCCCGTCCTGCTGATGCGGTCGAGCGGTTGTGGATCGTGGACGGCACCCTCGTCCCGGTCCGCGACCGGAAGGTCGGAGCGTCCTCGCGCAACTACCGGTTCTCGGCGAACGTGCAGGTCATCATCGACGCCGACTCCAAACTCGTGATCGCCGCAGCCAGGCCGGTGCCCGGCACCACCGCCGACGCAAAAGCGTGGCGGGACTCCGGCCTGGCCCAGCATTGTCAGGGCGTGACCGTGCTCGGCGACGGCGCCTACCTCAACACCGGACTCGTCGTCCCGCATCGCAAACGCCCGGGCCGGGCCCTGCTGCCGGGCGAGGAGGAAGACAACGCCGAGCACCGCAGGGTCCGGGCCCGAGTCGAGCACGCCTTCGCCCGCATGAAGCACTACAAGATCCTCCGCGACTGCCGACAGCGCGGCAGCGGTCTCCACCACGCAGTCCAAGCCGTCGCCCACATGCACAACCTCGCCCTCGCCGCATGATCACGCTGGCCACAAACCCGGCCCTGGCCTGCCCAAACGCAGCCTTCTGCAACACGCTTTAGCGGCGCGAGGTCTCGGTCACGGCGACCACGTCGACCACGTCGATGGCCTCGCGGCGGATGCGCTCGGTCCCCCACGCGCCCAGCGGCCCGAGCGCTTGATTGAGCGTGTGCCCGTGTTCGGTCAGGGAGTACTCCACCCGAGGCGGCACCTCGGCGTAGACCTCCCGGTGCACGAGGCCGTCCGCCTCCATCTCGCGCAGATGCTGAGTCAGCATCTTCTCGCTCACTCCCGGCAGACCGCGACGGAGCTCGGCGAAGCGGCGCACACCATGGGTGTCGAGCTCCCAGAGGATCAACCCCTTCCACTTGCCGCTGACCACGTCGAGCGCGGCGTCGACACCGCAGATGTACGGCCCGCACCTCGGCGCCTTCGCCATCACTGATCGCCCCTTACAAAAAGGTAAGTACCGCAGTAAATAGTGGGTACTACCGAGAATAGTGGCACTCTCCGAGCATGGAGGGGTGAACGAACGACAGAACCCCGACACCAGGCAAGACAGCGCCGTCACCGTCATCGGGCTGGGCCCGATGGGACAGGCCATGACCCGGACCCTCCTCGCCGACGGCCACCCGGTCACCGTCTGGAACCGTACCGCCGGCCGGGCCGACGGCGTCGTCGCCGACGGAGCGACGCTCGCGGCGACACCTCGCGAGGCGGTCGAGGCGAGCGACCTGATCATCCTCAGCCTCACCGACTACCCGGCGATGTACGACATCCTCGACAGCGCCACCGGATCGCTCGCCGGCCGGACGCTCGTCAACCTGAGCTCCGACACTCCCGACCGCAGCCGCGAGGCATCGACGTGGGCGGCAGGCCATGACGCCACCTTCCTCACCGGCGGCGTCATGGCGCCGGCGCCCATGGTCGGCACGGAGGCGTCCTACATCTACTACAGCGGCCCCGAGGACGTCATGAACCGTCACCTGGCGGCGTTGACACCACTCGGCACACCCAAATACCTCGGGGAAGATCCGGGCCTGGCCCAGATGATGTACCAGGCCCACCTCGCGGTGTTCCTCACCACCCTGTCCGGACTGATGCACGCCACCGCGATGCTCGGCAACGCAGGGATGAAGGCCCAGGAGGCGCTACCGGAGTTGCTCGCCCTCACGGATTCGATCGGTGACATGCTGAGGGCCGGCGAAGGAAACCCGGGCGTCGCACTGGATGCCGGAGAGCACCCCGGCGACCTCAGCACGGTCACCATGATGGGCGCGACGTCCGACCACATCGTCGAAACGAGCGCGTCCCTCGGCCTCGACCTCGCCCTCCCGTCGGCCGTCCAGGCCCACTACCGGCGCGCGATCGAGGATGGAAACGGCGGCGACAACTGGACCCGCATCATCGACGGTATCCGAGCACCACGCTGATCCGGCGGCGGCCGGGTTCGGGGTGTCCGCCCGTAACCGCCTTTCCGCTGCGTGAAGTTGCGCAGCGGGCAGGCTGTTACGGGCAAATGCCGCTTCCCTCGGCCGCGGGGCCGGCCCGCCCGCACAGTACGGCGCCGTCGAGCGCGACGATCTGCCGTTGAGCCACGCCGGCGGACGCGAGCGCCCGCGGCGCCGTCCGTGTCCGCTGTGGTCAGGGAACCGCGGCCGCCGATACGGCGTGATCACGAGAATGGCAGGGATGAACGAAACGGGGCGCCGGGCCGCCCATCTGGCAGCCGTGTGGTTCGTCGGAGGCGTTCTGACGGCTGTGCAGTTGCAGGTGGTGCTCATCGCCCTCTTCGTCGACGCGGCGACCTTGCGCGGCGGCCTCCTCATCCTGGCGGCCCTTCTGGGACTGGGGGCGCTCGCGGGTGTCGCGAGCGCCGCCCGCACGATCGTTCCGCTCGCCCATCGGCCGAGCGGCCGGTGGATATGGACGGTGAGCGTCCACGTGTCCGGCACGGCCGGAGCTTCCGTGGCCGCCGTGGTGAACTTCGAGATCGATCACCTCGAGAACGCCCTTCCGCTCTACGCGGTCGGCGGCTCCTGCTACGCGCTCGCGGCGGCACTGTTCCTCCCCGGCACCCGGATCAAGCTGGGCTCCCTCGGAGCGGCGGCCGTCCTCGTCGGCGGCGGAGCGTACGCCTACCTGGACGCCGCACGGCCGCCCACTCTCGACGAGCACCTTGCCGCCAACGGCGTGGACCGCGGTGTGCTACGAGTCGGCGATCCGCCGCCGGGGTACACCCTGCGAGCCCTGGGCGCGGGCGAGGACACCTTCGGTGCCGAGTACGTGCGACCCGATTCGGTACGACTGCATCTCGGCGTGGAACGCGCCGGACACGACCCCCGGCGCACCGACGCCCGCGGCTGCCCCGTTCCCTTCGGTGACCCGATCCACTGCGTCGACGACGGCGAAGGACGCCAACTGCTCACGTACGAGGGCGGTTACGAACGCCAGGAACTGCGGTTGCTCCGTGACGGCCTCGTCCACACCGTGACGGTGGAAGGCCATCACGCGGATCTGCCGGCCGCCCGGCACGTCCTGTCGACACTCAGGCCGGCCACGGAGGCCGAGCTCACCGGCCTCCTGGACCTACGGCAGATCACTCCACGGTCGGGGGCTTCTGGGCACGGCACAGGGAGCGCGCGCCCGTCGTCGCCTTCGTGACGGGGCCGGTCGCGCTCCACCCGCCCGTGCCGGTGGCCGTGGCGGAACGCGACTGCCTGGACAGGTCCTAGGCGCCGGGCGCCTTGTACCGCACCTTCGCGGCCTTGGCCAGCGCGTCCATCGTTTCGTCGACGGTCAGAAGGACGGTCGTCTCCAGCGAGCTCAGCGCTCCGCCGCCGGTGATGGCCAGGGCGACCGCTGCCATGGACTCATTGTCGGGCGCTTCCCACAGGGTGTAGCCGTCGTGCTCGCCGAAGGCGTACCAGAACCCGTGGAGCTTCCCGCCGACGGACTCGATGTACGCCTGGGCGGCCCCTCTGCGGTCCTCCGGGTTGCCGATCATCCTGGCCCAGCTCTCCGGCGTGTAACTGAATCTCGACAGATAGAGCGGCATGGTCTCTCCCTCTCGTTCGCCGGTCCGGGCGAGGTGCGGACGGGCGTCGAACATAACTGGCCGCATCGGCCGGGAAAGGGTGCCGCGCGCCTCTCCCCACGGGTTTCCCCCGATGGGCGTCCGGCGGCCGATTCGCAGCGGTTCCTCAGCCGCACCCGTGGGGTCGCTTCCGCCGGGCAGTACAGGCCGGGTCGTTTCCGCCGGCAGGACAGGGCCGAAGCTCGCCGCTTCTTCTGAGGCATGAGTGGCGGAAGAGAGGGAAAGCGCTGCTGCACAAAGCTCCCAGAGCCCCGAAGGGCGGTAACGGAAGGAGACGACTGTGTTGATGGCTCACCCCGCCATCCTCGGAAACCTGGTCGAGCAGTACGAGACGCTGAAGGTGCTGCACGCCGAGAACGGCAGCGCCGAGAGCCGGCAGCGCATGGACGACATCGCCTACACCCTGTGCGTCTCCACCGGCACCCGGGACATCGACGCGGCGTTGATCGCCGCCCGCCACCGACTGCCCGGTGCACGGCCCGAGGACGATTCTCTGCTCACCGCCTGAGCGACCGCACCGCATCGGACACAGGCGTGACGACGCCGCCCCGGGCAAGAAGAGTGGCCATGGGAACGCTGAGCCGATGGGAACTCGCCCTCGAGCGCAAGCAGGGCGCGCTGCTCGCCAAGGTGTTCCGCAGGGAGCCGGTGGAACTGCTCGACGCCCTGCGGCGCGAATGCGACGACCACGCCGTGGTCTGCAGCGAAAGCCGTGTGGTGGTGCCGAACGCCTACGAGATCGAACTCGCCGACAGCGTGCGCAGAGAACTCGCGCGCAAGGAGGAGGAATTGGGGCAGGCGCTGATCGACACGCTGGCCCGCCACGGTGAGGAGAAGGGCTATGAATGGGCGGGCCCGCTGACGGTGCACATCACCGACACCGCCTCCGCGCACCTGCCCAACGGGCGCTATCGCGTGTCCAGCACCCCGGCGCCGCAGGTCCGCGCGGACTCGTTCCCCGCGCACTGACCTGCTGCCCCCCACCTCGGAGCCCGTCCTGTCGTGACAGCCCGGCACGCGTGGCTGTTACGACGGGACGGCGGCAGAGGCGTGCGGCTCGTCGGTCTCCGGCTCCTGGGGCGGGTCGCTGAGCTGCTCGCGTACGTAGTTCCAGACCACCGCGATCAGCGCTGCGACCGGTACGGCGAGCAGGCTGCCCACGATGCCGGCCAAGCTGCCGCCCAGCGTCACCGCCAGCAGGATCACGGCCGCGTGGAGCCCGAGCCCGCGGCTCTGGATCATGGGCTGGAAGACGTTGCCCTCGAGCTGCTGCACCACCACGATGACGGCCAGCACGATGAGCGCGTCCGTCAGGCCGTTGGAGACCAGCGCGATGAGCACCGCGACGAATCCGGCGAACAGGGCGCCGATGATCGGTACGAACGCGGAGACGAAGGTCAGCACCGCGAGCGGGAGCACCAGCGGCACACCCAGAACCCACAGGCCGAGGCCGATCAGGACGGCGTCGAGCAGACCGACGGCCGCCTGGGAACGGACGAACGAGCCCAGGGTCTCCCAGCCGCGCTCGGCCACGGTCGGGACGTCGGTGGCGAGCCGGCCGGGCAACTGACGGGCGAGCCACGGCAGGAAGCGCGGGCCGTCCTTGAGGAAGAAGAACATCAGGAAGAGCGCCAGGACGGCCGTGACCACGCCGTTGACCACGGTGCCCACTCCCGTGACCACCGCGGAGACCATGCTGCCGACGCCGTCCTGGGCGCGGGCGACCGCGCTGTCGAAGGCCTGGTTGATCTGGGCGTCACCGATGTTCAGCGGCGGCCCGGCGGCCCATTCACGCAGTCTCTGGATGCCTTCGACCACGCCGTCGCTCAGTTCGCCGGACTGGGACGCCACCGGCACCGCGATCAGTGCCACGACGCCCGCGGCGACCGCGAGGAACAGGACGGTCACCGTCGACGCGGCCAGGGCGGGTGACCAGCCGTGGCGCCGAAGGAAACGGGTCAGGGGCCACGTGAGGGTCGTGAGGAGCAGGCCGACTATGAGCGGCCAGACGACCGACCACATCCGGCCCAGAACCCACAGGGCCACCGCGGTCGCCACGAGGACGAGCAGCAACTCGACGGAGATACGCGCCGACGACCTGAGCGCGGCGCGGGTTCTCGTGGAACTCAACGTGACAGACATGGGATCACCCTATTAGCACTCCCTTCACGCCTCGTCATCGCGGCTGTTCCGGGCCGGCCGGGGGGCGGGGGCGCCGGGACGACGGCACGGCGGCGCGGAAGGGCTCGGGCGCCTGGCGTCCTGGCTCCGCCGAGCTGTGCGGCCGGTGTCGTCCGAGGACTTGTACGGTGGCCGAGGTGCGGCATCGATCACAGAGGGGGCGGCGGTGCTCATGCACAACGACCGTCATGTGCGGGGGAGTCGGCGAGCCACGCGGGAGTTCGGCCGGTGACCGGCCATCGCCCGGCAGGCCTGGCGGCAGCCGCCGCGGCATTCGTCGCCCTCTCCGGATACGTGACCACCGAGCTCATCGAACGCAGTGCCCCACCGGTGACGCCACCCTCGCCGTACACGGCACCGGAGCCGTCCCCCGACTGCGGCACGCCGGAGCTCGACCCGGTGCACTGTCCCTTCGGCGGCGGCTGCCCCACGCCGGCGGCGACCATCGCCGACCCTGCGGCCGGGAAGGTGCCTGTGCCCGGCCCCACATCACAACGCCCCGGAGGCGAACCGCTGTTGGAGCAGAGGATCTCCAACTGCGTGGAGGACAGAGCCGTCTACGTGGACTGATCCAGGCCCGTCACAGACGCTCGCCGTGCCGCGGGGCCTCACCCGGGTGCGCCCGCGTCCGCGGCGCACCCGGGCTCCCTCGGTGGCGGGCCGCCGGGAGGGTCCGGGCTCAGCCCCGTGGCGGGCCGGTGAAGGGCCCGGCTCGGACCGCCCGGCTGCCGGAAGGTCCCGGCTCGGCCCCGCGGCGGGCCGCCGCAGGGACCGGCCCCCCATGACGGCTCGTCAGTCCCGCGTCGCCTGACCGTGGTTCCGGCGCTGGACGTACAGGCGGTTGCCCTGCGGGCCGGTCCATTCCAGCCGCACGACACCGGGCACGGCGGCGTCGGCGACGCGCGACGGGTGGGACCAGTGGCCGGCGGCCGGGTTGCGGAAGAACGTCGCCCACGGCCGGCCGCTGTGGTCGGTGAAGAAGTTGTTGTGCCCGGCGCCGACGCCCGCGGTCCACCGCTCGGAGTACGGGCCCTCGAAGTGGTCGGAGACGGCGACGACCGCGTCGTACTGGTACTGCACGCGGCCGGCGCCGGGCGGATCGTAGGCGTACCGCGTGCTGCCGTCCGGGTTGATCGACGTGCGGTCCCACGCGGCGTGGAGGAGGTAGTACTTGCCTCCGTACTTGAACACGTGGGCGCCTTCGAGATACGGCTCGGGGGAGTAGGGCCGCTGCCGGAACTTCGGGAGGTCCGTGGTCGGGACGATGTCCTCCATGTCGTCCCTGAACCTGGCGTACAGGTCGTTGTGCAGCACGAGCCACGCGTCGTCGCCCTCCGTGTAGAGGCCGCCGTCGATGTGGTGGTACGCGCCGGGCTCGATGAACTTCGGCCCGCCGATGAACCAGTCGCCGAAGGGCTTGTCGAGGTTGCCCTCGACGAGCCGGTACGGGCCCTCGACCCCGCCCTCGCTCACGAGCATGAAGGAGCCGACCTTCCGGGAGTGGTCGCCCATGCACGCGACGATGTACCAGGTGCCGCGGAAGAGGTGGAGTTCCGGGGCCCAGGCCTCGCCGCGCTTGCCGAACTGCTGGTCGTGCCAGTACTCCTGCCAGGGAGCGACGACCGTCCTCCCGGGCCGGTTCTCGCCGACGAACTCGGGCGACCACACCTTGCCCTTCTCCGCGCCGGGCCGGATGCCGGTCGTGTCGGCGAGCCTCCACGGTCCCTGGAGGGACGGGGACGTCCACACGAAGATGCCGTCGTTCCACGGGGCGGCCGCCGTGAGCCCCGGCACGCGGGTGGTGCCCGTGGCGACATAGAGGGGACGGCCGTCGACGACGAAACAGTTGACGTAGGTGTCCCGCATCCAGACCTGGCCGCGCTCCTCGTCACGGGGTCGCAGTTCGAGCGGCAGGACGAACGAGTTGTCCTCGCGCGGCCACAGGTCCGTCCGGGCGTCCGCGAGGCCGTACGGCTCGGGGTCGGGCCAGTTCGCCGGGTGCCGCCGCGTCGGCGTGGTCGCCGCCGGCGCCGCCCCGGCGGTGGGCGCCGGCGGGGCCGCCGCCAGTGCGGGGGCCGCGGGCAGGGCGGCCGCCGCTCCCAGGGCGGCGACTCCGGTCAACAGGGACCGCCGGTGCAGACCGTTCTCGGTGCTGGTCATCTGTCGCATACTCCTTGGTCGTCGAGGACGCCGGTGCCCTGCTGGGGAGGACCGTCGGCGGTGATCGTGTGCGCGTTCTGCATCTCGCGTGCCATGACGCCGACTTGGGGGCGCGGCGTCGAGACGGCAGGCTGGACCGACGGAGCGGCGGGCTCAGCCGACCGCATGCCCCGCTCCGGGGCCGAGGGTCAGCTCCTCCGCCGGACGGCCCGGCCCACGCCGGGTGATGCCCGGAGGGGAGGCGACGACGGCGCCGTCGGCGACGAGTTCGGCGACGGTGTCGTACAGGGTCGTCCGGGAAAGCCCGCTGAGGGCGCCCAGCCTGCTTCGGCTGAGAGGGCCGTGTCTGCGCAGCAGTTCGAGCACGAGCTCCTGGTGCCTCCGACGAAGGCGCGTCGGAGGGCCGTCCTTGGATGGCATGGCGCACAGCATGCGAACGTCCGCCGTTTTCGGTCAACACACCGAATAAATAATCCGGGCCAGCAGACGGTGCGAGAACTCGGCGTCTCGGAGTGTTTCCCCAGGTCGAAGCAAGCGGGGAGAGGCTGGTCGGGCGAGTCACGATTGCGTAACGGGCCCTCTCGGACGGACGACGAGGGAAGCGAACACCCCGTTATGTTTCCTTTTTCTGTCGGACTGTTGACGGAATAATCGCGGCGTCTCTACGTTGACCGGCATGCAGATGCCAACCGGAGTGCACGCGCTCGTCAGGCGTACCCATGAGGAACGTGTGATGCGTGCGCTGAGGGAGAACGGCGCCATGAGCCGCGGCGAGATCGCCCGGGTCGTCGGCCTGTCCCGGACCACCCTCTCCGAGATCACCGGCAGCCTCCTCCAGAGGGGCGCCATCGTCGTCGTCGACACCGACGCCTCCAGGCGCGAGGGCAGCGGGCGGCCGGCCGAGCGGCTGGCGCTCGATCCGGCGTCCGCGCAGTTCATGGGCGTCGACTTCGGCCACCGGCGGGTCCATGTCGTGATCGCCGACGCCTCGCACGAGGTCATGGCCTCCGGCTCCGTCCGGTACGACGACACCGCGGACTGGCAGACCAGGACCGAGCTCGCCCTCGGCCTGGTCGGCCGGCTGAGTACCGGGGCGGGGGTCCACTACGGGGCGCTCCAGGGCATCGGCATCGGCGTGCCGGGGCCGTACCCCGCCCCCGAAGGGGCTCCCTGGCCCCGCGCCACCCCGGGAGCGACCGTGCTCCGCCCGGCTCCCGAGGGAGTCGACGTGGCCTTCGCCGAACGCTTCGACGCGCCGGTGATCGTCGACAACAACACCCGCCTTGCCGCGCTGGCCGAGGCGATCAGCGGCGCCGACAGTGTCGCCGACCTCGTGTACGTACGACTGTCGGACGGCGTCGGCGGCGGACTCGTCGTCGGCGGCCAGTTGGTGACCGGCTCGGCCGGACTGGCCGGCGAGCTGGGGCACGTGACCGTCGAGCCGGCCGGCCGGCCGTGCCGCTGCGGCAAGCGCGGCTGCCTGGAGACCGTCGCCTCCGTCCCCGGAATCCTCGCCGCCTGCTGGGAGTTCGGACTCCGCCTGGAGAACCTTCAGGACCTGGCGGCCGCCGTGGCCGCCGCGCACCCCGTCGCGGACCGGGTGCTGCGGGAGGCGGCCGCGGCGCTGGGGCGCGTCGTCGGAGCGGCCACGATGACCCTCAACCCGGCGAAGGTGGTCATCGGCGGGGAGATCACCCGGCTGGCGCCCGTCATCGTGGAGCAGGTCGCCGCCACCCTCGCCGCCGAACTCTTCCCGACCGCCCCGGGCGGTCCCGTCGTGGAGGCCGCACGGCTCTCGGACGACGACGGCGCCATCGGCGCCCTCGCCGCGGTCTTCCACAGTTCCCCCCTGCTGGCGAAGTACCCCGGGACGACCGATGTGAAGGGCCGTTCCGACGCAGGCCGACCCGCGACCGAAGGAGCCGCCCATGTCCGTCCTTGAGAAGAAGGGCGCCGGCGGGCGAGGACCCGTACCCGAGAAGACCCCCGGGGATTCGGCCGGCTCAGGCGCCCCGGACGCCACGAGGACCGCACCGGAGCGTGCGCGACCGTCCGGCCGCCGTGGGCTTCCCCTGGTCCTCAACGCCGCGTCCGTCGCGCTCGGGATCGGGCTCTGGTGGGCCCTGGCGGCGGTGGGCTTCAAGCTGCCGACACCGCCTGAGGTCGTGTCCCGGGCCGGGACGCTGATCGGCGACGGGACCCTCGCCGACGACGCCCTCGCCAGCCTGACGCGCGTACTCATCGGCTTCGCCCTCGGCACGGCCGTGGCCATTCCGGTCGGCTTCCTCATGGGCTGGTACGGCATCCTCCGCGGCCTGATCGAACCCTGGATCCAGTTCTTCCGCACCATTCCGCCGCTGGCCATCATCCCGCTGGCCGTGGTCGCCATGGGCATCGACGAGACTCCGAAGATCTTCGTCATCTTCCTCGCCGCGTTCCTGGCGTGCGTGATCTCGACGTTCCAGGGCGTGGTCAACGTGGATCGCACCATGATCAACGCCGCCAGGGTGCTGGGCGCCAAGGACGCGACGATCTTCGCCCGCGTGGTGGTGCCCGCCTCCACCCCGTTCATCCTCGTCGGCATGCGGGTCGGCCTCGGTTCGGCCTGGGCCACCCTGGTCGCCGCGGAGCTCATCGCGGCCCAGGAGGGGCTCGGTTACCGCATGCAGAACGCCCAGCTCTACTACGACCTCCCGACCATCTTCGTCGGGCTCATCACGATCGGGATCCTCGGTCTCCTGATGGACCGTGTCCTCCTCCTCGCGGAACGCAAGCTCACCGGATGGCAGGAACGCCGATGACCAGCAAGCCGGCCAAGATATCCGTCCAGGGCGTCACGAAGACGTTCGCCCTCGGCCGCGACACCTTCACCGCCCTCGACGACGTCTCGATCGACATCGGTGACCACGAGTTCGTCACCGTCGTCGGCCCGTCGGGCTGCGGCAAGAGCACCCTCATGAACATCCTCGCCGGGCTGGAGACGCCCACGGCGGGCCGAGCGCTGGTGGACGGCGCGCCCGTGTCCGGACCGGGGCCCGAACGCGGCGTGATCTTCCAGCAGTACGCGCTCTTCCCCTGGCTGACTGTACGTCAGAACGTCGAGTTCGGCCTGCGGACGACCGGCGTCCCGAAGGGCGAACGCCGGAGGCGGGCGGAACACTTCATCGAGCTGGTCGGGCTCGAACGCTTCGCCGACGCGCTGCCCAAGACCCTGTCCGGCGGCATGCGCCAGCGCTGCGCGATCGCCCGTGCCTACGCCGTCGATCCCTCGATCCTGCTGATGGACGAACCGTTCGGCGCCCTCGACGCGCTGACCCGGGTCAAGCTCCAGGAACAGCTGCTGAAGACCTGGAGCCAGGACAAGCGCACGGTGCTGTTCATCACCCACGACGTCGACGAGGCCGTGTTCCTCGCCAACCGGGTGATCGTCATGGCGGCCCGCCCCGGGCGCGTCTACGACGTCATCGAGGTCGACCCCGCCATCGAGCGCAACGAGGCGTTCCGCCTCAGCCCGGAGTTCGCCGCACTGCGCAACCGGGTGTGGCACTCCGTCTACCACCAGGAAGGCCGCACCGCCGTCCCTTCCGCCGCCCACGCCTCGACGACATGACCCGGAAGGGACTCCCAGACATGCCATCCACCTTCACCCGCAGAACCTTCTCCGCCGCCCTCGCAGGCCTGTCCGCGATGGCGCTGCTGACCGCCTGCGGCAGCGGCTCGTCATCCGGCGACTCGGGCGAGACGGTGCGGTTCGGCTACATCAACGACTTCAACGGTGCGAGCCTGATCGCCGTCGCCGAGGCCAAGGGCCTGTGGAAGAAGCACGGGCTGACGGCGGAGACCAAGGTCTTCACCAACGGGCCGCTGCAGATCCAGGCCCTCGGAACGAACAACCTCGACTTCGGCTACATCGGCCCGGGGGCGATGTGGCTCCCCGCGTCGGGCCAGGCCAAGGTCGTCGCGATCAACACGCTGGGCAACTCCGACCGGGTCATCGCCCAGCCGGGCATCGATTCGATGGAGCAGCTCAAGGGCAAGACCGTGGCCGTTCCCGAAGGCACCTCCGGCGACATGATCCTCACCCTCGCCCTGAAGAAGGCGGGGATGACCAAGAGCGACCTCAAGGTCGTCCCCATGGACCCGTCGACCATCGTGTCCGCCTTCTCCTCCAAGCAGGTCGACGGAGCGGGCTTCTGGTACCCCGCAGCGGCCACGATCAAGAAGCAGGTCCCCGACCTGAAGGAACTGGCCAAGAACACCGACTTCGAGAACGACGTCTCCTTCCCCACCGCGTTCGTGGCCGGCAACAAGCTGGTGGCCGACAACCCGGACAAGGTCGAGAAGGTGCTCGCCGTCCTGCGCGAGGCCATCGCGTTCCGGTCCGCCCACACCGACGAGACCATCGAACTCACCGCCGAGAAGCTGAAGATCCCCGTCGACCAGGTCACGGCCGACGCGGCCAACAACAAGGTGCTCAGCGTCGAGGAACTCGACGCGCTGACCGACGACGGCACCATCGCCAAGTGGCTGACGGGCATGAACGACTACTTCGTCGAGACGGGGAAGCTGAAGAGGCCCGTCGACCCGAAGACCTATTACACCGGCGACCTCTTCATCGGAGCAGGCAAGTGACCCCGACCGGCACGAACAGCACGGCCAGGAAGAACATCCTCTTCCTCATGACCGACCAGCACCGGACGGACACCCTCGGCGCCTACGGCAACGGGCTCGCCCACACCCCGGCACTCGACGAACTCGCCGCCACGGGCACCCGCTTCGACCGCTGGTACACCCCCACCGCCATCTGCACCCCCGCCCGCGCCAGCCTGCTGACCGGCCAGGCGCCCTTCCGGCACAAGCTGCTCGCCAACCACGAGCGCAACGTCGGCTACCTCGAGGACCTGCCCGAGGGCCGTTTCACCTTCTCCCACGCTCTGCGGGAGAGCGGCTACAACTGCGGCCTCATCGGCAAGTGGCACGTCGGCAACGAAAGGACGGCGGCCGACTACGGCTTCGACGGCCCCGAACTCCCCGGCTGGCACAACCCGGTGGACCACCCTGACTACCTCGCCTACCTCTCCGAGCGCGGTCTGCCGCCGTACAAGATCAGTGACCGCGTCCGCGGCACCCTGCCCAACGGCGGCCCCGGCAACCTGCTGGCCGCCCGGCTCCACCAGCCGGTAGAGGCCACCTTCGAGCACTACCTGGCCACCCGCGCCATCGAGCAGCTGGAGCGGTACGCGGCGGACTCCCGGGAACGGGACCGGCCGTTCTTCCTCGCCCTGCACTTCTTCGGCCCGCACCTGCCGTACATCCTCCCCGACGAGTACTTCGACCTGATCGACCCGGCGGACGTGGAACTGCCGCGTTCCATCGCCGAGACCTTCCAGGGCAAACCACCGGTGCAGCGCAACTACAGCGCCCATTGGACCTTCGACACCATGCCGATCGAGACGACCCGCAAGCTCATCGCGGTCTACTGGGGCTACGTGGCACTGATCGACATGCAGATCGGCCGGGTCATGGATGCCATGAAGCGGCTCGGACTGGTGGACGACACCGCCGTGTTCTTCACCTGCGACCACGGCGAGTTCACCGGCTCCCACCGGCTGCACGACAAGGGCCCGGCGATGTACGAGGACATCTACCGCACGCCCGGCCTGCTCCGCGTCCCCGGCGCGCCCGGCGGCGTCGTACGCCCCGAGTTCGTCAGCCTGCTCGACTGCACCGCGACCATCCTCGAGCTGGCGGGCCTCGACCCGAAGCCGGCGGTCGACTCGCGCAGCCTGCTGCCGCTCGTGCACGGTGAGGAGGTGGCCTGGGAGGAGGACATCGTCTGCGAGTTCCACGGTCACCACTTCCCGTACCCGCAGCGCATGCTGCGTGACGACCGGTACAAGCTCGTCGTCAACCCCGACTCGGTCAACGAGCTCTACGACCTGCGGACCGACCCGGACGAACTGCGGAACGTCTACGCCCACCCAGAGCAGACGGAGGTCCGCGCCCGGATGATGCGCCGGCTCTACGACGTACTGCGGGAGCGCGGCGACAACTTCTACCACTGGATGACATCGATGTACGACGTCGGCGAGGTGGGACACGACCCCACCCTGAGCGGGCTCGACGAGTCCACCTACCAGGCATAGAACGCACCACCGCACGGCCCGCTACCGAGGACGCCGCCCATGACCCGCGCACACCGCCCCTGCTGCACCCCGGCCGCCGCCGCCCCCGTTCCGCCGGCCGTGGCGTCTCCGGTCGCGGGCCCCGCCGCCGGGAGGCGCTCGCTGCGCGGACAGGTCCGCCTGTCCGGCGGCGAGTTCGCCATGGGCGACGCCTTCGGCGAGGGTTACCCCGCCGACGGCGAGACACCCGTCCATCCGGTACGCCTCAAGCCCTTCCACATCGACGAGACCGCCGTCACCAACGCGCAGTTCGCCACCTTCGTCAAGGCCACCGGTCACATCACCGACGCCGAGCGCTATGGCTCCTCGGCGGTCTTCCACCTCGTGGTCGCCGCCCCCTCCGCCGACATCCTCGGCAGCGCCGCCGGCACCCCCTGGTGGATCAACGTCCGGGGCGCCCACTGGCGCCGTCCCGAGGGCGCCCGCTCCGACATCACCGACCGCCAGAACCACCCCGTCGTCCACGTCTCCTGGAACGACGCGACCGCGTACGCGCGATGGGCCGGCAAGCGCCTGCCCACCGAGGCCGAGTGGGAGTACGCCGCGCGCGGCGGCCTGTCCGGCCGCCGCTACGCCTGGGGCGACGAGCTCACCCCCGACGGCCGGTGGCGCTGCAACATCTGGCAGGGACGCTTCCCGCACACCAACACCGCGGACGACGGCCACGTGACCACCGCCCCGGTCAAGTCCTACCGGCCCAACGGCTTCGGCCTGTGGAACACCGCCGGCAACGTGTGGGAATGGTGCACCGACTGGTTCTCACCCGCCTACTACGCCCAGGCCCCCGCGGACGACCCGCACGGACCGGAGACCGGGACGGCACGGGTCATGCGCGGCGGCTCCTATCTGTGCCACGACTCCTACTGCAACCGCTACCGGGTCGCCGCGCGCTCCTCCAACACCCCGGAGTCCTCCTCGGGCAACCTCGGCTTCCGCTGCGCCAACGACGCGTGAGAGCCGTCGGCCGGGCCGGGCGACCGTGCCGGTGCCGTTGCCGGGAGACGCAGCCGGTCCGGGAGTTCACGCCGGAGTGCCGTACGAGCGTCCCCGACCGTTGAGCCACGGCTCACGGCTCACGGCTCACGGCTCACGGCATGGGCGGGCCGCCCGCTGTCGACGGCAGGTCGACGGAGATGTGCGAGGACAGCGCGCGGAGGAAGTCGGGCGCGTCGAAGATCTCGCCGGCGGAGGCGACGCCGACCGTCCTGGTCCGTCCCGTGAGGATGCGGTCGACGGCTTCCACCGCGAGAGGCGCGGTGACCGCGTAGATGTCCTGGCCCCTCGCCACGGCCCGCCGCTCGGTGCCGCCGGAGCGCACGACGACGTCGACGAGGAAGGTCTGTGCGGACCGCCCGTCCTCGTCGACCGGCGTGGGAGCCGGCGTGTCAGGTGCGGACAGGTCCTTGGCCGCCTCGACCGTCATGTAGGTGCGCACCTCGGGGACGGACAGGTGGCTGGGGACGGTGACGACGTCGGCCATCGTGAACTCCCCGATGACCTCCCGGGGGCCCAGCGGGTCGGGGAAGGACCACTTCAGGGTCGTCGCCTCGTCCTGGCGGTAGTCCAGCCGCCCGTTCCGGTAGACGACGCGTGCTCCGCCCCGTCGCTGCCGGGACACCGTGCCCGCGGCCCGCGTCCCGCCGGTGGGCTGCCAACCGCTCAGCCCGTACGCGATGTGCGCCTCGTCGGCCGCCGCCCAGTCGCCCATCGCCGCGGTGGCCAGCAGGTCACCGAGGGCGCCGAAGAAGGCCATCGCGGGGACGATCACCGCTCCAGCGGCGCGGGCGCGGTCCATGAAGTGCGCGAACGTGTCGGCGTTGGCCTCGATCTCGGCCGCCACGTCCACGTACGGGATTCCGGCCCGCAGCGCCGCCTCGATCACGGGGGCGGAAGTCGTGGCGAAGGGTCCGGCACAGTTGATCACCGCCGCCGCCCCGGCCAGCGCGCGGTCGAGCGCGACCGGATCGTCGACGGACGCCGGCCGGGCTTCGAGTCCGGGCCAGGACGCCACCAGCGCCTGGAGCTTGCCGGCGTCGCGGCCGGAGAGCACCGGAACGAACCCGCGCTTCCGCAGCTCCGCCACCACGAAGCGCCCGGTGTGCCCGTACGCGCCGTACACCGTGACCAACTGTCCCGATCCCATCGGTTCTCCCCTGTGCTCGAGTGATCCAGTGCCTACATCCTGGCGAGCAGGGGCAACCGATCGTGAGTGTCCGGAACGACATGACCCGTACAATTCCCGACATGGCCACTGTCGCGCTCGCCGTCACCGACGGAATGCTGCACTTCGAACTGTCCCTGGCGTACGAGGTGTTCGCCGCCGCCCCGGCCGGCGTGACGGTCCCCTGGTACGACGTCACCGTCTGCGGACCGGTCGCCGTGCCGGTCGGCCGGTTCACGCTGGCGCCCGACGCCGGGCTCGACAGGCTCCAGCATGCCGACACCGTGATCGTCCCCGGCTGGGCCGACGTCGACGAGGACCCGCCCGCCGCCCTGGTGGACGCCGTGCGCGCGGCCCACGAGGCGGGCGCGCGTGTGGTGTCCCTCTGCACGGGGGTGTTCGTGCTGGCCGCGGCCGGCCTGCTGGACGGGAAGCGCGCGACCACGCACTGGGCGCACACCGAGGCTCTGGCCGCCCGTTATCCCCGCGTGGAGGTCGACCCGGACGTGCTCTACGTGGACAACGGCAGCGTGCTCACCTCCGCCGGCAAGGCCGCCGCGCTGGACCTGTGCCTGCACCTCGTCCGCCTCGACCATGGTTCGTCGATCGCCAACGCCGTCGCCCGCCGCCTGGTCGTCCCACCGCACCGGGCGGGCGGCCAGGCCCAGTTCGTGACCACGCCGGTGCCCGCCCAGGACGACCATCCGCTCGCCGCCCTGCTCCCCTGGATCGTCGAACGGCTCGACCAGCCGCTGACCGTGGAGGACCTGGCCCGCCAGGCGCGGATGAGCTCACGCCATCTGGCCCGCCACTTCCGGGCGGTGACCGGCACCACCCCGCTGCAATGGCTGCTGACCCAGCGGATCCGCCACGCCCAGGAACTGCTGGAGAAGACCGACGACAGTGTCGACGCGGTCGCCGCCGCCACCGGCATGGGCACCGCCACGACGCTGCGCCGGCACTTCAACCGCACGATCGGCGTCCCCCCGGACACCTACCGCCGCACCTTCCGCTCACGGCCCCGCTGATCGTGGGCCGGTGACCGCTCGAGCGGCGTACGGCCGCGTGCGGGAAGCGCCGCGACGCGGACCCCGGCAGGTCGGCGATTCAGCGACATGCGGGTCGACCTGGCCTGGACGCGGGAGAAGTGACGGAACGGCGCGCCGCTCCCCGTCAGGCGGAACGGGACAGCTGTTCGCGCACCCATCGAGGATCGGGATTCACATGAGGTCGTCCCGCCACGAAGACGGTCGGCACGGTCTCGTTGCCGTCGTTGACCGCCCGCACCGCTGCTGCTCCGGCCGGGTCACGCCAGATGTCGACCCAATGCAGTTGGCCGGCGCGGCGGCCCAATCGGATGCGCAGCCGGAGGCAGTACACGCACCCCGGCCGCCAGAAGACGACCGGCCGGCCGTCGAGCGCGCTGCGGCGCTGCGCTTCCACCGCACCGGCCGACCTCGGGTAGATCAAAGGCGAGCTCACGCCTGCCAGCAGCACGAAAACCAGCAGGAGTGCCGCGGCTGCGCCGGGAGACCCGTCGAAGGCCCGTTCTGCCGCGAGGAATGAGCCGCAGAGCAGGAACAGTGTCGGCAGGAGCCAAGCGCGCATCATGAAGACGAAGGCTATCGACACGTCGGGATGCGCCTCGAACCGAGCTCGACCTGAGGGGCGCCGAGCCCGGCCGGTCCGACGACCGGCCGGGGCTCGGCCCGTCACGGGAAGAACCACGGCCCCGGGCCGTCCATGGGGAGCCGGCCCGTCTCCACCGAGCCGAGCAGTGGCGCGCGCTGTTCGCACGGGAATGCGCGGCCGCCTCAGAAGCGGCCGCCTCAGCGATGCACCCACGAGGGCGTGTTGGGCGAGCAGCAGCCCAAAGCCTGCTCGGTGCGCGGACTGACGGGGCTACGGCCGGTAGTAGTCGTCGATGGGGGCGCGGGCCTTGGCGCGAACAGGGCCCGGACCGAGTTCAGTGCGAGCAGGGCGATACCGAGCCATGGCCGTGGCGGAGCCGCGATGGTCGAGCCGCTGTACGTACCCGTCCTGCCCATGCGGCGCGCCGCCGTGACCGCCTACGGGCAACTGCCCCGCAGGTGTGCCGGCGCAACAGAGATGATCACGCAGGTCCACGGCCATCCTGCATCCGGGGCCGTGCCCGAATGCGTCATGACAATCGGCCGGGTGTGGTTCGCTGCTGGGGTGACTCAGGACTTGGAGATCGTCGCGTTCGAATCCGCCGAGGCGTTCGAGGCATGGCTCGGTGAGAACCACGCCGTCTCGTCGGGCATCTGGCTCAAGCTTCGCAAGAAGGGGCCCGGAATCGTCGCGCTGGACTACGCGCAGGCGCTCGACGTGGCACTCTGCTACGGCTGGATCGACGGCCAGAAGGGCAAGTTGGACGACCAGTGGTGGCTCCAGCGGTTCACCCCGCGCAAGCCGCGCAGCAAGTGGTCCAAGGTCAACCGGGACAAGGTGGCCGCCCTGATCGAGCAGGGCCGGATGCGTCCGCCGGGGCAGGCCGAGGTCGACCGCGCCAAGGCGGACGGCCGCTGGGAGGCGGCCTACGACGGTGCGAAGACCGCCACGGTGCCGGACGACCTCGCGGCGGCCCTGACCGCCGACCCGGGCGCGGCGGAGTTCTTCGAGACACTGGACCGGCAGAACCGCTACGCGATCCTGTACCGGATCCAGGACGCCAAGAAGGCCGAGACCCGGGCGCGCCGGATCGAGAAGTACGTAGCGATGCTGGCGAAGGGCGAGAAGCTGCACCCGTAGTCACGGAAAGGGGACCACGGCCGTGTGGTGCCCTGGGGTCCCGGCGCGCGGCCGCAGCGGCAGTTCAACGGAGTTGGGAGCCGCGTACCCCGAGTGGCACGAAATGAGGCGGACCGGGCCCCCGTCGTAGCTGTCCGTCAGGCGCTGGACGCGGTCCACGACGGCCAACGAGCTGTTATGCGCCCGCTCGCAGGCCGCCGCTAGGGTGATCATCATGAAGACGACCGGCCGACGCAAAGCGGCCTTAACCGTGGTGTGCGCGCTTCTGCCCTCGCTGGCTCTCGGGTGTACGGACGGGGCGCACGACACCCCCGACAGGGCCAAGCGTGGAGGAGCGTCGACCACGGCCCCCGAGGGAGTCCCTTCTCCCGCCGAGGGGTTGGGCGACATCTTGGTCGCCGGTCGAGCGGTCACCGGATCAGAACCGTCCGGAAACCCCAAGATGCCGTACCGGCGAACCTACACAGAGGGCTCCCTGTACGCCGCTGTGACGGGGTACCGGTCGATGACCTACGGCAGCGCAGGACTTGAAGGGGTGTACAACGACCGACTCACCGCCGGGCTCAAGGGTGCCGGCAGTCGTTCCGGACACGTGGTGACGACGATCCGGCCCGAAGTCCAAGTGGCCGCAGCCGAGGCCCTCGGCGACAGCAAGGGCGCCGCGGTCGCCGTCGAAGCGGAAACCGGCCACATCCTGGCCATGGTCAGTACCCCGTCGTACGACCCCTCGGAATTCACCGGCAACGCGTCCTCGGACGAGACGGCGTGGAAGAGGATTCTGGACGACGAGGACAAGCCCCTGTTGAACAGGGTCCTTCGCGATCCCGTGGCGCCACGGCAGACCTTCTACCTGGTCGTCGCGTCCGCCGCTCTCGAAGAAGGGCTCTACCGCACTGTCGACGCCCCGACGCGTGCTCCGCTGCCCTACGTCCTGCCGGGGACGACGACCGAACTCACGTCGGACGACGCTTCGTGCTCACGGGCATCGATCCGGACCGCCCTGCGGAAGTCGTGCGACAACGTCTTCGCCGAGATGGCCGTCGAGTTGGGACACAGCACCCTCCTGAAGACGGCGGAGGCGTTCGGATTCAATGACGACGCCTTGTCGACGCCCGTGCGGGAGGCGAAGAGCACCTACCCGGCGGGAGAGCTGAGAGATCACGACGTGGCTCTCTCCGGAATCGGCTGGGGCGAGGTGACGGCCACACCGCTCAGGATGGCTGACGTCATGGCGTTCATCGCCAACGGCGGTCGGCACACGCCCCCTTCATCGGTCGACAGGATCGTGCACGGCGACGGGACCGTACACCGGCCCGCTCTTCGGGGCGCTGCTGGGGCACGGCGGCACGTCATCGGCCAAGAGACCGCCGAGCGGCTCCGGTCCGCCGTCGAAACCGCTCCCGGAGCCGGCGGCATCACCGCGTGGGTCCAGCCCGCCCGCACCTACGATGCCGTCCCCACATCGTGGTCGCTTTCGTACGCTCAGGCCAAGGGAGGCCGCACCGTCGCGATCGCCGTGCGCGTCGACAACCCCACCGACGCAACGGGCGACGTCCGTCCGGCGGTCGCGGTCGCCGAGCGCATGAGGCCGTCCTTGTCGTGAGACGCGCCTCCCAGGGCGCTGCCGGGGCCGGACGCCACTTGCCGAGCCGGGTCGGCCCATCGAGTCAGCGGGCTGTGCCGCTCGTGAGAGGAAGCGACGCGGAACGTCCTCGATCGGACGCTCGGTGGTGCGATCCGGCCCTCGGGCCCACGGCGCGCAGCCGGGCGGCTTTCCCGCCTGCAGGCACTGCGGCGCCGCGCGCGGCGGCGACCCGCACGCCGGCCGGGACGTCACCTGATGACTACGGCTGGAACTCGACCTCCGGACGATCGGCCACGGGGCCGTTGAGCAGGGGGCGTGACATGCCACGCAGATGCATGTCGAAGAAGGCGGCCGTGTAGTCGCGCGTGTGCTGCCATGCGCGCTCCGCCGACAGCGGCGCGGCGGGATCGGCCAGGCCGAGCTGGTCCGCGAGGACCAGCAGATCCGTGAACGAGAAGTGTTCGGCGCCCGAAACCGTCAGCCAGCGTTTCCAGCCGTCGAGACGGTCCCAGGCCTCCTGCCAGTCGCTCTCGACGACGCCGGGGCTGTGGTCGGCCGCGGACCCCATCATCATGAACGGGCGGGCGTCCAGGCCCGTTTCGGGAAGACGGGCGAAGAAGTCCCCGTCCAGGTTGACACCGGCGCGAACACGCCGGTCCTGAGCCATGAGCGTGGCGGCGGAGGCACCTCCGATGGAGTGTCCTGCCGCGCCGATCCGCTTCGAGTCGATCACGAGCGCGTACGGGAGGCTCCGGTGCCCTTGCGTCGTCCGCGGCGGCGTTCGCGGCGACGTCAACCGGTCGATCACGAAGGACAGGTCCTGCGCCCGCCCCAGGGCGACCCGTGCCCGCTCCTCTCGTGTGGCCACGTGGTCGCACGCCAGACAGGTGAGCACGCGGCCGCCGGGGAAGGCCGTCCCGACGGACTCGTAGGCGTGGTCCACGGCGGCGACGACGTACCCCCGGCTCGCCAGGTCCTCCGCCAGGGCGGTGAGCGAACTCCGGGACACCGAGAAGCCCGGTGACAGCACAACCAGCGGGAAGTGGCCGCCCGCAGGGCGGGCGTTCACCCGTGCATGGGTGCGGGTGCCGCTGAGGGCCGTGGCGGGGACGACTCCGTCAAGTCCCCGCGACTCCAGCAGAAGCCGGGCCTCCTCCTCGGTCATGTAGGCCGCCGAACGCCCCCTTCCCGCCTGTGCGGGATAGTGCACCGACACCATGAGTTCCCTGGCGGCCGAGGGCATCCACGGGTCGCTGCGCCGGTGATCGGTCAGGTGCAGGGTCTGTGTCCCGACGGGGTGGCGGCCCGCAGGGCGGGGCAGCTCGATCCCGGCTTCCGCCGCGATGCCGGCCGAGAGGCCGCCGACGACGGGGGCGGCGGGGACGGGGACGGCCGAGGCGGCCCCCAGCCCTTGGAACGCGAGGGTCAGCGAAAGCCCGAGCAGGACGGAAACGGTGGCGGTGCGGCGTCTGTTCATGCTCCGCACGCTAGGGGGCGGGCACGACGAACTCATCGCTCCGCAGAGGTAGTTGAAGTGTCCGCCGGGAGAGGTACCGGCTCCGCCTCAGGGTTCATGCCCACCGCACCGGCGACCCATGTCCGTGCGTCCGGCCGACGCCGCGGCCTTCGCCAGGACCGGCCTTCGCCAGGACCGCGACCGGCCGTGCCGCCAAGGTGGTGTCCCGACGGGGTCGGTGCGACCGGATCGTGTGGAGGTCTCGTACCGGCCCTCGTCTGCTACTCGCCGGTAAGGAATGATGCCGGACAACCATCCACGCGTTCACGGGCGGAGCCAGCGGTGACGACTTTCGAGGAACAGACAACGGTGCACGCGTTCCGCGACGATGCTCTCGGGGAGCACGACGCGGTCGGGCTCGCCGAGGCGATCCGGCGTCGCGAGGTCGGCGCCGCCGAGGCCGCCCGTGACGCGGTGGCGCGGGTCAGGGCGGTGGAGGCGCGGCTCAACGCCGTCGAGGTGCACATGGACGCTCCCGCACCCGACCTGGAGGCCGGTGGCGTCTTCGCGGGGGTGCCGACCTTCGTCAAGGACAACACCGACTACCGGGGACTGCCCACCGGACACGGCAGCGTCGCGTTCGCTCCGAGGGCCGCTCGCCGGCACGCGCCGTTCACGCGGCAGTTCTTGAGCAGTGGTGTCACCGTGCTGGGCAAGACCCGGTTGCCCGAGTTCGGGTTCAGCCCGACCACGGAGTACGAGGACGCGGAACCGGTCCGCAACCCGTGGGGCACCGGTCACTCGGCGGGCGGCTCGTCGGGCGGCAGCGCGGCGCTCGTCGCGGCCGGGGCCGTGCCCGTCGCGCACGCCAACGACGGCGGCGGCTCGATCCGCATTCCCGCCGCCTGCTGCGGGCTCGTCGGTCTGAAGCCGACCCGCGGCCGGGTCGTGGCCAACGCGCAGAGCCGCCAACTGCCGCTCGACATCGTGGGCGACGGCATCGTGAGCCGCACGGTGCGGGACTCCGCCGCGTTCCTGGCCGCCGCCGAGACGCACTGGCGAAACCCCAAGCTGCCGTCCGTCGGCCTGGTCGAAGGCCCCTCGGGGCGACGGCTGCGCATCGGGCTCATGCTCGACTCGCCCAACGGTGTCCGAACCGACGACGCCGGGCGTGCGGCCGTCATGGACACGGCGGCGACGCTCGAGCGGCTCGGACACACCGTTCAGCCGGTCCAGCCGGCGATCGACCCCCGCTTCACCGAAGACTTCCTCACCTACTGGGGCATGCTGTCGTTCCTGATCGGCGTCACGGGCCGCACCCTCGGCGACGGCTTCGACCGGCGCCGCATGGACGGCCTCAGCCGAGGATTGCGCGAGATGTACGTGAAGAAGTGGTCGAGCACCCTTGGTGTGCTGCGGAGGCTGAAGCGTACGCGGGAGGCGTACGCGGCGGCGTTCCGTGGGCTCGACATCGTGCTTTCCCCGGTACTCGCCCACACCACGCCGCCGATCGGCCACCTCGCCCCCACCGTCCCCTTCCCGACGCTGATCGAACGGATCCTCGCGTACGTGGCGTTCACCCCGATCAACAACGTCGTCGGCACGCCGTCCATCTCGGTGCCCGCCGCGCGCGTGACCGACGACGGGCTGCCCATCGGTGTCATGTTCTCCGGCCGCCCCGGCGACGAACGGTCCCTCCTGGAGGTCGCGTTCGCCCTGGAGGCCGACCGTCCCTTCCGGCGCATCCAGGACCTCTGACAGAGGGGGGGCCGGTGTCTGCGGCCCGGTGAGGACGCTCCTGTCGAGCCGGGTCAGCCCAGGAAGCCGGTGACTGCGCGGACGAACTCCTCCGGGTCGTCGTGCCAGGGGAAGTGGCCGGCGCCCGGCAGCACGACGGTCTCGGCGTGAGGGAACGCCTCGGCGGCCGCGGCCACCGTGCGCGGCGGTGCGGCGACGTCGAACTCGGCCGCCAGCAGCAGAGTCCGGCCCTCGAACGCCGTCAGTGCTTCGCGCGTCACCACGGGGGTGAAGGCGCCCTCCGCGTCGTACACCGCCGCGGCCTCCCGGTTCCGCTGGTCCGCGCCCGCCGCACGGTGGGCGCGGGCCGCGGCGTCCCACCGTCCGTGGGTGAAGGGGGCGACCGCCTCCCAGTCGGCGTCCGTCGCCCGGTTCTCGGTGATCGCCTGCAGCGCCTCGAAGGCCGCCGGGAACCACTCCTCCTCACGCCGCAGCCGCGCGATCTCCAAACGGTCCTCGGCGGTGACCCGGCCGCCGACGGCCTGGGAGCCAGGCGTCACGAGCACCAGGTCGGAGACCCGCTTCGGGTACCGGGCCGTGTAGAGCGTCGCCAGCTCCGCTCCGGCCGAGTGTCCGAGGAGACGCATCCGGTCGAGGCCGAGGTGCAGGCGCAGCGCCTCGACGTCGTCCACCAGGCGGTCACAGCGGTACGAGGCGGGGTCGGTGGCGGCCGCGGACGCGCCCGTCCCGCGCAGGTCGAGCCCGACCACCCGGTGGCCGGCCGCTGCGAGGCCGCCGAGGTCGCCGAAGTAGGCGGATGCCCGCATGGGGCCGCCCGGCAGGCAGATCAACGGCAGGCCGTCACCGGAGACATGGCAGGCGAGAACGGTCCCGTCAGGGGCACGGAAGGTGGGCATGGCCCGACCCTGTCAGCCCCTTCCGGGAGGGTCAAGCGGGAAGCTTGATGGCCGAGGGTTGCGCAGCGGGCGCTTCCTGCGCGGGCATGCCAGGGGCTTGCGGGCCGACGCGTCGCGAACCGGTTGCGGGCCTATGCGCCGACGAGGTACTCGTCGAACCCGATGTGCGAATCCCGTGCGCAGCAAGGGGTTCTCGGCCAGGAGTTGACTGGTAGACACCCCGCGACGCACGTCCTCGATCCGCCACCCCCAGGGCGCGGACAGCGCAGCGCACCGCCCCCGGTGCTGTGCGGTACCGGGGGCGGTGCGGATGTGGTGCGGGGTGCGGGGTGCGGGGTGCGGCGCCGGTGGCGCAGGCGTCAGCCGACGAGCTGCTCGTACGCCGGCAGCGTGAGGAAGTCCTCGTAGTTCTCGTCCAGGGCCACCTTCAGCAGCAGGTCGTGCGCCTGCTGCCAGTTGCCGGACGCGAAGGCCTCTTCGCCGACCTCCTCGCGGATCGCGGCCAGTTCCTCCGCCGCGACGTTCCTGGCCAGCTCCGGAGTGGCGCGCTCGCCGTTCTCGAAGACGACGCCCGCGTTGATCCACTGCCAGATCTGGGAGCGGGAGATCTCCGCCGTCGCCGCGTCCTCCATCAGGTTGAAGATGGCCACGGCGCCGAGGCCGCGCAGCCACGCCTCGATGTAGCGGATGCCGACCTGGACGGCGTTGCGCAGGCCCTCGTACGTGGGCCTGGCGTCGAGGGAGTCGACGGCGATCAGGTCGCCGGGCGCCACGGAGACGTCCTCGCGCAGGCGGTCCTTCTGGTTCGGCCGGTCGCCGAGGACGGCGTCGAACGACGCCATCGCGATCGGCACCAGGTCCGGGTGGGCCACCCACGAGCCGTCGAAGCCGTCACCGGCCTCGCGGTCCTTGTCCGCCTTGACCTTCTCGAACGCGACCTTGTTGACCTCGGCGTCCTTGCGGGACGGGATGAACGCGGCCATGCCGCCGATCGCGTGCGCGCCGCGCTTGTGGCAGGTGCGCACCAGCAGTTCGGTGTACGCCCGCATGAACGGGGCGGTCATCGTCACCGCGTTGCGGTCCGGGAGGACGAACTTCTCGCCGCCGTCACGGAAGTTCTTGACGATGGAGAAGAGGTAGTCCCAGCGGCCGGCGTTCAGGCCGGAGGCGTGGTCGCGGAGCTCGTAGAGGATCTCCTCCATCTCGTACGCCGCGGTGATCGTCTCGATCAGCACGGTCGCGCGGACGGAGCCCTGCGGGACGCCGACGTGGTCCTGGGCGAAGACGAAGATGTCGTTCCAGAGGCGGGCCTCCAGGTGCGACTCGGTCTTCGGCAGGTAGAAGTACGGGCCCTTGCCAAGGTCCAGCAGGCGCCGGGCGTTGTGGAAGAAGTAGAGGCCGAAGTCGACCAGCGCGCCCGGCACCGGGGTCCCGTCCACGGTGACGTGGCGCTCGGTGAGGTGCCAGCCGCGCGGGCGCATCACGACGGTCGCGAGCTCCTCCGCGGGCTTCAGGGCATACGTCTTGCCCGACCTCGGGTCGGTGAAGTCGATCCGGCGCTCGTAGGCGTCGATGAGATTGAGCTGGCCGAGGATCACGTTCTCCCAGGTGGGGGCGGACGCGTCCTCGAAGTCGGCGAGCCAGACCTTGGCGCCCGAGTTGAGGGCGTTGATGGTCATCTTGCGGTCGGTCGGTCCGGTGATCTCCACGCGCCGGTCGTTCAGGGCCGCCGGGGCCTCTGCGACCTTCCAGGAGTCGTCCGCGCGGATCGCGGCGGTCTCCGGGAGGAAGTCCAGCGTGGAGGTGCGGGCGATCTCGGCGCGGCGCTCGGCGCGGCGGGCGAGCAGCTCGTCACGGCGCGGGGTGAAGCGCCGGTGCAGCTCGGCCACGAACGCGAGGGCCGCGTCGGTGAGGACCTCTTCCTGCCGGGGCAGGGGCTCGGCTTCGACGATGGCCAGCGGGGACGGCGCTGGTGCGGACATGAGCTGTCACTTCCTTCAGCGAGCTTCACATGCTTCGCATGCTTCACGGGCGGTGCGGGGGCGCCGTGCGGCCGCCGGGTCGCCGGGTGACGGCACTCAGTGCCAGTGGCTCCGGGGTACGGCCGAAGGCGCCGTCCGAGCAGTCAGGCGCTTCTGATCAGTGGATACTAGTTACCGCATGGTGGAAGTTCAATGGTTTGTTGATATCGAGATTCTCCGGGTCGACAGACCGTGGCGCAGCGTGCCACGCCGTTCACCGCAGGTGCCGGAGATCCTCCGGGGTGTCGATGTCGTACGCCTGCGCCACGTCGCCGCACTCGACGAGTGTGATCGCGTCGGCATGGGCGCGCAGATACGCCCGCGCCCCCTGATCGCCCTCGGCCCCCGCCGCGATCCCGTCCCAGCGGTCCGCGCCGAACAGCACCGGATGCCCCCGCCGCCCCCCGTACGCCGCGGCCGCCAGCGACGAACGGGAGCGGTAGGCCGCACGCACGCGCGCCACCGCCTCCGCGCCGATCCCCGGCTGGTCCACCAGCAGCACCAGCACCGCGTCCGCCGGTCCCAGCGAGGCGAGCCCCACACGCAGCGACGACCCCATCCCCTCCTCCCACGCCGGGTTGTCCCGCACCGCGCATCCGGTCAGGTCCGCCTCCTCCCGTACGCGGTCCGCCGCCGCGCCCAGCACCACATGCACCGGACCGCAGCCGCCCTCGCGCAGCGTCCGCACGGCGTGCTCGACGAGCGGCCTGCCCCGGTGTTCCAGCAAGGCCTTCGGCCGGCCGCCGAGTCGCCTGCCGCCGCCGGCCGCGAGCAACAATCCGGCGACGACCGGCTGGTGAGGGTGCGTCGGAGTACGCGGAGATGACATGGGGACTCCTTATCCCATAAGAGGGCGAATACCCGGACAACCGCCCGGTGGGGCACTGCTCCGAACGGGCGTTGCCCGCGCGTTCCTGCAACCGTCCCCGTGGCGTGCGTCGTCCGACGTGGAGAGCGGGGTGCGACTTGGATAAGGTGCACCTTCCATACTGAGGTTCGCCATGGGGGATCAAGAGTCGATGAGTGGCCGCGCACACCAGGGAACGGTCTTCAAGCCGCTGGGTGAGGACGATCCGAAGCACGTCGCCGGATACAAGCTCGCCGCTCGCCTCGGCGCCGGCGGCATGGGCAAGGTCTACCTCTCCTACACGCCCGGAGGGCGTGCCGTCGCCATCAAGGTGATCCGGCCCGACTTCGGCCAGGACGCCGAGTTCCGGCGCCGATTCGCGCAGGAAGTACAGGCCGCGCAGCGGGTGCAGGGCCTGTTCACCGCGCCCGTCATCGACGCCGACGCCGACGCCGAGCAGCCATGGCTGGCCACCGCCTACGTCCCCGGCCCGTCCCTCGCGGACGCCGTGGCGCAGCACGGCAAACTGCCGGTGCAGACAGTGCTGTTGCTGGTGGCCGGCATCGCGGAGGCGCTGCAGATCATCCACGGCGCCGGCATCGTCCACCGTGACCTCAAGCCCGCCAACGTCCTCCTCGCCGCCGACGGCCCGCGGGTCATCGACTTCGGCATCGCGCGTGCCGCCGACGCCACCTCGCTCACCAGCAGCGGGGTCACCATCGGCACGCCCTCGTTCATGGCGCCCGAGCAGGCCGCGGGCAGCCATGTCACCCCGGCCACCGACATCTTCGCCCTCGGCCAGCTCACGGCGTACGCGGCGACGGGCAAGGCGGCGTTCGGCGAAGGCACTTCGCACGGTGTGCTCTACCGGATCGTGCACGAGGAGCCCGACCTCACCGGGCTCCCCGACGAGCTGCGCGAGCTGGTGACACGCTGCATGGTCAAGGAGCCGGAGGGCCGGCCCTCCGTCGCCGAGATCCTGAGCATCTGCCAGGCGGCCAACGCCGAAACGGTGCTGCGGCGCCCTGAGGAGTGGCTGCCCAGCGCGGTCGCCGCCGAGATCACGACCCGCAAGGCGGCGCCCGCGCCGCCGGTCACCCCCGCGGCCGGCCAGCCGGCCGTGGCTCCGCCGGCGGCCGCCCCCCAGGCGCCGGCCGCGCCCGCCCCGACCCACCAGCCGACCGCGCACGCCGCACCGTCGACCCCACCGCCCGGATTCGGTCCCGCCCCGCAGGCGCACCCGCAGCCGCCGGTCCAGCCGCAGCAGCACATGATGCAGCCGCAGCAGGCCGCGCACCAGCAGCCCGCGACCCAGCCGCAGCAGCCCACGTACGGCTATCCGCAGGCGGGGCAGCAGGCGCCCGGCTACGGCTACCCGCAGACGGCGCCGCAGCACCAGCACACCGGTCCGCAGCCGTACGGCGCCGTCCCACCGCCGGGGCCGGGCGCCGCGCCCAAGAAGAAGAAGGGCCGCACTCTCGCCATCGCCCTGGTGGCCACCCTCGTGCTGGGCGGCGCTGCGGGCGGCGGCGCCTATGTCGCGCTCTCCGACAAGGACTCGGGCAAGAAGACCGAGAGCCAGGACAAGGGCGCCCCCGAATCGTCCAAGCCCGCCGGCGGCACCCCGTCGGGTGGCGCCTCCGAGCCCGGCGACGAGGGCGACGGACTCGACACCGCGCCGGGCGACGTGGTCCCCGACCCCGAGCCCAAGACCTACACGGGGCTCGACATCGTGAACAACTACCACGTCTTCCTCGACCACGACCCGGTCAAGCCCGTCAACGACGACTCCAACGCGGACTTCGAGTACGAGGGGGACCTGAACCAGGTCGAGACGGAGACCGGCCGGATGATCCTGCTCCGCACCGGGCAGACCGGCGACCTGGACACCTGCCGGAGCGACACCCGCTACACGACCACCATCGAGACGGGACTGCTGTCCAAGGGCTCCCAGATCTGCGTGCTGACGGATTCCGGCCATGTCGGGCTGCTCACCTACCAGGGCAAGTCGCCGGAGAACGACCCCAGCAAGTTCATCTCCGTCGACGTGACCGTGTGGCGCAACGCGATGGACGTCGTCCCGACGTCCTGAATTGCGTCCGCACGGTGGCGCACAGTCACCCGGATGGCGTTAACTGGCCCGCACCCCTCGGGCGTTGACCACGACCCCCGGCGGGACCGTGGAGTGCACAAGGACGTGCGAGGGGCTGGCTTTGTTGCGGAGCGTGGGGCAGACGCGGGTGACAGGCAGGGGCAGTGGCGAGGAGCCGAGAGCGGCGGAGCTGCGTGCTGCCGTCGCCAGACTCCGACGCGAACTCGCGGGCTATCCCGCTGAGTTCAGTGACCGGGGGATCGCGGAGGACGAACTGGCGGTGCTGGCGGCGATGGTGGCGGCGGGAGACCCCGAGATCCCGCGGATGCGCCGCTCGCTGCTGCTCATCGCGGGCGCCGTCGGCTCGGTGAGCGCGCTGTCGCCCGCGCTGATGCAGGTGCGCGCCGCCGTCGACCTCTTCGGCGAGGCCCCGCCGCAGCGCCGTTGACGTGGTGGACGCCCGGTTCCGCCACCGCCAGCCCAAAAAGGGGGCAACCACCACAGCCCCCGCCTGCTTCACAAAGACAAGGCCAGCCAATGGCC
>NZ_JBFAQK010000029.1:0-84945 GCF_040677245.1 Streptomyces kurssanovii
GGCTCAAGTTGCCTGCAACTTGAGCCTCGCCGGCGATTGAGGCGCGGGGGTCCGGGGGCGGAGCCCCCGGTTACGGGAAGGGGCGGGGTGGGGAACAAGCCCGCCGCAGGCGCACCCGCACCCGCCCCCTCAGACCACCCCCGTCTTCCCCCTCCATGGCCTGCACAGCAGCAAGAAGCACAGCATCGCCCCCACCCCGCACACCACCTGCACCACCGCCATCGGCACGGCCGTCGACTCGCCCGCGATGCCCACCAGCGGCGAGGCGACCGCGCCGACGAGGAAGGACGCCGTGCCGATCAGTGCCGACGCCGAGCCCGCCGCGTGCGGGGTGCGCAGCAGTGCCAGCGCGTTGGTGTTGGGCATCGCCAGCCCCATCGCGGACATCAGGACGAACAGGCCCGCCGCGACGGGGAACAGTCCCACCTCCCCGAAGACGCCGGAGGTCAGCAGCAGCAGCGCGGTCGCCGCGAGCATGATCACGGCCAGGCCGAAGCCGAGGGCCTTGTCCAGGCTGACCCGGCCGACGAGGAGTCGGCCGTTGATCTGGCCGACGGCGATCAGGCCGATCGAGTTGAGGCCGAAGAGGAGGCTGAAGGTCTGCGGCGAAGCGCCGTAGATCTCCTGCACGACGAACGGCGAGGCCGAGATGTACGCGAACAGCGCGGCGAAGGCGAGTCCGCCGGTGAGCATGTAGCCGGTGAAGACCCGGTCGGCGAGGAGGCCGCGCATGGTGCGCAGCGCCTGGCCCACTCCGCCGCTGTGCCGCTTCTCCACCGGCAGCGTCTCGTCGAGCCATTTGACGACCACGAGGGTGAGCACGACGCCGACGACGGTGAGGACCACGAAGATGCCGCGCCAGTCGGTGACCCGCAGCACCTGGCCGCCGATGAGCGGGGCGATGACGGGTGCCACGCCGGATATCAGCATCAACGTGGAGAAGAACTTGGCCATCTCCACGCCGTCGTAGAGGTCGCGCACCACCGCTCGGGCGATGACGATGCCGGCCGCGCCCGCGAGGCCCTGCAACAGCCGGAAGCCGATGAGCAGTTCGGCGGTCGGCGCGAAGGCGCACATCGCCGTGGCGACGACGTAGACGAGCATGCCGACGAGCAGCGGCCGGCGGCGTCCCCATTTGTCGCTCATGGGGCCGACGACGAGCTGGCCGAGGGCCATGCCGGCGAGGCAGGCGGTGAGGGTGAGCTGGACGGTCGCCGCGGGTGCGTGCAGCGAGTCGGTGACCGCGGGCAGCGCCGGGAGGTACATGTCCATGGACAGCGGCGGCAGCGCGGTGAGGCCGCCGAGGACGAGTGTGACGAGGAGCCCCGCCCGGCGTGCGGCGGCGACACCGGCGGCCGGACCACTGACAGCCGGACCGGTGACAGCCGGACCGGTGACGGCCGGACCGGTGACGGAACCCGAAACAGGGGCGGAGCCGGAACCAGGGGCGGAGCCGGAACCAGGGGCGGAGCCGGAAACAGAGGCGGAGCCGGCAACAGGCGTCGCGGCCGCGGCCGTTGCGCCATCCCGCGGCGCGGGAACCGCGGCGGAGACCGGGGGCGCGGATGCCGGTCCGGGATGAGTGGTTCGTCCTTGTTTGCTCTGGCCGCTCTCCGGCATCTACAGCTCCTAATCCTATTTTCAACATCTATGCTCTCAGCTCGTCCGGACTGATCGAGACCTTTTCGGCGTGAACAGGGGTGGGCAAGTGACGAGCGACACCGTGCGGTGGGGCGTACTGGCGACCGGCGGCATGGCCGCGAGATTCGTCGAGGATCTGACGGCCATGCCCGACGCCGAGGTCGTGGCGGTGGCCTCCCGCACCGAGGCGTCCGCCAAGACCTTCGCCGACCGCTTCGGCATACCGCGCGCGTACGGGGACTGGGCCTCGCTCGCCGCCGACGAGGACGTCGATGTGGTGTACGTCGCGACGCCGCACTCCGCGCACCGGGCCGCCGCCGGACTCTGTCTGGCGGCCGGGAAGCCGGTGCTGTGCGAGAAGCCGTTCACCCTGAACGCGGCCGAGGCGGCGGAGCTCGTCGAACTCGCCCGCCTCCACGGCACGTTCCTGATGGAGGCCATGTGGATGTACTGCCACCCGGCCGTCCGCCGCATCGCCGAGCTGGTCCGCGAGGGCGCCATCGGTGACGTCCGCACGGTGCAGGCCGACTTCGGGCTCGCGGGCCCGTTCGCCCCGGACCACCGGCTGCGGGATCCCGCACTCGGCGGCGGCGCGCTGCTCGATCTCGGCGTTTATCCGGTCGCGTTCGCGCTGCTGCTGCTCGGCGAGCCGGAGCGCGTCCAGGCGGACGCGCTGCTCTCCCCGGAGGGCGTGGACCTCAACACCGGGATGCTGCTCGGCTGGCCGGACAAGGGGGCGACGGCACTGCTGTCCTGCTCGATCACGGCCGGCACCCCGGTCACGGCGTCCGTGACCGGGACGGCCGGCCGGATCGACGTCCCTGACGGATTCTTCTTCCCCGAGCGCTTCGTCCTGCACCGCGACGGCAAGGAGCCGGAGGAGTTCCTCTTCGACGGCCGGCGGGACTCGCTGCACCACGAGGCGGCCGAGGTGATGCGTGCGGTGCGGGCGGGTGAGAAGGAGTCGCCCCTCGTCCCGCTCGAGGGGACGCTCGCCGTGATGCGGACGCTCGACGCGGTGCGTGAGCGCATCGGCGTCCGCTTCCCGGGCGAGCGTCACGGCGGATGACGGCACGCACCACCGCCTGACCCCGACGGCCGCACGCCACCGACGGGCCGGCCGGGCCGTCCGGCACATCGCACGCCACCGACGGACCGGCCGGGCCGTCCGGCACGTCGCACGACGTGCCGGACGGCGGCTCAGGCCTGCTGAAGCCCCGGGCTCCCCGCCTGCGTCACGAACGACGCGGTCGTGGTGACGGGCGCGCCCGGCGTCGTCACGGCGGCCACCGTACGGAAGTCGGCGCGTGCCTGCTGCTGCTCGAGGGTGACCGTCACATAGCCGCGGCGCCCGTTGTAGAACTTCATGTGCGGGTTCGCCGTGGTGTACGTCTCCCAGGTGGCCGGCCTGTCGGCACCGTCCTTGCCGCTGGAGATGGACGTGGCCACGATCTCGGTGCCGACGATCTCCGCGCCGGGCGTCTCGTAGTCGCGCTTGATGTCGTAGGCGTACGCGACGTGCACGTCGCCTGTGAGGACCATCAGGTTCTCCACGCCGGCGGACTTCGCGCCGTCCAGGACCCGGTCGCGGGAGGCGGGGTAGCCGTCCCACGCGTCCATGCTGAGCTTGGGGTCGTCGGTCAGGTCCAGCCCGCGCCGCGAGAAGTTGACCTGCTGGGGCACGACGTTCCAGACGGCGGTGGACGCACGCCAGCCGTCGATCAGCCAGCGCTCCTGCTGCGCGCCGGTCATCGTGCGCGACGGGTCCTCCGACTCGGGTCCCGAGACGTGCGCCCGGTCGCCGTACGCCTGGTCCGAGCGGTACTGGCGGGTGTCCAGCACGTCGAACTGGGCCAGCTGTCCGAAGTGCAGCCTGCGGTAGAGCTGCATGTCCGGTCCGGCCGGCTGCTGCGGGGCGCGCAGCGGCTGGTTCTCCCAGTACGCCCGGTAGGCGGATGCCCGGCGCAGCAGGAACTCCTCCGGCGGCACGCCGTTCTCGGGCGTCTCGTCGGCGTAGTTGTTCTCGGTCTCGTGGTCGTCCCAGGTGACGACGAAGGGGTGCGCGGCGTGGGCGGCCCGGAGGTCGGGGTCGGACTTGTAGAGGCCGTACCGCAGCCGGTAGTCCTCCAGGGTGACCGTCTCGCGGTTGAAGTGGGCCGGCAGGACGCGGTCGGTGTAGTTGCGGGCGCCGCCCGCCGAGTTCACGGCGTACTCGTAGAGGTAGTCGCCGAGGTGGAAGACGACATCGAGGTCCTCGTCCGCGAGGTGCCGGTACGCGGTGAAGTAGCCGTCGTGGTACGCCTGGCAGGACACGGCCGCGAGCTTCAGCCGGCCGAGGACGGCGCCGGGGGCGGGGGCGGTGCGGGTGCGGCCGGCAGGGCTGATCCACGTGCCCGTGCGGAAGCGGTAGTGGTAGACCCGGTCCGCCTCCAGGCCGGCGGCCTCGACGTGGACGCTGTGGTCGAACTCGGGGAAGGCGGTGACGCTGCCCCGCTTGGCGATCCGGGCGAACGCGGCGTCGTGGGCGACCTCCCACTGGACCTGGACCCTGGCGTCGGGCATGCCGCTGCCCGGCTCGTACGGCCTGGGCGCGAGGCGGGTCCACAGCACGACGGACCCGGGCTGGGGGTCGCCGGACGCCACGCCGAGCGTGAAGGGGTTCTCGGTGATCTTGCGGCCGTTGACCGTACTGGCGTGCGCGGTGCCGGGCAGGTTCACCGCGAAGGCGAGCGCGGCGGCGGCGGACGTGGCGGTGAGGAAGGTGCGTCGCCCGAAGTGTCGGGCGGCGGCTCTGAGCTCGGGCGAGTGGGTCGTGTGCGCGGGTGTCATGTGGCCCTCCCCTTACGGCTGTTGTCAGTCGCATTGCAGCCGGGGCCGACGAATCCGCGTTGTCGGGGACACAACATCCGCATGGCGGTCGGATGAGATCCGTGTACGACGCATGCGCGTACGCTGCGCAAGCATGAACGCTGTAGTGAGAATCGCGGTGGTGACAGGTGCGGGCTCCGGCATCGGCCGGAGCGTGGCACTGGAACTGGCCCGGGCAGGACAGGACACGGCCACCAGTTCGACCGTTCGCCCGAAGTGGGCACTGGCGCTCGCCGGTCGGCGTAACGAGTCGCTGGAGGAGACCGCGGCGCTGATCCGTGACGTCCGGCCGGACGCGGACGTGCTCTGCGTGCCGACGGACGTGACCGACCCCGACGCGGTGTCGGCCCTCTTCACCACGGTGCGCGAGCGCTACGGGCGGCTCGACCTGCTCTTCAACAACGCGGGCACGTTCGGGCCCGGCGGCATCCGCTTCGAGGACCTGGAGTTCTCGGCCTGGCGCAAGGTCGTCGACACCAACCTGAACGGCGCGTTCCTATGCGCGCAGGCGGCGTTCCGCCAGATGAAGGACCAGGACCCGCAGGGCGGCCGGATCATCAACAACGGCTCCGTCTCCGCGCACGCGCCGCGCCCGAACTCGGCGCCGTACACCGCGACCAAGCACGCGCTGACCGGCCTGACGAAGTCCCTGTCACTGGACGGCCGTCCCTACTCGATCGCCTGCGGCCAGATCGACATCGGCAACGCGGCGACCGAGATGACCGGTGCCATGCAGTCGGGCGTCCTCCAGGCCAACGGCGAACTGGCGCCGGAGCCGGTGATGGACGCGGCCGACGTGGCCCGGACCGTACGGCACATGGCGGAACTGCCGCTGGAGGCGAACGTGCAGTTCGTGACGGTGATGGCGACGAACATGCCGTTCATCGGGCGCGGCTGAAGGGACGGCCGGCGCCGCGAGGAGGTCGGGGCCGGCCTCCGCTTCTCCGCCACCGGCCGCCGCACCGTGGCAGTCTGCGGGTCATGGAGAAGACGGACACCGGCTGGGAGACGATCGGCCGCCTGCACGACTGGCTGCACGCGCACACCAAGTACCCGCCGGAGCAAGAGGTGCTGATGCGCGTGCTGAAGCTCTCCGAGGAGGTGGGCGAGGTCGCGCAGGCGGTCATCGGCGCGAAGGGCCAGAACCCGCGCAAGGGCACGACACACACCTGGCAGGACGTCGAGGCGGAGCTGTGCGACGTGATCATCACGGCCATGGTGGCACTGCGCACGCTCACGCCTGACGCGGCGGAGGTCTTCGCGTCACACCTCGACCGCGTGGCGTCCCGCTCGCTGGAAGCCTGAGCCGCACCGCGCCCGTACGCATGGTTTCGAAATCGTCACTCTCGGAAGACTTCTGGATGGGGAAGGAAAGCATCGCGCTGTAACCGAGCCTCGGGGGGCCGGAGTTGGGCTTTCGATGCGCTGCCTGTGACGGCCCGGACGCCCGCCTGGACGCCGGCCGCCGCGCCGCGCTGTGCGGGCGCTGCGAACACCCCACGAGGTCCGGCCGCGATCCCGTCCGGCTGGGTGACATCCTGACGGCCACGGGTGACGCGCTGACGTACCCGACCCGGACGGCCGCCGCCGCGCCGAA
Source organism: Streptomyces kurssanovii (assembly GCF_040677245.1). Classification (NCBI taxonomy): domain Bacteria; kingdom Bacillati; phylum Actinomycetota; class Actinomycetes; order Kitasatosporales; family Streptomycetaceae; genus Streptomyces; species Streptomyces kurssanovii. The sequence continues at coordinate 6,107 of NZ_JBFAQK010000029.1, forward strand.
CCCTGCGACCTGCCGTGAATGCGGCGGTACGGCCGAGTGGCACCGCACCGCGCACGGCCGCTGGATGCTCATCGAGCCCGGCACCCTCGCGGTCACCACGGTCCCGATCGGCCACCGCTGGCGTATCGCGGGCGACGGCACGGCGGTCAGCCTGCGATCGGCGTCCCCCTCCGACACCTGCCGGGTGAGCCACGTCGACGTCTGCCCGGCCCGCCCGGCGCCCGCGCACTCGCCGGCGTTGCACGCGGTGTGGAGGCGGAACGCCCGGCAGGGCGTGTGACGGACGACCGGGCGGCCTGGGCCCTTCAGCCATCAACTCGCCGTGTCAGAAACCTGGTTGACACCTGTTCGTCGGCAACGGTTTGATCTGGACGCCCATCGAACAAATGTCTTCGGAAAGGGAACACTTCATGACGCGCAGCAAGGCGGTAACGGCCGGCATGGCCCTCGTCGCGAGCGGTGCCCTCGTGGTCGGCATGGCAGGTTCCGCCTCCGCGAGCGGCCTCAACGTGAGTGTCAGCAGGTCCTGGGGTACGGCGACGTTCTACCCCGACGGCGACTGGCTGTATGTGACCGACACGTCCGCGGACGGCTACTCGGTGCAGGCCAAGATCGAGCGCTGGCAGAAGATCAACATTGACGCGTGGGGCTGGCGGGACCACCGGACCGGCTGCTATGACACGACCAGCATCGGCCAGCCGGGCACCGGCATCACGACGTGCAACTACGACCTGACCGAGAACGACACGGTGCGGGTCTGCATCGTCCGCAGCAAGGACGGCGTCCGCTACGGCGACTGGCTGTGCAGCGGATCGACCAAGGCCTGATCACGGGCAGGGCCTCCGACCGGGTCGGAGGCCCTTCGGGCACAACACGCGAGTGGGGGCAGACGAGTCGGGCTGTACGCCGGGTTCTGTGCCCCGGGACCTCGCGGTCGTCGGGGCGACGGCCATCCATCTAGGACCGGCGTTGCCGCCGGCCTCGTGCGGTCTACCCGCGGACTCGGGCGGGCAGCCCTCGAACGTCCGCGCAGGACCACCTTGCGGCGGTCCCTCTTGACCTTGCTCCAGGTGGGGTTTACCTAGCCGCCTGAGTCACCTCAGGCGCTGGTGGTCTCTTACACCACCGTTTCACCCTTACCGAGGACCGAGATCCCCGGCGGTCTGCTTTCTGTGGCACTGTCCCGCGGGTCACCCCGGGTGGCCGTTAGCCACCACCCTGCCCTGTGGAGCCCGGACGTTCCTCGGGAGGATCACTGCTGATCCCCACGCGGCCGTCCGCCCGGCTCGTCTGCCGTGGTGACCATGCTACCTGCCCGGCTGCGGGAAACCGGCCGCCCGGGCGGGACGGAACGGCTCCGGGCGAGCCCCCTCGCGGCCCGCCGGTCGGCGCTTGACCTTGTCGCGGCGTCAACGTTTCTACTGAAGTCATGCGTATCGGAGAGATCGCCGCGATGGTCGGTGTGACCACGCGGGCCGTCAGGCACTACCACCATCTGGGGCTGCTGCCCGAGCCCGTCCGGCTGGCCAACGGGTACCGGGAGTACACCGTCCGCGACGCCGTGCTGCTCGCGCGGATCCGGCGGCTCACCGAGCTGGGGCTCGGGCTCGACGAGGTGCGCGACGTGCTCGCGGAGGACGCGGGGCGGGATCTCGTCGAGGTGCTGGAGGAACTGGACGCCGACCTCGGTCGGCAGGAGGCGCTGGTCCATGAGCGGCGGGCGCGGCTGGCCCCGCTGCTCGAGCAGGCGCGGGAGGGGCGGTTGCCCGCCGAGGGGCCGGTGTCCCCGATGCTGGCGGAGCTGTTCGGGGACATGGCACGCGCGTCCGCGGCGCTGCCCGGGCCGGAGCCGGCGATCGCCGCCAAGGACAGGGAGCTGCTGGCGCTGCTGGACACGGTGGCGCCCGCGGCGGAGCAGGAGCGGCTGATGGGGGCGATGCGCCGGATGACCGAGGCACCGGGCGCCATGGAGCGGGCCTACGCGCTGTACGAGGAGCTCGACACGCTCGCGGACGCCGACCCGGCCGACCCGCGGGTGGAGCGGACGGCCCAGGGGCTCGCCGACCTGCTGCCCGACGAGATGGTGGCGCAGCTCGGCACGGACGGCCCGCCCCAGGAAGGGTTCCTGGACGCGTTCCTCGCGGACTTCTCGCCCGCGCAGGCCGCCGTCGTGGAGCGCGCCCTGCGGCTGGTCATGGAGCGTGCCCGGTGAACCGGCTGCTCAGCGCCCTGCGGGGCGTGGCCTACGCGGTGCTGCCCGCCGAGCTGCTGCTCGCCATGTGTCTGGTGGGCGGTGTGCGGATCCCGGCCGTCGTCCTCGCCGTCGCCGAGGTGGCCGTCGTGCTGCTGCTCGCCGCGGAGGTGTTCGCCTTTCTGCGGCTGCGCAGGCGCGGGCTGACGGGGCGGGAGGCGCTGGCCGAGCTCGTACCGCTGCCCGTGCTGCGGCTCATCGGCCATGAACTGCGGCTGATGTACAGCCTGGTACTCCGGGTCGCGCGGCGCCGTGACGGCGTCGGGCCGGACGACCGCGCTTTCGGGCACGCGCGGGACCAAGCGGCGCTGATGTACGGCTTCACCTTCGTCTGCGCCGTCGAGACGGTCGTCATGGCGGTGCTGTTCCGGAACTGGCCGGCCGTGCACGCCGTGCTGCTCGTCGTCGACGTCTACACCGTCCTGTTCATGCTGGGCCTCCAGGCCGCTTCCGTCACCCGCCCGCACGTCCTGTCGGCGGACACGCTGCGGCTGCGCCAGGCCGGCCATGTGGACCTGCGGATACCGCTGGAGCGGATCGCGTCCGTACGGTACGAGCTGATCTTCACGCACGAGAAGCAGGACGAGGTCCTCGATCTGAAGATCGCCGGGCAGACGTCGGTGACTCTGGAGCTGTCCGAGCCGGTGACGTACACCGGTCTACTGGGGCGGGAACGGCCCGTCCGGACGGTCCGCGTCCACGCCGACGACGCCAGGGCGTTCGCGAAGGCCCTGCGGGATGCGGTCGGCGGGGAGCGCCCGGCCACGGCGCCGGTCATGCCGGCGTGAACCGCACCCTCGCCCGCCCGGGATCGGCCTCGGTGAGCCGCACCCTCAGCCGCTCCCCCAGCGGCAGCGCGCCGTCGCCGCCTTCGACGCGCGCCACCACGGCCGGGTCCTCGAGGTGGACGGTGCCCGCCGCCGGGTCGTTCTCCAACACGTCGACGACGACCGCGTCGAAGACCTCGCCGATCCGGTCCCGCAGCACGATCGCTTCGACGATGTCGAGGCATTCGCGTTCGACGGTGTTGCCGCGCCGGCCTCCTTCGGCCATCTCCTTGGGGAGGGTCTCCAGGGCGGCGGTCACCCACTCCGGCGGCTCCCGCCCCGCGACGGCGGCGAGGCACAGCTCGCCCGCGTAGCGGTCGACGAGCCGGCGCAGCGGCGCGGTGCAGTGCGTGTACTCGGCGGCGACCGCCGCGTGGACGGCCGGTACCGGCAGCACCCCGCCGGTGAACGCCGTGTACCCGGCGCCGCGCAGCAGCGTCGTGCACTCCTGGAGGAAGGCCGCGTTGCGCGGCTCGCGCGGATCGAGGGAGCGGACGAGGTCGGCGTACGAGACGTGGTGGGGCCAGTCGACGCGCAGCGCCTTCGCCGAGCGGCGCAGCCGGGCCACGGCCCCGTCGGGGGCGGTCGGCAGGGTGCGCAGGATGCCGGTGCCGGACGCGGTCATGAGGCCGGCGGCGGCCATGCCGGTGAGGAGGGAGATCTGCGCGTTCCAGCCGTCCGCGGGGCGCGGGGCGCGGTACTCGAGGACGTACCCGCCGTCCCGCTCGGCGACCTCCTGCTCGGGGACGTTGAGGGAGATCCCGCCGCGTTCCACCTCGAGCGCCTCGCGCAAGGTGCCGATGTCCTTGAGCAGCGCCAGCGGTTCCTCCGCCGTGCCGGTGTCGATCTGCCGCTGCGCTCCCTCGTAGTCCAGCCTGGCCCGGCTGCGTACGAGCGCCCGGCGCACGTCCGTGGCGACCGTGCGTCCCTCCGCGTCGAGGTCGAGCCGCCACAGCAGCGCGGGGGCGCTCTGGCCGGGCAGCAGGCTGGCGGCCCCTTCGGAGAGACCGGGTGGGTGGAGGGGGACCTTCCCGTCGGGGAAGTACAGGGTCTGCACCCTCCGGTGGGCCTCTGCGTCGAGCGCGGAACCCGGCGTGACGAAGGCGGCGACATCGGCGATCGCGTAGTGGACGCGATAGCCCCCGTCGCGGCGGGCGAGGTGCATCGCCTGGTCGAGGTCGACGGAACCGGGCGGATCGATGGTGAAGAGGGGGATGTCCGTGGCGTCCTCGGCGGGCAGCCGCGGGGCCCTGACAGCGGTAGCGGCCTCGGCGAGGACCGCTGCCGGGAAGTCCCCCGGCACCTCGAGCGTCGTGCGCAGCTCACGCAGTGCGGCGCGCAGCGGGGCCTCGGCTGCGCCGGTCGCTTTCATGTGGCGGCGGGGCATGGACCGAGCGTAGGTCGCGGCGGGGGTGGTGGCATTTCGGCGGGGCGGGGCGGCCTTTGTACTCTGGCGCGGGGCCGCACCCCCACCCCGTGTCCGTACGAAGGAGACCTGCCGTGCTTGTGCTGTTGCCGCCGTCGGAGGGCAAGGCCGATTCCGGCCGCGGGGCTCCGCTGAAGCCGGAGTCGCTGTCCCTGCCGGGGCTCGCGGAGGCACGGGCGGCGGTGCTCGACGAGCTGGTCGAGCTGTGCGTCGCCGACGGGACGAAGGCGCAGGAGGTCCTCGGTCTGAGCGAGGGACTGCGCGGCGAGATCGCGAAGAACGTGGAACTGCGGACGGCGGGGACCCGGCCGGCCGGGGAGATCTACACCGGCGTCCTGTACGACGCGCTGGGCCTCGCCACGCTCGACGCGTCCGCGCGCCGGCGGGCCCGGCAGTCGCTGCTGGTGTTCTCCGGGCTGTGGGGCGCGGTCAGGATCGGCGACCGTATCCCGCCGTACCGCTGCTCGATGGGTGTGAAGCTGCCGGGCCTCGGCGCGCTCGGGGCGTACTGGCGCGGACCGATGGAGTCGGTACTCCCCGAGGAGGCCGGCGGCGGGCTGGTGCTCGATCTGCGGTCGTCGGCGTACGCGGCGGCGTGGAAGCCGAAGGGCGAGGTGGCGAGCCGTACGGCGACGGTGCGGGTGCTGCACTCCCGGATCGATGAAGCGACCGGGGTCGAGAAGCGGTCCGTGGTCAGCCACTTCAACAAGGCGACGAAGGGCCGGATCGTCCGCAGCCTGCTGGAGGCCGGGGCGGCGCCCAGGTCGCCGGCCGCGCTGGTGGAGGCGCTGCGGGACCTCGGACACGTGGTCGAGGCGGAGCCTCCGGCGAAGGCCGGGAAGGTGTGGGCGCTGGACGTGGTGGTCTCCGAGATCCACTAGGCGTTGCGCTGTGCGCAACGCGCGTTGCGCGTGATGCTCGGGCTGGGCAGGATGGGCGCATGACCTCCGTGCTCGGCCTCGCCCCCGTGATCCCTGTCGTCGTCGTCGACGACGCCACCACCGCCGTACCGCTCGCGCGTGCCCTCGTCGCGGGCGGCCTGCCGGCGATCGAGGTGACGCTGCGGACACCCGCCGCGCTCGACGCGATCAGCGCGATCGCGGCGGAGGTGCCCGACGCGGTCGTCGGCGCCGGCACGGTGATCTCACCGGCCGGCGTCTCCTCCGCGGTGGCGGCCGGAGCGCGCTTCCTCGTCAGCCCCGGCTGGACGGACACCCTGCTCGACGCGATGAAGGCGTCCGGCGTGCCGTTCCTGCCCGGTGTGTCCACGACGTCGGAGGTGGTGGCGCTGCTGGAACGCGGGGTGACGGACATGAAGTTCTTCCCCGCGGAGGCGGCGGGCGGCACGCCCTACCTCACCTCCCTCGCCGGCCCGCTCCCCCAGGCCCGCTTCTGCCCCACGGGCGGGGTGTCGCTCGCTTCGGCCCCGTCGTACCTCGCACTTCCCAACGTGGCGTGCGTGGGCGGCACGTGGATGCTGCCCGCGGACGCGGTGCGGGCCGGGGACTGGGCCCGGGTCGAGGCCCTGGCGCGGGAAGCCGCGGGACTGGGACAGCCGTCGGGGGAATAGCCGTCGCGCCCCGGCCCCTCCTTCTCCCGCGGTCCGGCGGTGACCGGCCTCCGCCGGACGTGTGATCGTCGCGGTTCCCCCGGGAGGGACACCGCGGCCCCGGACGACGCGATGCCATGCTCACCTCTGTCCGCTCCCGTGAGCACACGAGGCCCGCCTACCGGCGGGCCGGCGATGACGGGACGCGCACGGCCCGCTTTCGCGGCAGTTGCTTCCCGGCGCCTGCGGGAGGCTGCCGTCCTGGTCGCCCCCGGACGGCTGCGCCGCAGGTCAAGGAGGAGAAACGGCAGTGGACTTCGACAAGTTGGCGTCACCGCTCGCGGCGGCGTACGAGCGGTACGTGCAGGAAGGCGGGAGAGGTCCACTCGTCCGGCAGTCCCGGATGCTAGGGATCGTTTCCGTGCGCGAGCGCGCCAAGCCGGTTCGCGTCGTGGTCTCCCTGCTGTGCGATCCGGACGCCATGCCCGACGTCACCTGGGGCGAGGGGATCGAACTCAACCACGGCGGCCATGAGGTACGGACCGCCATCGTCACCCTGGACGCGCTGGACCGCTTGGCCGGCAACCCCGCCGTCAAGCGCATCGCACCCGCCACCCAGCTGCGTCCCTGCCTGCACGCGGCACAGACCCGGACGGGTACGACCGCCTTCCGGACGGACTCCGGCCTCACCGGCCGTGACGTGGTCGTCGGCGTGGTCGACACCGGCATCGATCCCAGGCATCCCGTCTTCGCCGGCCGGATCGAACGGATCTGGGACCAGACGATGCCCGGGACCGGAGTCGCGGAAGGGGGATACGGCGCGGAGTTCACCGGCGCCGACCTGACCACGGCCCCGCTCTCGCGGGACACGGAGGGCCACGGCACCCACGTCGCCGGCATCGCCGCCGGAAAGGAGGGCGTCGCGCCGGATGCCCGCCTCGTGGTGGTCAAGACCGACTTCATGGATGCCCACATCATCGACGGAATCCAGTACGTCTTCCGCGTCGCGGACGAGTTGGGGCTGCCGGCGGTGGTCAACCTCAGCCTCGGCGGCCACTTCGATCCGCACGACGGCACCGACCTGATGTCCCAGGCGATCGAGGAGGCGTCAGGGCCGGGCCGGATCGTGTGCTGCGCGGCCGGCAACGAAGGGGACGACGACATCCACGCGAGGATCACCGTGCCGGACGGGGCGAAACGCACCGTCCCCTGCCATCCGGGCATCCTCGACGGCGCCCCCGACGTCTTCGCCCTCAACGGCTGGTACTCCGGGAACGACCGGTTCGAGATCGCCATGGTCTCCCCGTCCGGTGCGTCGACCCCGTTCCAGGCCGTCCGGCCCTCGGGGTCGCCGGTGTCCCGTCACCACCTGCCGGAAGGCACGGTCGAGCTCGTCACCCCCGGACCGGACCGCGCCAACGGTGACCACAACTTCTACGTGGGGGTGGAACCGACCGGCCTCGGCCCCGCCACCGCGCCGGGCGGATGGCGGCTCGTGGTGCGGGCCCGGGAAGTGGCCAGTGGCGTGGTGGACGTATGGATGCTCGGCAACGCGGACGCCAGACCGCAGGCGCAGTTCAGCGGCCGTGCCGTGCACGACGCACTCAAGATCGGCTCGCCGGGCGCGGCATCCTCTGCCGTCACGGTCGCCGCCTTCACGTCGCGCACGGAGTGGGACGACATCGACGGCGTCCCCCGCGAGGCGAGCTGGCTGGTGGCCGACGACATCGCTAGCTTCAGCAGCGAAGGACCGCGCCGGGACGGCGAACCCAAACCGGACATCGCAGCTCCCGGAGCCATGCTGGTCGCCGCCCTGTCCCGGGACGCCATCGGTGTCCGCCGTGAGTTCATGACCGACACGAAGCATGTGGCGATGCAGGGCACCAGCATGGCCGCACCCTTCGTCACGGGCATCACGGCTCTGCTGCTGCAGCGCGACCCCGAGCTCGGTCCGGCAGGGCTGAAGGAGCTGCTCCGTGCCGACGCCACGGTCATCGGCGGGACGCCGGGAGTGTTCGACCCGAAGTGGGGACACGGACTCGTCAGCGCCACGGGGCTGTGAGAATCGGCGAGTGGACTACGGAAAGCTCGACGCCCCCCTGGCCTCCGCGGTCGAGGCGGCCGCGCGCGCCCCGGAGAGCCGGAGTCTCCTCGTGGTCCTTCGCCTTACGGGAACTCCCTCGGACCGGGAGGTCGCCCGGCTCCGCGAGGCCGGCCTGGAAGCACCACCGCCGGCGGCCACGGTGCTGACCGGGGTCCTCTCACCCCGGGAGGTGGACGAGCTGTCCGAGGAGCCGTTCGTGATGTCGCTGTCCCTGTCGAGCAGCCGGCGTCCGCTGTCGGACGGGTAGCCGCCGTCGGGGCCGTACGGCCCCGGCCACGCGTCTCTCAAGGGGGCCGGGGGTGGCCGCTGCGCGGGGCGTTTTCCCCTACCCGCCCCTTCCCGAAACCGGGCTCCGCCCGGGCCCGGCACCGCGCTGCGCGCGGTGTTTCCGTGGGCTCCGCCCCCGGACCCCCGCGCCTCAATCGCCGGCGGGGCTGATTTCGCGGAGCGAAATCCAGCCCGCCCGGCGTTTGAGGGCACCGCGCGGAGCGCGGTACGCCGCCCGCAGGGCGGCACGGGGTCCGGGGGCGGAGCCCCCGGTTCGGGAAGGGGCGGGTAGGGGAACAGCCCCGCGCAGCGGCTACGCCCCCGCCGTCACCGCAAGTGCGACGTGTCGTTCAGCAGCCGCAGCGACGCGTTGCCGTCCGCGTAGTACGCCACCGCCGACAGCGACGCCGCCGACAGTTCCATCCGGAACAGCGACTCCGGCGGGGCGCCGAGGGCCAGGCGGACCAGGGTCTTGACCGGGGTCACGTGGGTGACGAGGAGGATCGTGCGGCCCTGGTGCAGGGCGAGGAGCTTGTCGCGCGTCGCGGCGACCCGCCTCGCCACCGTGGCGAAGCTTTCGCCGCCGCCCGTCGGCGCGGCCTTCGGGGAGGCGAGCCACGCTTCGAGGTCGTCGGGGTAGCGCTCCCGTACCTCCGCGTAGGTCAGGCCCTCCCACGCCGCGAAGTCGGTCTCGCGCAGGCCTTCCTCGATGCTCACGCCGAGGCCGAGCTTCGCCGCGACGGCGTCGGCCGTCTCACGGCAGCGCCGCAGCGGGGAGCTGACGATCGTCTGGATCGTGCCGCGCTCGGCGAGCGCCGCGGCGACGGCGTCGGCCTGGCGGCGGCCCACGGCGGAGAGCACCGGGTCGCTGCCGCCGCTGCCGGAGAAGCGCTTCTCGGGGGTGAGCACCGTCTCGCCGTGGCGGAGCATGACGAACGTGGCGGGCAGGCCCAGGTCTGGGGCGCCCCACCCGGCGGACGGGGCCGCCGGCGTCGCCAGAAGCTCCGCCCCCGCGACCGCGTCGGAGACGACGGGAGCGGCGGCCGCGGCCGCGCCCCCGGTGCGGACCAGCGCCGCCCGGGCCTTCGCCGCGCCGGCCGCCGCGTCGCCCACCACCCGCGCCGCCTCCGCGTCGCGTGCGTCGAGGGCCGCGGTGGAGCGCGACGGCTCCCACTGCTTGCCCCGCTTGCCCGCGTCCATCGCCTCGTTGGCGAGCCGGTCGGCGTGCTTGTTGCGCTCGCGGGGGATCCACTCGTAGGTGACCTGCGCGGGCGGGAAGACGCGTGCGGCCTCCGCGGCCAGCGGCTTCATGTCGGGGTGCTTGATCTTCCAGCGGCCCGACATCTGCTCGACGACCAGTTTCGAGTCCATCCGTACGCGGACGAGCGCCTCCGGGTCCAGGGCGTGGGCCGCCTTGAGACCGGCGACGAGGCCCTTGTACTCGGCCACGTTGTTGGTCGCCACGCCGATGTACTCCGCGGCCTCGGCGAGCGTCTCGCCGGAGACCGGGTCGAGGACGACCGCGCCGTAGCCGGCGGGGCCGGGGTTGCCTCGTGAGCCGCCGTCGGCCTCGACGACGAACTCGCGCGGTACGGGCACTACAGCCCCGATTCGGACGTGCGGACGAGGATCCGGCGGCAGTTCTCGCAGCGCAGGACCGTGTCGGGCGCGGCGGCGCGGACCTCGTTCAGTTCGGTGATGTTCAGCTCGAGCTGGCAGCCCTCGCAGCGGCGCTGGAACAGCCGGGCGGCGCCGACGCCGCCCTGCTGGGCACGGAGCTTCTCGTACAGCTTCAGCAGGTCGGCGGGGACGGAGCCGGCGACGAGCTCGCGCTCCTTGGTGACGGACGCGGCCTCGCTGTCGAGTTCCTGCTCGGCGGCGTCCCTGCGGGCGATGGCGGCGTCGGCCTTGGCCTGCACGGAGGAGACCCGCTCGGTCAGTTCGGCGACACGCTCCTGCACGGACTCACGGCGCTCCATGACCTCGAGGACGATGTCCTCCAGGTCGCCCTGGCGCTTGGCGAGGGAGACGATCTCCCGCTGCAGGTTCTCCAGGTCCTTGGGCGAGGTGATCGCACCGGAGTCGAGCCGCTGCTGGTCGCGGGTGGCGCGCTGGCGCACCTGGTCGACGTCCTGCTCCGCCTTGATCTGCTCGCGGGCGGTGTCGCTCTCCTCGGTCTGCGCGGCGACGAGCAGGTCCCGCAGCTGCGTGAGGTCCTTGGTGAGCGACTCGATCTCGGCGTGCTCGGGCAGCGACAGGCGCTTGTGCTCGAGCTGCGACAGGCGCCGGTCGAGGGACTGGACGTCGAGGAGTCGGATCTGGTCGGCGGGCGCGGCGTTCAGTTGGGGGCTCCAGAGGAATCGTGGTGGGAGGACCAGGGGTCGGTGACCGTCGTGGAGACGTGGACCCGCAGGTCCCAGCCGTTCCGGTCGGAAATGGCGTCGAGCTGCGCGGCGGCCTGCTCGCACCAGGGCCACTCGGTCGCCCAGTGCGCGGCGTCGACCAGGCCGAGCGGCGAGTGCTGGGTGGCCTCGGACGCCGGGTGGTGGCGCAGGTCCGCGGTGAGGAAGGCGTCCACACCGGCGGCGCGCACGTGGTCGAAGAGGCTGTCGCCGGAGCCGCCGCTCACCGCGACGGTGCGGACCGTCGCGTCGGGGTCGCCGGCGAGGCGGATGCCCTGCGCGGTGGCGGGCAGCCGCTTCGCGGCGCGTGCCGCGAACTCGCGCAGTGTCTCCGGATGGTCCAGCTCGCACACGCGGCCGAGGCCGCGGCGGCCGTTCGGGTCCGAGGCGTCGGGCACCAGGGGCCGTACGACGCGCAGGTCCAGCGCACCGGCGAGGGCGTCGGAGACGCCGGGGTCGGCGGTGTCGGCGTTGGTGTGCGCGACGTGCAGGGCGATGTCGTTCTTGATCAGCGTGTGCACGACCCGGCCCTTGAAGTGGCCGGCCGCGACCGTCGTGGTGCCGCGCAGATAGAGCGGGTGGTGGGTGACGAGCAGGTCGGCACCGAGCCGCTGCGCCTCTTCGACGACGTCCTGGACGGGGTCCACGGCGAACAGCACCCGGAGGACCTCGGCGTCGGGGTCTCCGCAGACGGTGCCGACGGCGTCCCACTGTTCGGCCCGCTCTGGGGGCCAGAGGGCGTCGAGCGCGGAGATGACTTCAGACAGACGGGGCACGCAGCAAAGGCTACCTGCCCCGCCCGCCTGTGCGGCCGTGCCCTACTTGACGAGGAAGCCGCGCAGGTCGTCGAGGACCTCGCCGGCGGCGGTGACGCCGAGACCCAGGTACCAGGTCTCGTCGGGAACGTCCTTGGCCTGCCCGGCCTTCACGGCCTTCAGGTCCTTCCACAGCGGGTTGGACTCGGCGGTGTCGCGCTTGGTCTTCGACGGGTCGCCGTAGACGCCGGTGAAGATCCAGTCGGCGTCGGCCTCGTCCATCTTCTCGGGGCTGATCTCGGCGGCCAGGTCGTTGATCTGCTGGTTCTTCGGCCGCGGGACGCCGGCGTCGTCGAGGATCGTGCCGATGAAGGACGCCTTCGCGTAGAGGCGGATCTTGCCCGGCATGTAACGGAGCATGGTGACCGTCGGCTTGTTCTCGCCGAGGTCGGTGCCGAGCTGCTTCGCCTTCTTCTCGTACTCGGCGAGCTTGGCCTGCGCCTCCGCGGTCCTGTCGAGCGCCGCGGCGTTGAGGAGGTAGTTCTCCTTCCAGGTGAAGCCCGGGCGGATGGAGAAGACCGTCGGCGCGATCTGCGACAGCTCCTTGTACTTGTCGCTCGCGCGCAGCTGGCTGCCGAGGATCAGGTCCGGCTTGAGGGCGGCGATGGCCTCGAGGTTGAGGCTGTTGATGGTGCCGACGCTCTTGGGGCTGCCGGCTTCCTTCTTCAGGTAGCCGGGGATGCCGTCGTCGCCTTCGGTGGGCGCGTAGCCGACGGGCCGGATGCCGAGGGAGGCGACGTTGTCCAGCTCACCGACGTCGAGGACGACGACCCGCTTGGGCGCGGCCTTGATCTCGGTCTTGCCGAGGGCGTGGGTGATGGTGCGGGGGAACTCGCCGGCCTTGGCGTCCGTGCCCATCGCCGCCGTCTTGGCGGCGGCGTCGCCGAAGTCCTTGCCGCCCTGGGCCACGGCCTTCTTGCCGCCGTCGTCCGCCTTGGCGCCCGCGTCCTTGTCCGCACCGCCGTCGGCGCCGCAGGCGGCGAGGGAGAGAGCGGCTGCGAGGGCGACTGCGGCGGCTGTGCCGCGGCGGCGTAGGGACATGACGTGCTCCTGATCCGGTACTTAGGTGGGCCTTACCTTAAGCACGGGCAGGCCGGGGAGCACAACCGCCCCCTCAATCACAGGCGAATCAGGGCATGGCCACCCATATGTGTGAAGAGACCTCTCACGTGTTGTTCGGCAGGAAGTGCGATACCTAGCTTCGGAGTCCGGAGGTGAGGCATCGATGACAGCCTGTGCCATCGAGACCGCCGCGGCAGACGGGGCGGTGACGAGTACGGACGGTACGGACGGTTCGGACGGCGCGCGGACCACGAGCGACGCGGAGGTCCCTCGCGGCGCGGCGGCCCCGGCGATCACGATCACCGCGGACGGCACGTACGGAGCCCGCCTGGCGGGGAGGGGCGACGCGCTGTTCCCCGAGCGCTGGACCCTCGACGGCCTCGAGCCCTACGCCGTTCCGCTTCCGCTCGACCAGCCGGAGGAGCGCGACGCACAGGTGCTGCCGCTCTCCGACGGCCGGGTGCTGATCAGTCGCCGGGTCGCGGAGCGGCACACCTTCTCGCTGCTGTACCCGACCGGTCCGGCGACGGGCGAACTGCCCCTCGGGGCCGTCCCCACCGAGGAGTTGACACTGCTGCCGCCGTCCCCGGACGGCGTCCTCGCCTACGCCCTGGTGCCGAACGCGCATTCCACCGGCATCTGGCTGGTGGCGGGCGGGGCCCGCGGCCCCGAGCGCGTCGCGGAGGTTGCCGGGCACTGCTCGGGCGGCGCGTGGCTGGACCGTGCGGGACGACTGCTCGCGCTGGACCGCAGGCGGCCGGACGGCGGCCCGGTCAAGACGGTCGTGGTCGACCTGGCGCGCGGCGGCGAGGTGACGCCGCTGCTCCAGATCACCGACGAGAGCGACGACCGGCTGCTGCTCGCGGACGCCGACAGCGGTCTGCTGCTGATCCGTTCGAACGCGCCCGGGCCCGGACAGGACCGGCTCGGCTGGGGCGTGCTGGGCAGCGCCCGGCCGGTGCGTTTCCCCCGGAGCCTGCGGCTGCCGGACGCACTGGTGACGCCGTTCGCGGTACAGCCGGGGCAGGTCCTGATGCCGGAGAGCTGTGCGGTGGCGCTGCGGATCGACGGCGCGGCCGGCAGCTGGGTGGGCCTGTGGCGCCCCTCGGCCCGCCGGATGATCCAACTCGCCCCTCCGGAGGGCTGGTTGGCGGGCGCCGGAACCTGGAACCGGGACGGCGTGCTGCAACTGCCGTACGCGACGGAGCCGGTGCCGTGCGGGGTGATCCGTACGGAGGTTCCGGAAGCGCTCGGCGCCTCTGCAGAAACCTTCGGTCACATGGCGGCCACAGAACCGGCACAAGCGGAAGCCGCAGGTGGGGAACCGTGCGAGGGCTCCGAGGGTCCTGTTGTGTGCAGGCCCGTTCCGTTGCAGCAGGCGCCGCTCACCGGGCGCGGTTCCCGTGGCTAGACTCACGGGCCGGGGCGACCGGGCCACGGTTCCGGCCGGCGGCCGGGGGGCCTGCGACACGTGTAAGCAGCGATTTTCTACGGGGTGACTTCCCACATGTCAGAAGCCCGAACCGACACGACCCACACGCGCCCGCGTCCGCAGTCCGCGACGCCGGGGCGGGGCGAAACCGGTGGCGGTGGCGGTAGCGCGAGTCCGGGTGCCGGCAGGCACCGGGGCGGTGCGGCGGCGAAGGACGATTCGCCGGCGCCGGGGCGGGGGCGGCATCGGAGGCCGTCGGGGGGCGATGGAGCGTAAGGGGGCGGCGCGGGTAGCGCGGGTAGCGCCTGCGGCGGGCTTGTCCCCTACCCGCCCCTTCCCGAAACCGGGGCAAGCCCCGGACCCCGTACGGCCTTCGGCCGTGCCCTCAATCGCCGGGCGGGCTGACTTTGTCAGCCCCGCCGGCGTTTGAGGCGCGGGGGTCCGGGCGGAGCCCGGTTCGGGAAGGGGCGGGGAGGGGAACAGGCCCCGCGCAGCGGCCACCGCCACCCCTACCCCCGCCTCAGCCCCAGCACCTCCCCCGCCGCGAACGTCTCGCCCCGCGGCTTCGCGTCGAAGTACGGCGTCAGGACCCCGTCCAGCTCCTCGAAGCCGAACGTCGGGCCCTTCGACAGGGACGCGTCGAACTTCGCCGCCACCCGAGGGCGTTCCACCACCGCCACCATCCCGCCGTGCACGACCAGCAGTTGGCCGTTGACGACGGCCGCGGCCGGTGAGGACAGGTAGCCCACCAGAGGCGCGACGTGCTCCGGCGACAGGGCGTCGAAGCCGCCCGGTTCCGCCTCCGCGAAGCCCGCGAAGACGTCCTCGGTCATACGGGTCCTCGCCCGGGGGCAGATCACGTTCGCCGTGACGCCGTACTTCGCGAGGGCGTGCGCCGTCGAGGTCGTCAGGCCGACGATGCCGCCTTTGGCGGCCGCGTAGTTGGGCTGGCCCGCCGATCCGGCGAGGAACGCCTCGGAGGAGGTGTTGACGATCCGTCCGTACACCTGGCCGTCCGCCGCCGCCTTGGCGCGTTCTCTCCAGTGCGCGGCCGCGAATCGCGTGGTGTTGAAGTGGCCCTTGAGATGGACCCGGATGACCGCGTCCCACTCGTCCTCGCTCATCGAGAAGACCATCCGGTCGCGCAGGATGCCCGCGTTGTTGACGAGGATGTCCAGCTTGCCGTACTCGCGGACCGCCAGGTCGACCAGGGCGCGGGCCGTGCGGAAGTCGGCGATGTCGCCCAGGTGGGCCACGGCCCGGCCGCCCGCCGCGCGGATCTCGTCGGCGACCGACCCGGCGGCCGACCCGTCCCCTCCCGGCGGCCCGTAGTCGTTGACGACGACGGCCGCACCCAGCCGCGCCAGTTCCAGCGCCTCGGCCCGGCCGAGGCCGCGGCCCGCGCCGGTGACGATCGCGCTCAGGCCCTCCAAGGGAAGTGACATGCCGCCCGTCCCCTCAGATCTCGATGCACGTGCGCAGGGCCTCGCCGCTGCGCATCTGCGCCACCGCGTCGTTGATGCCGGCGAGCGGCACCCGGTGGGTGATGAGGCCCGCCAGGTCGATCCGGCCGGCCCGCCAGAGCTCGATGGCCCGTTCGTATGAGCGCAGCACGTCCCCGCCGCCGTACATGGACGGGAGGATGCGCTTCTCGTCGAAGAACAGCTCGAACATGTTGAACCGCAGGTGGTCGTCCATCGCGCCGGCGCCGACGACGCACAGCGTCCCGCCGCGCCGGGTCGTCTCGTAGGCCGTGCGGGCGGTCGCCGACTTCCCGACGACCTCGAAGACGTAGTCGAAGCCCTCCCCCGCGGTGATCCGCTGCTTGGCGTCGACGAGCGCCTCCGGCTCCACCGCTTCCGTCGCGCCGAACCGCAGGGCCGCCTCGCGCCGGGACGCGACGGGATCGACGGCGACGATCTGGGCCGCGCCCCGCAGTTTCGCGCCCTGGATCGCGGAGATGCCGACGCCGCCGCAGCCGATGACGGCGACGGAGGAACCGGTTTCCACCTTCGCCGTGTTGATGGCCGCGCCGAGTCCGGTGGTGACGCCGCAGCCGATGAGTGCGGCGATGTCGAAGGGCACGTCGTCGGGTATCGGCACCGCGCAGCCCGCGGCGACGACGACTTCCTCGGTGAAGGTGCCGGTGCCCGCGAAGCCGAAGACGTCGCCGCCGGGGCGGCGGAAGTTGGGCGTGCCGGCGTTCATGAACCCGGCCAGGCACAGATGGCCCTGCCCCCGCTTGCAGGAGGGGCAGGCTCCGCAGGCGGGCAGCCAGCACATCAGGACCCGGTCGCCCGCGCCGAGTCCGACGACGCCGTCGCCGACGTCGAGGATCTCGCCGGCGCCCTCGTGGCCGGGCACGAAGGGGGCGGGCTGCGGCAGCACACCGTTCATGGCGGAGACGTCGGAGTGACACAGGCCGGTGGCCCTGATCCGGATCCGCACCTTGCCGGGGCCGAAGCCCACCGCCTCGACGTCATCGAGGACTTCGAGTTTGTCCTGGCCGATCTCGTGCACTACGGCTGCGCGCATGGTGCGGCTCCCTTCACACGGTTTCTACAAGGGTGTCGGCGAGGACGGGTGCGTCGTCCCGGTCGGCGGCGGTCACCACCACCTGGACGCGGCCGGGCAGGTCCCACATCCGGATACGGAGGGTCTCGCCGGGGAAGACGACGCCCGCGAAGCGGGCGCGGTACGAGCGGACACGGGTGACGTCCCCGCCGAGCAGGGTGTCGACGACGGCCTTCAGGGTCGTGCCGTACGTGCACAGGCCGTGCAGGATCGGCCGGTCGAAGCCGGCGAGTTTTGCGAAGTCGGGGTCGGCGTGCAGGGGGTTGAGGTCGCCGGAGAGCCGGTAGAGCAGGGCCTGGTCCTCGCGGATGTGCCGCTCCACGGTCGCGTCGGGGGCACGGTCCGGCAGGTCGAGGCGCTCGGACGGCCCGCGTTCCCCGCCGAAGCCGCCCTCGCCGCGGACGAAGAGCTGGGAGTCGCTGGTCCACAGCGGCCCGTCGTCGTCGGCCGCCTCGGTGCGCAGGACGAGGACCGCCGCCTTCCCCTTGTCGTACACGGCGGCGATCCGTGAGGAGGAGGTGGCCGTGCCGGTGACGGGGATCGGGCGGTGCAGTGTGATGCGCTGGCCGCCGTGGAGGACCGACGCGAGCGCGATGTCGAGTCCGGGGAGCGTGATGCCGCTGACGACGCCCCTGCCCGCGCCTGCCACGGTGGCGAAGCTCGGCAGCACGTGGAGCCGGGACTCGAGGGTGTAGCGCAGCTCGTCGGGATCGGTGGCGGGGCGGCCGGCGCCCACGCCGAGGTGGTACAGCTGGATGTCCTTGTGGTCCCAGGTGACGGTGGTGGAGCGGGGCTCCGCGGCGACGGCCCTGGCGGCGTCAATGGGCATGGGGCTGCTGCTCCTCGGTGAGGTGAAGACCTCGGCACGGCCGTCCGCACCGTCGGCCGCACCGAGGTCGTACGGGACCGGCCAGGCGAGCTGTTCTAGAACGCGTTCTAGGCCGATGGCCCTATGTATAGCGCGGCCTCGAAAGGTTGTGAAGACTGCTGACACCACGTCAGTTCCGTCCAATGGCCGCGCGCACCCGGGACATTTGTCACCGGCGGCTCCGTACATACGGCTCTGCCGGGCGGGCCGGCCGATCCGTAGCGTCGGAGCCATGAACAGCTCAAGGACACGTCAGTGCGGTGGGCCCGTGGCAGCCGGCCCGCCAGGCGGATTCGCGATGCTGCCCTGGCTGCTGATGGGGCTCGGCGCCGTCGCCAATCTCGTCAAGGGCGAGACCCCCAACCCCTGGGTCGGCGCCCTCGGGGTGCTCGCCTTCAACTCGCTCTACCTCGCCGTCGTCTTCCGCGCCTTCGACGACGCCAAGCGCGACTCCGCCGCGACCCGGGGCGCCCTGGTGGCGCTCGCCGCGGTCACCTTCTGCCTCGCCGCCGGCTACGGCGGTGACTGGCTGCTCTTCTTCCCGCTCCTCGGCCTGGCCGTGGGCGCGGTACTGCGGGGCCGTCTGCTGATGGGGGTCGTGGTGCCGCTGTGCGTGGCCGCGGGCGCCGTCGCCGTCTGGCGGGACGGCTGGGTCGCGATCAGCGTCGTGTACGGCACGTTCCTCTCGTCGATGGTGACCGCCGCCGTCTTCAAACTCTCCGAGACGGTGGGTGAACTGCGCGCAGCCCGCGAGGAGCTGGCCAGAAGCGTCGTCGAACAGGAACGGCTGCGCTTCTCGCGTGACCTGCACGACCTGCTGGGCCACACCCTCTCGGTGATCGTCGTCAAGGCGGAGGCCGCCCGCCGCCTGGGCGAGGGCGACATGCGGGCGGCGCTGACGCAGATCACCGACATCGAGGCGGTGGGGCGCCAGGCCCTCACGGAGATCCGCGAGGCGGTCACCGGCTACCGCGAGGGCAGCCTGACCGCCGAGCTCGCCCGCGCCCGCGACACCCTGACCAGTGCCGGCATCGACCCCCTCGTGCGCCTGTCGGGCCCGCTGCTGGAACCGGAGGCGGAGACCCTGCTCGGCTGGGTGGTACGGGAGTCGGTGACCAACGTCGTACGCCACTCAGGGGCGTCGCGCTGCGAGATCGCCCTCACGGGCGCCGCCGGCCACGCCCGCCTCACGGTCACGGACGACGGCCGCGGCCCCGGCCCGTCACCGAGGTCGCCCGGCAGCGGACTGCGGGGACTCTCGGAGCGGCTCGCCGCGGCGGGCGGCACGCTGGAGTCGGGCCCGGCCCCGCAGGGCGGCTTCCGCGTGACCGCCGAAGTGCCGGTCACGGTCGTAGCCTGAGTCCGTGAACGAGATGCCGCGGGACCACAGACCGGCGAAGTCCGTGCGTGTCCTTCTCGCGGAGGACCAGGGCATGATGCGGGGCGCACTCGCCCTGCTGCTCGGCCTGGAGGCCGACATCGACGTGGTCGCGCAGGTGGGGCGCGGCGATCAGATCGTGGACGCGGCGCTCACGTCCCGGCCGGACGTGGCGCTGCTCGACATCGAACTCCCGGGGTGCAGCGGCCTGGACGCCGCCGCCGACCTGGCGCGGGAGGTGCCGGACTGCCGGGTGCTGATCCTCACGACGTTCGGCAGGCCGGGCTATCTGCGGCGGGCCATGGAGGCGGGAGCCGCCGGGTTCCTCGTCAAGGACGGGCCGGTGGAGGAACTGGCCCAGGCGATCCGGCGGGTGCTGACCGGCGAGACGGTCGTCGATCCGGCTCTGGCCGCGGCGGCGCTCGGCGCCGGGCCGAACCCGCTGACGGCCCGGGAACGGGACGCTCTCGGCGCGTCGGTGGACGGGGCGACGGTCGCCGACATCGCGGAGACACTGCACCTGTCCGAGTCGACCGTACGGAACTACCTGTCGTCGGCGATCGGCAAGACCGGCACCCGCAACCGCATGGAAGCCGTCCGGGCCGCCCGGCAGCAGGGCTGGCTCTGACGACCGCACCCGGCGTGCCCCACCGTCGTCATGCCCGGTCCGCCGCGGGCCGCGGCAGCCACAGCAGCATGAGCACCGCGCCCGCGAGGAGCACGCCCGCCCCCGTACGGAAGGCCAGCGCGTAACCGGCCGTCAGGTCCTCCGGCCCGGTGCCGCCGCCGGAGCGCGCGGCGGCGACCGTCGACAGGATCGACAGGCCGAGCGCGCCGCCCATCGTGCGGGAGGTGTTGATGAGGCCGGAGACCAGGCCCGCGTCGTCGGGGTCCGCGCCCGAGGTGGCGAGAGCGGCGAGCGGCGTGGCGGCCAGACCGATGCCCGCCATCATCAGGATCCCGGGGCCCGCGATCGCCGTGAGGTACGTGCCGTCGGCGGTCATCGTGGACTGCCAGCCGAATCCGGTCGCCGCGATCAGGGTGCCGAGGACGGCGACGTTGCGCGCGCCCCCTCTGGCCATCAGCGACGGCGCCAGTTTCGAGCCGACGATGACGCTGACGGAGCTGGGGACGAGGGCGAGGCCGGCCTCCAGCGGTGTGTAGCCGAGCACGTTCTGGGCGTACACCGTCATGAAGAACCACATCGCGAAGGACGCGGAACCGGTCACCAGCATGGACACGTTGGCGGCCGACACGGCCCGCGACCGGAACAGCTTCAGCGGCATGAGCGGCGCCTTCGTCCTGGCCTCCACCACCAGGAACAGGCCGAGCAGCGTGAGCCCGCCGAGCAGCGGCAGCAGCGTCCCGCCGGCGCCCCAGCCGGACTCCTCCGTCTGCACGATGCCGTACGCGACGGCGGCCAGACCGCCCGTCACCAGGACCGCGCCGGGCAGATCGAGCCTGCGGCTGCCGCCGGTGCGGCTCTCCGTCAGCCACAGGACGGCGGCGGCCAGCACCACCACGCCGACGGGGACGTTGATGAGCAGAACCCACCGCCAGGACAGCAGGTCGGTCAGTACCCCGCCGACGAACCCGCCCGCCGCGCCGCCCGCGGCTCCGACGGCCGCCCAGGTGGCGATCGCGCGGGTCCGCGCCGGGCCCGGCGGCACGGCGGAGGTGATGATGGTCAGGGTCGCCGGCGCGAGGACGGCCGCGCCGAGCCCCTGCACCGCGCGTGCGGCGAGCAACTGCCAGCCCTCCTGGGCGAGTCCGCCCGCGACGGAGGCGGCGGTGAACAGGCTCAGCCCGACGATGAACATCCGCTTGCGGCCGAATATGTCCGCCGCCCGCCCGCCGAGGAGCATGAACCCGGCGAACGCGATCGAGTACGCGTTGAGCACCCATTGCAACCCCGTCGCCGAGAGCCCGAGGTCGGCGCGCATCGAAGGCAGCGCCACGTTCACCACGGACACGTCCAGCACGACGAGGAAGGCGCCGGCGCACGCGGCGAGGACCACCGCCCACGTACGGGGCGAGGGCGCGGTGGGCGCGGGGGCGAGCGACGTCTGCGCGTTCGAGGGGGCCTGGGGCATGCCTGTCATGGTCGCAGCGACAGGTCGGTCCGTACATCCTGATTTCGATGTACGGCTCATGTGGCAGGGACCAGGACCAGGGACCTAGGAGGGCTTCGTCTCCGTGGCGGCGGCGACGGCATTTCCGGGGGCGGGGGTGCGCGGGCTCGCGGGTGGTCTCATCCCACTTCGGCCGGACGGGTGCCGTGGTGGGTGTTGTGCCGCCACCGGGCACCGGCCCGCGGGCGGCGGCCGCGGTGGCCCGATTGATCCCCGTCGTCTCGTGGAAGTGCTGTTGCACGTGACGCTGGTGCCCAATGAGGAGGAGGAAGTGCGATGACCATCGCTCCTGAGATTTCCGTCCGGCGTGAACGGTCGGCGGCGGTCCCTGTCGTGGTGGCCGCGGCCGTGGCTCCGCTGCTGGTATGGCTGGTGGCCGACCCGCTGCTCGGCGCCCGGCTGGAGGTGTTGACACCGCGGGGCGCGGTGGAGCTCGGCGCCCCGCCGATTCTGATCGCCGGCGTCCTGTCCGCACTGGCGGGCTGGGGTCTGCGCGGTCTCCTGGACCGGTTCGCACCGCGGCGGGGCCGGACGATCTGGCTCGTGACGGCCGTGCTGGTGCTGGTGCTGTCGTTCCTGCCGCTGACGGATCCCGCCATCAGCACCTCCACCCGCCTGTGGCTGGGCCTGATGCATGTCGTCGTGGGAGCCGTGCTGATCGCCGGGCTCGGTCGCCGCGGGGGTGACCGGCGGGCCGTCGCCGGAAGGCGTGCCTGACGGTCGGTCCGGTGGCGAAGGAGACGGCGGGACGGCACCGGACCGTCCGCGTCTGCCTCACGTTCCCCGCGGGAAAGGGCCGTCAAAGCCGCCCGGCTCCGGCGGCGGCGACGAACGTCGCGAACGCGGCGGGTGTGGTGGTGAGGGCGGGACCGCCGGGGTTCTTGGAGTCGCGGACGGCGACGTGGGGGGTGAGGTCGGCGACCTCGACGCAGTCGCCGCCGGTGTCGCCGCTGTACGAGGACTTGCGCCAGGCGGCGCCCGCGAAGGGGGCGCATTCGATGCATTCGCCGCCGGTGGTTCCGCTGTAGGACGACTTACGCCACTGCACTCCCGTGCCCATAACGTTCCTCCATTACGCGAGACATCAGCGCCGCCGAGTCCTCGGGGGAGAGGGCCATGGCTTGCAGCCGAGCGTAACCGACCGAACGCTCCCGGATCACTTGCGGGTTGGCCGTCATGTGCCCGGCATCGTAGCCCTCCGTGTAGAAGAGGTCCGGATCGTCGTCGGAGCGAAGGAGCGTGAAGGACCCCAACATTCCTGTGTGTTGGCCACCGGAGAAAGGCAACACCTGAACCTGCACCCATGGCCGGTCATGGAAGGACAGCAGGTGTGCGAGTTGCGCTCGCATGACCTCGCGGCTGCCCACCTCTCGGTGAAGGACCCCCTCGTCGAGGACCACCCAGAGGACGGGCGGCTGCTCGCGCTCCAGGATCCGCTGCCGTTCCAGCCGAGCAGCGACCAGCTCGTCCACCTGATCCGGCCGGTCGACACCGAGCAACGCTCTCGCGTAGGACTCCGTCTGCAGCAGCCCGTAAACCAACTGCGCCTGATACGTCGAGATGTACGCCGCCTTCGCCTCCATCTCCGCGTACGCCTGGAACCAGTGCGGTAGTTGGCTCCGTAGCACCAGCCCGACCAGCCGCGAGAACATGCCGTCCGTGCCCAGCGCCGCGTCGACCCGTTCGCTGAAGTCCCGGGTGGGGACCTTCTTCGCCGTCTCGATCTGGCCGACCAGCGAGCCCGTGACGAAGATGCACGAGCCCAACTGGACCTGGTTCATGCCGGTCGCTTCCCTGCGGCGGCGCAGTTCCGCGCCGTAGTAGTCCAGCGGCGACGCGCCGGGGTCGAGGTTGCGCATGTGGACCATCGCGTCGGCCCCCCGTTCGTTGTGGCTCCCGGCCGACCGTAAGCACCCCGGCGCACCCGGGTGAGGTGAATCACGCAGGACACCTCGAACGGGGGACCTACCGGCGCGTAGGGCACGATGGCCTGATCCGTACGACCCGCCCAGGAGGACCCCCATGGCGCCCGCCACTCCCCAGCCGGAGATCCTTGCCGCCTTCGAGGCCGCCAAGGGCTTCATGCCCGTGGGCGAGGGCCTCGCCCTGTACGCGGCCGCCGCGGAGGCGGGGGCGCTCGGGCTGCCGCTGCTCGAGGTGGGGACCTACTGCGGGCGCTCGACGATCCTGCTGGCGGACGCGGCGCGGGAGGCCGGCACGGTCGCCGTGACCGTGGACCACCACCGGGGCAGCGAGGAGCAGCAGCCGGGCTGGGACTACCACGACCCGGAGACGGTGGACCCCGAGGTGGGTCTCATGGACACGCTGCCCACCTTCCGCCGCACGCTGCACAAGGCCGGTCTCGAGGAGTACGTCGTCGCGGTCGTCGGCCGGTCGCCGCAGGTGGCGAAGGTGTGGGGCGGGCAGGCGGGGCTCGTCTTCATCGACGGCGGCCACACCGACGAGCACGCGACGAACGACTACGAGGGCTGGGCCCCGCATGTCGCGGAGGGCGGTCTGCTGGTGATCCACGACGTCTTCCCCGACCCGGTGGACGAGTGGACGGGACAGGCCCCGTACCGCATCTATCTCCGTGCCCTGGCGTCCGGCGCGTTCACCGAGGTCTCGGCCACGGATTCGCTGCGCGTCCTGCGCCGCACCGGCCCGGGCATCTGACGGGCGCCCCGGGACCGGGGCCGTACGCCCGTGGCGGAGGTCCGGTCGGGTGCGACACCGTCGACCAGGCCGACCGGCGGACCCGCCGCCCGCTAGCATCGCGACCGTGTCGTACGACGAGAACCAGCACCGTGATCCCCGGCCGCGCCCCTCCCGGCGCGGTCTCGTCGCCGTGGTCGCGGGCGCGGCGCTCGTGGTGGGCGGTGCGGGCGGGTGGCTGGCGTGGCAGGCCGACGGTTCCGGGAGCGGTAGCGCCCCCACCGGGTCCGCCACCTCCGCGGGCAAACCGGGCGGCTCCAAGGCCCCGTCGCCGTCTCCGCCCCCGTCCGGTTCGAAGACCGTCGCGCCGCCCGCCTCGTCCGCCGCGCCTTCCCCTTCCAAGAAGGCCGGTCCGCTCGCGGGAAAGGTCGTCGTGGTGGACCCGGGGCACAATCCCGGGAACTTCTCGCACACCCGCGAGATCAACCGCCAGGTGGACATCGGAACCAACCGCAAGGAATGCGACACGACAGGCACGGCGACCGCCGCCGGTTACCGTGAAGCGGATTTCACCCTCGATGTTTCACGTCGTCTTCGCACTCTGCTCGAAGAGCAGGGCGCAACGGTCGAATTCACCCAGGACGACGATCGTCCGTTCGGTCCGTGCATCGACGAACGGGCACGATTCGGCAACGAAGCACGGGCGGACGCGGTCATCTCGGTCCATGCGGACGGCTCGGCCGTGGGCAACCGCGGATTCCACGTGATCCTCCCCGATCGGGTCAAGGCGGGCGCCGCCGACACCTCGAAGATCGTGGGCCCTTCGCGTGAACTCGGCGAACGCATCGCCGGCCGGTTCCTGCGCGCCACCGGAAGCTCCCCGTCCAATTACGTGGGTGACGGAACCGGCCTCGACGTGCGCAAAGATCTGGGCGGACTGAACCTTTCGACCGTGCCCAAGGTCTTCATCGAATGCGGCAATATGCGGGATCCTGAGGACGTCGCTCTGCTCACCAGCCCGAGCTGGCGGCAGAAGGCGGCCCAGGGAATGGCGGACGGCATCAGCAGCTACCTACAACGGTGAGTGCGATACCGGGCGGACGTCCGGAACCGGCAGACGATAGATTCACCTCTACGATGGGGAGTCACCCCCGAGCTCCGCGTCAGCGCACACCGCCCGAACAGGCGGCAGCGAAGACCGCCCCGATGATGAGACGACGACAAAGGATCTTTACGTGAACATCCGCTCCCTCACTCGAGGCGACGGCGTGGTGATCGGAGCAGCGGTGGTGCTGTTCATCGCCTCGTTCCTCAGCTTCACCAGCTACGAATGCCCCGGCGGTGGCGACTGCGGCCCCACTTTCAACGCCTGGGACTCCCTGAGCACGGTGATGTCCATCTACATCGGCGGCATCATCGGCGCCGCGCTGCTGATCCTCAGCCGCAGCATGCCGGGCCGCAAGGTCGCGGGGCTCGACATCGGCCAGTTCGGCGTCGCGCTCACCATCTTCGCGCTCTGGACGATGTTCTGGACGATCATCGACATGAACAGCGCGGGCGCCGGCGCCATCCTCGGTCTGCTGGGCACCATCGCCCTGGCCGGCGGCGCCATCGCCACCCCGCTGGTGCCGGCTCTCAAGGCACCGCTCGTCGGCGCCCCGAGCCCGGCCGCCGTCCAGCAGCCGTACGGCATGCAGCCCCAGCCGCAGGGTGGTTACGGCTACCCGGGCGCGGGCGCCGGCCAGCCGCCGTACGGCGGCCAGCCGGGTCAGCCGCAGCCTTACGGTGCGCAGGGCGGGCAGCCGCAGGCCGCCGCCCAGCCGGCCGCCGCGGCCCCGGCCGACGCCTCCCAGGGCGGCGCCCCGTCGGACTTCACCCCGTTCTGGTTCGCCGTGCCGGTGGCCCGTCCGCTGTACGGCGAGGACGGTTCGCCCACGCCGATCGCCGAACTGGCGCCCGGCACCTGGTACCTGGCGGTGGAGCAGCGCGGTCCCGGTCTGGTCGCCCAGACGCAGGACGGCCGTCGTGGCGTGCTGCAGGACACCTCGGGCATTCAGCGCGGCTGATCTCTCTCGCACACAGCGCGGCCCCTCGCCCTTCCGGGTGGGGGGCCGTTGCCGTACCCTGACGCACCGTCAGGGGACCTCCGGGCGGGGGAAGGACGGACGGGTATGCGACTCGGACTCGCCCTCGGCTACTGGGGCCGCGGCCCGGACCCCGGTCAGCTGGAGCTGGCCCGTGAGGCCGAGCGCCTCGGCTACGACTCCGTGTGGACGGCGGAGGCGTGGGGGTCGGACGCGTTCACCCCGCTCACGTGGATCGCGGCGCACACGTCCCGCATCCGGCTGGGCACCGCGGTGGCCCAGATGGCCGCGCGCACGCCGACGGCGACCGCCATGCACGCGCTGACGCTCGATCATCTCTCCGGCGGCCGGATGATGCTGGGGCTGGGCCTGTCGGGACCGCAGGTGGTGGAGGGGTGGTACGGCCGCCCCTTCCCCGCCAGTCCGCTCACCGCGACCCGCGAGTACGTCGATGTGATCCGCCAAGTCCTGGCCCGCGAGGGGCCGGTGGAGTTGGCCGGCCGCTTCCACCGCCACCCCTACACGGGCGGCGACGGCACCGGCACGGGCAAGCCCCTGCGGCCCATCACCCACCCGCTGCGCGCGGATCTGCCCGTACTGCTGGGGGCGGAGGGGCCGAAGAACATCGCGCAGACGACCCGTATCGCCGACGGGTGGCTGCCCCTTTACTGGTCCCCGCTGCGGACGGACGTCTACGCGGCGTCCCTCACGGACCTCCCGGCGGACTTCATGGTCGCCCCGATGGCCCGGGCGCGGGTCTGCGACGACATCGCTGAGGGCCTGCTGCCCGTGAAGGCGATGCTCGGCTTCTACATCGGCGGCATGGGACACGCGACCCGCAACTTCCACGCCGGCCTGATGGCTCGGATGGGCTTCGAGGCGGAGGCACGCCGGATCCAGGAACTCTTCCTCGCGGGCCGCAGACAGGAGGCGGTGCTCGCCGTGCCCGACGACTTCGCGGACGAGATCTCGCTCGTCGGACCGCGTGAACGCATCGCGGAACGGCTGGAGCTGTGGCGGACGGGCCCGGTCACGGACCTGCTGGTCACCGCACCGGACCCGCACACGCTGCGGGTGCTGGCCGAGCTGAACGGGTAGCCGTGGCCTCAGCCGCCGAGTTCCGAGGTGGACGGCACCTTGTCCTTGACGGGCGCGCCCGCGCTCTTGCCGGCGTCCTTCACATCGGTGATGACGGACTCGAAGCTGTTGACGTCCTTCTCGTCGATGGTGCCGTCGCGCAGCTTGCCGCCCATGGTCCTCAGCTTCTCGATGCCCTTGTCGAGCGGCGCGACCGCCTTCGAGAGCAGCGGGTCGCCCTTGGCGTTCCGCACCGCCGCCTTGAGCCTGTTGTACGTGAAGGCGCCCGCCAGCCCGGCCTTCACCAGGGCGAACGTCCGTCCGTCGGCGCCCTTCCTGAACCTGCCCTCGCGGTACGGCTTCACGATCCACTGGTACGTCGCCCCGGCCGCGAGCCCGGCGTTGGCGACGAAACGGGTCTTGGCGTACTTCTGCTTCTCCGCCGTCGACGAACCGGTGGGGGTCGCGGCGGCGGTCGTCGTGTCCGCCTCGTCACCCCCACAGGCCACCGCGCCGCCCAGCAGGGAGCAGCACAGGACCGACGCGACCAGTGCACGACGCAGGGGGCCGGCGGACGATCCGGATACGGGAACGGACACGGGAACCTCCAGGCAGACTGCCCCGAGCCTCACCCGGCGCCCCCGGTGCCGCCACTTGGGCGAGCCCGAACGGGTTTCACACAGTCACAAGCGGCAACACGCTGAGCATGACAACACGCACGAGCAGTACCACCACCGTGGCGAGAGTCGTCGCCGTCGTAGCGGACGTCATGGCCTTCGTCATCGGCCTGTGGATCCTGATGTACCTGCTGGACGCCAACAGGGCCAACGACCTGGTCGAGTTCGTCCGCGAGACGGCCCGCTGGCTGGCCGGCTGGTCCCACGACCTGTTCACCTTCGACAAGGAATGGGCGCGGGTGGTGGCGGGCTACGGGCTGGCGGCGGTCGTCTACCTCTTCATCGGCCACGCGGCGGCGGGCGCGCTGCGCCGCCGCTGACCGCGCTGCGCGCGGTGTTTCGGGGGCTCCACCCCCGCACCCCCGCGCCTCAAACGCCGGCGAGGCTGGATGCCGCGCAGCGGCATTTCCAGCCCGCCCGGCGATTGAGGGCACCGCGCGAAGCGCGGTACGCCGCCCGCAGGGCGGTACGGGGCCCGGGGCTTGCCCCGGTTTCGGGAAGGGGCGGGGAGGGGACAGAGCCCGCGCAGCGGTCACGCCCCCGGTCAGCCCACCTCGCAGCAGTCCGGCGCCAGCCCCTTCGGCAGACGCTCCCCGCCGAACACCGCCGTCGTCGCCTCGTCACCACCGAGCGCCGCCACGGCGAGCAGCAGCGAGCCCGCCGTCCATGTCGTCTGTTCCTCGGGCCATATCGCGCGCTCGCCCTCGAAGACGTAGCCCGTCCAGTACAGGCCGCCCTCCGCGCGGAGGTGCTGGATGGACTGGAGGATCTCCAGGGCGCGGTCGGACTCGCCCACCGCCCACAGCGCGAGCGCCAGTTCGCAGCTTTCGCCGCCCGTGACCCACGGGTTCGGCAGGACGCATCGCACGCCCAGGCCGGGCACGACGAAGTCGTCCCAGCGCGACTCGATGCGGGCCTTGGCCTCGTCGCCGGTCACCGCGCCGCCGAGGACGGGGTAGTACCAGTCCATCGAGTAGCGGTCCTTGTCGAGGAAGCGCTCGGGATGGTGGCGGACGGCGTGGGCGAGCGCGCCGGCCGCGAGTTCCCAGTCGGGCTGGGGCTCCTCGCGTTCCTCCGCGACGGCGAG
Organism: Streptomyces kurssanovii; assembly: GCF_040677245.1. Taxonomy (NCBI): domain Bacteria; kingdom Bacillati; phylum Actinomycetota; class Actinomycetes; order Kitasatosporales; family Streptomycetaceae; genus Streptomyces; species Streptomyces kurssanovii. Next base: position 34,774 of record NZ_JBFAQK010000029.1, read on the forward strand.
CGCGCAGCGCAACGCGTGGTGGATGGAGGAACTGCCGGTCAGGAGGGCGTCGTCGACCGCCGTCCCGTCCGGCTCGCGCTTCCAGCCGATCTGGCCGCCGGGCTGTTGGAGCCCCAGGACGAATTCGACGGCCGCGTACACGACCGGCCACATCCGGTCGAGGAAGAGTTCGTCGCCGGTGGCCAGGTAGTGGTGCCACACGCCGACCGCGATGTAGGCGCAGAAGTTGCTCTCGCGGCCGTGGTCCGTGACGGCGGCCGGGTCGCCGTCGTGGTAGGCGGCGTACCAGGAGCCGTCGTCGTTCTGGTGCCGGGCGAGCCACTCGTAGGCGCGGGCGGCGGCGTCGTGCTCACCCGCGGCGTCGAGCGCCATCGCGGCTTCCGTGTGGTCCCACGGGTCGAGGTGGTGACCGCGGAACCAGGGGATCGCGCCGTCGGGGCGCTGCACGGCGAGGATCCCCGCGACGGTCTCCACGGCCTCCTCGGCGCTCAGTACCCCGGGCAGGACAAGGTGTTCGGTACGTCCTGGCAACGTCACTTGGCGGCGTCCACGGGAAGGTGCGGCTTGGTCGCGTACGCCACGAAGCTCTTGCCGATCAGCGGGTTCAGAGCCTGCTCGGCGACGCGGGTGGCCAGCGGCTTCTTCATGATGTCCCAGACGAGGAGCTTGTGGTACGCCTTCACCGGCAGCGCCTTGTCGTTGTCGACGCCGAAGGCGCACTTGAGCCACCAGTACGGCGAGTGCAGCGCGTGGGCGTGGTGGGTGCCGTACGGTCGCAGGCCCGCCTGCTTCATCTTGGCGAGCAGTTCGTCGGCCTTGTAGATGCGGATGTGGCCGCCCTCGACCTCGTGGTAGGCGTCGCTGAGCGCCCAGCAGACCTTCTCGGGGCCGTAGCGCGGCACGGTGACCGCGATGCGGCCGCCGGGCCGCAGGACGCGGACCATCTCGGCGAGCACTCCCTTGTCGTCGGGGATGTGCTCCATCACCTCGGAGATGATGACGACGTCGAACGACTCGTCGGGGAAGGGCAGGTTGAGGGCGTCGCCCTCCATGGCGGTGGCGGTCGCGCCGGCGGGGGCCTCTCCGGCCTCCTTCATCGCGGCGAACCACTTGGCGACCTCGCGGATCTCCTCGCCGTTCTGGTCGAGGGCAACGACCTGCGCTCCGCGCCGGTAGCACTCGAAGGCGTGCCGGCCGGCGCCGCAGCCCAGATCGAGCACTCGGTCGCCCGGGGCGAGCGGAAAGCGGGAGAAGTCGACGGTCAGCACGGGGGGTCTGCCTTCCTGGGGGCGGAGCTCGGGTCTTCCTGGTGGAGCTGGGGTCAGTGGGTGCGCGCGGAAGCGGCGATCGCCTCGCGGTAGCGTTCCGCGGTGCCGATCGCGGCCTGCTTCCAGGTGAAGCGGGCCAGCACCCTGGCCCGTCCGGCGTCGCCGAGCCGGGCCCGCAGGTCCGGATCGCCGAACAGCCGGCGCAGTGCGGCGGCAAGGGCCTCCGCGTCGCCGGGCGGCACGGCCAGGCAGGTCTCGCCGTCGGGGCCGGCGACCTCGGGGATCGCGCCGCCGGTGGTGGCGACGAGCGGTGTGCCGGTGGCCATGGCCTCCGCGGCGGGCAGCGAGAAGCCCTCGTACAGCGACGGCACGCAGGCGATCTGGGCGCTGCGCACCAGGTCGACCAGTTCGGCGTCGGTGATGCCCTTGACGAACCGGACGGCGTCGTCGAGGCCGTAGCGCTCGATGAGCTGCGCCACCGGGCCGTCCTCGGCGCGCTTGCCGACGACGACGAGGTGGGCGTCCGGGTTCTCGGTGCGGAGTTTGGCGAGCGCCTCGACGAGGTGGACGAGTCCCTTGAGGGGGACGTCGGCGCTGGAGGTGGTGACGATCCGGCCGGGGACCTCGGCGACGGAGGGATCCGGTGAGAAGAGGTCCGTGTCGGCGCCGATGTGGACGACGTGGACGCGGTCGCGCCGTACCCCGAGGTGGTCGACGATCTCCTGCTGAGAGGAGCCGGAGACGGTGAGCACGGAGGGCAGCCGGCGGGCGACGCGCTTCTGCATGCGGGTGAAGCCGTACCAGCGGCGCACGGACGCGCGGCGCTGCCAGCTCTCGGCGGCGTCGAGGTCCAACTGCCGGTCGACGGTGATCGGATGGTGGATCGTCGTGACCAGCGGGGCGCCGATGTCGCCGAGAAGACCGTAGCCGAGGGTCTGGTTGTCGTGGACGACGTCGAACTCGCCGCGCCGGGCCAGCAGGTGGCGGCGGGCGCGGAGCGAGAACGTCAGCGGCTCCGGGAAGCCGCCGGTCCACATGGTGGCGACCTCGACTGCGTCGATCCAGTCCCGGTACTCGCCGCGGCCGGGCGTGCGGAACGGGTCGGGGCTGCGGTACAGGTCGAGGCTCGGCAGTTCGGTGAGCGGCACGCCTTCGTCGAGGACCGGGTAGGGCTGGGCGCCGATCACCTCGACGCGGTGGCCGAGCCGGGCGAGTTCGCGCGACAGGTGGCGTACGTAGACGCCCTGTCCGCCGCAGAACGGGTTCCCCTTGTACGTCAGGAGGGCGATGCGCAGCGGGGCGTCACCGCTGCCGGACGTGCCTGACGTGCCCGCTCGGGGGCCGGCCTCTATGGCCTCTGCGGTCACCCGGGGCCCCCTTCTCACTGCGTTTCGGCGGAGCCTAATCGGTCGCGCTAATCTAGAACAAGTTTCAGAGTTGATGGTTCAAGGGACTTCGAATCTACCGGGCGGTAGCGCGACTGTGACCGGCGGATCAGGTGATTCCCGCCACGGCGGGCGGGTGAAGGAACGGACACCGGGACTATGACAGCGCAAGGAAGGCCGACGATGCCCGCGACGCCGCCGCTCACCGAACGGCAGGAGGCGCGCCGCCGCCGCATCCTGCACGCGAGCGCCCGGCTCGCGAGCCGCGGCGGGTTCGACGCGGTGCAGATGCGGGAGGTCGCCGAGTCGTCGAGCGTCGCGCTCGGCACGCTGTACCGCTACTTCCCTTCCAAGATCCATCTGCTGGTCGCGACCATGCAGGACCAGCTCCAGCAGATGCACACGACGCTGCGCAAGCGCCCGCCGGGCGGGGAGAGCCCCTCCGAGCGGGTCGCGGAGACGCTGATGCGGGCCTTCCGGGCGCTCCAGCGCGAGCCGCACCTCGCGGACGCGATGGTGCGGGCGCTGACCTTCGCGGACCGCAGTGTGAGCCCCGAGGTGGACACCGTCTCGCGGCAGACGACGGCGATCATCCTGGACGCGATGGGGATCGAGCACCCGACGCCGGAGCAGCTCTCCGCCGTCCGTGTCATCGAGCACACCTGGCACTCGGCGCTGATCACCTGGCTGTCGGGACGCGCCTCGATCGCCCAGGTGAAGATCGACATCGAGACGGTCTGCCGGCTGATCGACCTGACGTCGCCCGACGCCGCAACGGACCATGGGGCACCGGGCCGTGGGACACCGGGCCGTGGGACACCGGACACGGTGCCGGACCGGTCGACGCCCGACACGGTGCCGGACCGGTCGACGCCCGACACGACGCCGGGCCGTGCGACGCCAGGTCGTGCGACGCCGGGCCGTGCGGCGCCGAAGGCCCGGCGCGGCACGGGCTAGGACCCTGCGGATCTCCGGGCGCAGCGGTTACTCCTCCGGTGGGAAGACGGGCTCGCCGCTGTCCGCCGCGGTGAGCGTGATGGCCTCCACCGGGCAGTTCTCCGCGGCCGCGAGGAGCTTCTCGTCGGCGTCGGACGTGGTGGCGCGCGCGTGCGACTGGCGCGCCGCGTCGAGGTCGAAGCCGTCCGGGGCGTGGCCGACGCACATGCCCGAGCCGATGCACAGGGTGCGGTCCACCTCGACGCGCCAGCGGTCCCCCATCAGTGGCTCCCGTGTCCGGCGGGCAGGTGGATCATCTTGTGCTCGAGGAACGCGCCGTAGCCCTCGGGGCCGAACTCCCGCCCCACGCCGCTGTTCTTGTAGCCGCCGAAGGGGCCGAGCATGTCAAGACTGAAGGTGTTGACGTTGTAGGTGCCGGTCCTTACCCGCCGTGCGAAGTCGATGCCGTGCTCGACGTCGGACGTCCACACACTGCCGCTGAGGCCGTAGTCGGAGTCGTTCGCGATCGCGGCGGCCTCGTCCTCGTCGCCGTACGGCAGCAGGCAGATGACCGGGCCGAAGATCTCCTCGCGGGCGATGCGCATGGAGTTGTCGACGCCGCCGAAGAGGGTCGGCTCCACGTACCAGCCGCGCTCCTGCCCGGCCGGACGGCCGCCGCCGCACAGGATCTTGGCGCCCTCCTCCTGGCCGACGCGTATGTAGTTCAGGGAGCGCCGCTGCTGGCGCTCCGCGACCAGCGGGCCGACCTGGGTGGCCGGGTCGAGGGGGTCGCCGACGACGAGCGCGGAGGCCGCGGCGGCGAACGCCTCCGCGATCTCGTCGTAGCGGCTGCGCGGCGCGAGGATGCGGGTCTGGGCCACGCAGGCCTGGCCGTTGTTCATCCAGGCGGCCGGGACGATCCCGGCGACCGCGGTGGCGAGGTCGGCGTCGGGCAGGATCACGGCCGCCGACTTGCCGCCGAGTTCGAGGGTGACGCGGGTGAGGTTGCGCGAGGCGACCTCCATGACCCGGCGGCCGGCCTCGACGGAGCCGGTGAAGGAGACCTTGTCGACGCCCTTGTGCCCGACCAGGTACTCGCTGACCTCCCGGCCCGCCGGCAGGATCGACAGGACTCCCTCCGGCAGCCCGGCCTCCCGGGCGATCTCGCCGAGGATGTACGAGTCGAGGGGCGTCTCGGGCGACGGCTTGAGGACGACGGTGCAGCCCGCGAGCAGCGCCGGGGCGAGCTTGGCGGCGGCGGTGAACTGCGGGACGTTCCACGGCACGACGGCCGCGACGACCCCCACCGGCTCGCGCCGCACCAGGATCGGGCCGAGGACACCGTCGCGCCGCTCCTCGTGGGTGAAGTCCCGGGCGACGGAGATCGCCGAGTCCCACACCATCATCGCGCCGAGCGCCTGGGCGAGGACGCTCCACGAGTAGGGGGAGCCGTTCTGCGCGCTGATGGACCGCGCTATCTCCTCGTGCCGTACGGCGACGGCGTCCTTGATCCGGCCGACGACCTCGATCCGCTCCTCGAGCGTCGTACGCGGCCAGGGCCCTTCGTCGAAGGCCCGGCGCGCGGCGGCCACCGCCCGGTCCACGTCGGCGCGTGAGGCGTGCGGGACACGGCCGAGGACCTGTTCGGTGTGCGGGGAGATCACCTCGATCACTTCCGTGCCGAGCGGGGCCGTCAACTCGCCACCGATGAACAGTTCTCCGTGTTCCACGAGCTCGGTCATGACTGCTGCCTCCCGCCGGGGCGCACTATCTGACACAGTTTCAGAACTGATATCAGTTCCAGTTACAGGGGGCAATGGCCATGGCGCCGACGGACGAGGCAGCGGCTGGGCATGTGACCGACCACGGCGGCGGCGTCCGCTCCCTGCGCGTCCCCATCCCGGACAACCCGCTCGGCCACACGCTGGTCCACCTCCTCGACACCGACCGGGGTCCGGTCCTCGTCGACACCGGCTGGGACGACCCGACCGCATGGGACACGCTCTCGGCGGGGCTGGCCGCCTGCGGCACCTCGCCCGCGGAGATCCACGGCGTCGTCGTCACCCACCACCACCCCGACCACCACGGCCTGTCCGGCCGCGTCCGCGAGGCGTCCGGGGCGTGGATCGCGATGCACGCCGCCGACGCCACCGTCGTGCGCCGCACCCGCGAGGCCGAACCGGGGCTGTGGCTCGACTACCTCGCCGGCAAACTTGCCCGCGCCGGGGCGCCCGAGGCGCACATCGCACCGCTGAGAGCCGCGCGCGCCGCCGGTGGCGGGGGCGGGCTGCCCGGCCTGCGCCCGGCGCTGCCCGACCGGGAGATCGTGCCGGGCGAACTGCTCGACCTGGCCGGCCGCCGGCTCCGGGCCGTGTGGACGCCCGGCCACACCCCGGGCCATGTCTGCCTCCACCTCGAGGAGGCCCACCCGGCGGGCCGTCCGGGCAACGGCCGCCTCTTCTCCGGCGACCACCTGCTGCCCGGCATCACTCCCCACATCGGCCTGTACGAGGACCCCGACGACGCCACCGTCACCGACCCCCTGGGCGACTACCTCGACTCCCTGGAACGCGTCGGCCGTCTCGCCCCCGCCGAAGTGCTCCCCGCCCACCAGCACGCCTTCACCGGCGCCCAGGACCGGGTACGGGAACTGCTCGCCCACCACGAGCAGCGGCTCACCGGACTGCTGACGCTGCTGGCCCGGCCGCTCACCCCGTGGCAGGTCGCCGAGCGGATGGAGTGGAACAGGCCCTGGGAGCAGATCCCGTACGGCTCCCGCAACATCGCCGTGTCCGAGGCCGAGGCGCATCTGCGCCGGCTGGTGAAGCTCGGCCGCGCGGAGGTAGCGGCGGGCGGCGGGCCGGCCCGGTACGTGGCGGTGTGACGGCGGGGAGCCCGGCCGGGTACGCGGCGGTGTGACGGCGGGGAGCCGGCCCGGTACGTGGCGGTGTGACGCGGGGAGCCCGGCCGGGTACGCGGCGGTGTGACCGGTGCCCCACGTCCGGGTGGGTGACCGGCCGGTAGAGTGGCGCCGTCGTCATCATTACCCGTACGGGGGGAAGCCGGTGCGAATCCGGCGCTGACCCGCAACCGTGAGCCGCCCTCCATGGCGGCAAGTCGGAATGCCCCGTACGAGGTCGTGACCGGCTCGTGTCACCGGCAGCCCGCCGGTGACCGGCACCGTCGAGGCATACGGAGCCGGAGCCCAGGTGCCTGAGCGTGCCCGTGCCCGGATCCCGCCGGAGTACCGCAGGAGAGGCACCGCCCGCCATGACCACCGTTCGCCGCGGCGCAGCCGCGCTCGTCGCCTCCGCCGTGCTCGGCCTGTCCGCCGCACCCGCCGCCTTCGCGGCCCCCTCCGCCCCCTCCCCCACGCCGTCCGCCGAACTGCCCGCCGGCCTCTACGGCAAGGGCGACCCGACCTACGACGGTGTGTGGCGGCAGTCGCTCGCCCTCCTCGCCCAGGACACGGCCGGGGTGAGGCCCGCGGACGCGGCGGTCGCCTTCCTGACCGGGCAGCAGTGCGCGGGCGGCGGCTTCCCCTCGTACCGCGCCGACACCGCGAAGGACTGCGACGCCAAGCTGCCGCTCGACACCAACGCCAGTGCCGCCGCCGTGCAGGCGCTCGCCGCGCTCGGCGGGCAGGACGCCGTGGTCGACAAGACCGTCGGCTGGCTGAAGTCCGTGCAGAACGAGGACGGCGGCTGGGGCTACAACCCGGGCGGCGCGAGCGACGCGAACTCGACCTCCGTCGTCATCGGCGCGCTCGCCGCGGCCGGCGAGCAGCCCGCCGCCGCGAAGTCCAAGGGCGGCAAGACCCCTTACGACGCGTTGCTGACGTTCGCGAAGCCCTGCGGCAGCGAGGACGGCGGCGCGTTCGTCTACCAGGTCGCGTCCCCCGGCATCGTCGCCGACTCCACCGCGGCGGCCGTGCTCGCAGCCCACGGCAAGGGCCTGGCGGCGACCGGCGCCGGCGCCGAGGACGCCAAGGGCACGGCCTGCGAGAAGGCCACCGACATCGAGGGCGCGGCGCACAACGGCGCGGCGTACCTCGCGAACGGGCTGGCGAAGAAGGGCCACTTCGACACTCCGCCGATGCCCGGCGCCGACGACTCCTCGCCCGCGCCGGACTTCGGCAACACCGCCGACGCGGTCGTCGCGCTGTCCGCGCAGGGCCTGGCCGAGCAGGCGAAGAAGCCGCTGGCGTGGCTGCAGCAGAACTCGGCGGCCTGGGCGAAGCAGAACGGCCCCGCCGCGTACGCCCAGCTGATCTTCGCCGCCCGCGCGGCCGGCGCCGACCCGAAGTCCTTCGGCGGCCAGGACCTGGTCGCGGCCCTGAACGCGACCGGTCCCGCCCCGCAGAAGGCCGCCTCGCCGTCCGCCTCCGCGAAGAGCGAGAAGGACTCCTCCGACTCCTCGGACTCGTCGTCCTCCACGTGGTGGATCGTGGGCGTGTTCTTCGTCGCGGCCGTCGGTGTCGGATTCCTGTTCAGCGGCCGCCGGAAGAACCAGAGCTGATGCGCGCCCGCTTCCTCGCCCTCCTCGGCCTCTGCGCCCTGCTCATGGTGGCCGTCGCGGCTCCCGCACAGGCCGCGGGCTACCGCTACTGGTCGTTCTGGAAGAGCAGCGGCGGCGAGTGGACGTACGCCACGGAGGGCCCGGCGACCGCCCGCCCGGCCGACGGGTCCGTGAACGGCTTCCGCTTCTCCGTCAGCGAGGACAGCGGGGACGCGGCGACCCCGCGCACGGCGCCCGACTTCGCCACGATCTGCGCGGGCACGCCCGCGAAGGACGGCACGAAGCGGATCGCCCTCGTCATCGACTCCGGCACGGCGGCGGACGCACCCCGGGGCGAGACGCCCCCCGCGCAGCGCACGGCGTGCGCGCGGGTCGCCCCGGCGGCGACGACGGCGGAGGCACTGGCTCAGGTGGCGAAGCCGCTGCGCTACAACAGCGAGGCGCTGCTGTGCGCGATCACGGGCTACCCCGCCTCGGGCTGCGGCGACCAGGCCCTGCCGGCCGCCGACACGAACGCCACGAACGCCACGAAGGATCCGGCCGGGGACGACGGCCCGTCGGTGGGCGTGTACGCGGGCATCGCGGCGGTCCTGACCCTGGCCGGAGCGGCGGTGTGGCGCTCCCGCCACACCACCCGATGACCGCCCGCGCCAACGGGCCCGTTCCGCCCCGGGGGTCAGCTACCACGCACGGTGCGCCCGCGGAACGACCCCCGGGCCCGACTCCCACGCCAGACGCCGGGGCACATCAAGCCCCGCCGGCGATTGAGGCGCGGGGCCCGGGGCAGCGCCCCGGCGTATCGCACGGGGCCGTCGCACCCCACGGCCCGGCCACCCCCAAGACCCCCGCGCCGCGAGCGCACGCCGACGACCCGGCCGACCCAGCCCCGCCGGCGATCGAGGCGCGGGGTCCGGGGCAGCGCCCCGGCGTACCGCACGGGGCCGTCGGACACCGCGCACACCGCCAGGCGGCCCGGCCCGTACCGCACGGGGCCGCCGCATCCAACGGCCCCGGCCACGGAACGCACCCCCTGCTCGACGCGCTCCGCGCGACCCGCGCCCCCGTCGCGAGCCGGAGCAACGCCCTGCACGCCGGCGCCTGGTGGCTGTGGGCGCTGGGACTGGCCGTCGCCGCGTCGCGGACGACGAACCCGCTCCTCCTCGGGCTGCTCGTCGGCGTCGCCGGCTACGTCGTGGCCGCACGCCGCACCGACGCGCCGTGGGCCCGCTCCTACGGCGCCTTCGTCAAGCTCGGGCTGCTCGTCATCGGCGTACGCGTCGTCTTCTCCGTCGCCCTCGGCTCCCCCATCGCCGGTACGCACGTGCTGTTCACGCTCCCCGAGGTGCCGATGCCCGGCTGGGCGGACGGCGTGCGGATCGGCGGACGGGTGTTCGCCGAGCAGATCGTGTTCGCGCTGTACGACGGCGCCAAGCTGGCGGCCCTGCTCATCTGCGTCGGCGCGGCGAACGCGCTCGCCAACCCCGCCCGGCTGCTCAAGTCGCTGCCGGGCGCGCTGTACGAGGCCGGCGTCGCGGTCGTCGTCGCGATGACGTTCGCGCCGAACATGGTCGCGGACGTCCTGCGGCTGCGCACGGCGCGCCGCCTTCGGGGCCGACCGACCGGCGGTGTGCGGGCCGTCGCCCAGATCGGACTGCCGGTCCTGGAGGGCGCGCTGGAGCGGTCCGTCGCGGTCGCCGCGTCCATGGACGCCCGCGGGTACGGCCGCACCGCCCAGGTGCCGCCCGCCGTGCGGCACACCACGACGGCGCTCACCCTCGGCGGGCTGCTCGGGGTGTGCGCCGGATCGTACGGGCTGCTCGCGGCGGAGGGCGCGCGCTACGGCGTACCGCTGCTGGTCGCCGGGCTCGTCGCGGCGGCCGGTGGCCTGTGGCTGGGCGGCCGGCGTTCGGTCCGCAGTCGCTACCGCCCGGACCGGTGGGGCGTGCGGTCCTGGCTGGTGGCCGGTTCCGGCGCGGCCGTCGCCGCCCTGATGATCCGGGCGGCGACCGTACCGGGCGGCGAGGCGCTGCACCCCGGCGTCGTACCGCTGACGGCGCCCGAACTGCCGCTGTGGCCCGCACTGTCCGTGCTGATCGGCCTGCTCCCGGCGTTCGTCGCGCCGGTCCCCGCAGGAGCCGCCCCCGCAGGAGCCGTCCCCGCAGGAGCCAAGGAGTCGACCCGGTGATCCGCTTCGAGAACGTCTCCGTGACGTACGAGGGCGCTGCCGCCCCGACACTGGAGAACATCGACCTCACCGTCCCGGAGGGTGAACTGGTCCTCCTCGTCGGCCCGTCCGGCGTGGGCAAGTCGACCCTGCTCGGCGCGGTGTCCGGGCTCGTCCCGCACTTCACGGGCGGAACGCTGCGCGGCCGGGTCACGGTCGACGGCCGGGACACCCGCACCCACAAGCCGCGCGAACTCGCGGACGTGGTCGGCACGGTGGGCCAGGACCCGCTCGCCCATTTCGTCACCGACACGGTCGAGGACGAACTCGCGTACGGCATGGAGTCGCTGGGCCTCGCGCCCGGCGTGATGCGGCGCCGGGTCGAGGAGACGCTCGACCTTCTGGGTCTGGTGGAGCTGCGCGACCGGCCCATCGCGACGCTGTCCGGCGGCCAGCAACAGCGTGTGGCGATCGGCTCGGTGCTGACCACGCATCCGAAGGTCCTCGTGCTCGACGAGCCGACGTCGGCGCTGGACCCGGCGGCGGCAGAAGAGGTCCTCGCAGTGCTGCAACGCCTCGTCCACGACCTGGGCACGACGGTGCTGATGGCGGAGCACCGCCTGGAGCGGGTCGTCCAGTACGCCGACCGCGTCGTGCTCCTGCCCGCGCCCGGGGCCGGGCCGGTCGTCGGCGATCCGGCCACGGTGATGGCCGACTCGCCGGTCCGCCCGCCGGTGGTGACACTGGCCCGCCTGGCGGGCTGGTCCCCGGTCCCCCTGTCGATACGCGACGCCCGCCGCCGCGCGGGCGCCCTGCGCGACCGCCTTGCGGCCACGGGTGCGCTGCGAACTCCAGCCCGCCCGGCGTTTGAGGGCACCGCGCGAAGCGCGGTACCGGGTCCGGGCGGAGCCCGGTTCGGGAAGGGGCGGGGAGGGGAACAAGCCCCGCGCAGCGGCCCTGCCCACCGCGGCCCCACCCACCGCCCCGCACACCGCCTCCTCGCCCGCCTCCTCCGCACCACCCCACCCCCCGCGGCCTCGGCACCGGAGTCCACCCCCACCCACCTCGTCACCACCACCGCCCTCTCAGTCCGCCGCGCCCGCGTCGAGGCACTCCGGCGGGTCGACCTGGCCGTCGCCCCTGGCGAGACCGTCGCCCTCATGGGCCGTAACGGCGCCGGCAAGTCGACCCTGCTCAACGCCATCGTCGGCATGGTCGAGCCGACGGCGGGGACGGTCACGGTCAACGGCCGCACCCCCCACCGCACGGACCCGCGCGAGCTGATCCGGCAGGTCGGGCTCGTACCGCAGGAGCCCCGCGACCTGCTCTACGCGGACACGGTGGCCGCCGAATGCGCGGCCGCCGACGCGGACGCGGGCGCGGCCCCCGGCACCTGCCGGGCGCTGGTCACCGAGCTGCTGCCGGGCGTGGCCGACGCGACGCACCCCCGTGACCTGTCGGAGGGTCAGCGTCTGGCGCTCGCGCTGGCGATCGTGCTCACCGGCCGCCCTCCGCTGCTGCTCCTCGACGAGCCGACCCGTGGTCTGGACTACGCGGCGAAGGCCCGGCTGGTGGCCGTGCTGAGAGGTCTCGCCGAGGACGGGCACGCCATCGTCCTGGCGACCCATGACGTGGAGCTGGCCGCCGAACTGGCGCACCGGGTGGTGATCCTGGCGGGCGGCGAGGTGGTCGCGGACGGCCCGACGGCCGACGTCGTGGTCTCTTCGCCCGCCTTCGCCCCGCAGGTCGCCAAGATCCTGGCGCCGCAGCCGTGGCTGACCGTCTCCCAGGTCGAGGCGGCCCTGGAGGCGGCCCCGTGACCACGCCCGTCCCGCCCACCGAGGTCCCGCCGAGGGCCCAGGCCGAGGCCACCCGTCCCGTCCGCCCGGTCCGCCTCGGCCCCCGTTCGATCGCCGCGCTCGTCCTCATCAGCGCGATCGGCGCTGTCTTCTTCGGCTGGCCGCTGCTCGCCGGGGAGAGCTCGGGGCTCGCGGCGCACGCCGGCGACGCGCCGTGGCTGTTCGGCGCGCTGCTCCCGCTCCTCGTCGCCGTCGTCGTCGCGACGATCGCCGACAGCGGCATGGACGCGAAGGCCGTGGCGATGCTCGGCGTGCTGGCCGCGGTGGGGGCGGCGCTGAGACCGCTCGGCGCGGGAACGGCCGGGCTGGAGCCCATGTTCTTCCTGATGGTGCTGAGCGGCCGGGTCCTCGGCCCGGGCTTCGGGTTCGTGCTCGGCGCCGTCACCATGTTCGCGTCCGCGCTGCTGACGGGCGGGGTGGGGCCGTGGATGCCGTTCCAGATGCTGTCCATGGGCTGGTTCACCATGGGCGCGGGCCTGCTGCCGGGCCCGGAGCGGCTCCGGGGGCGGGCGGAGCTGTTGATGCTCGCCGCGTACGGGGCACTCGCGGCGTTCGCGTACGGCACGGTCATGAACCTGTACGGCTGGACGATCATCAGCGGCATGTCGTCCGGGATCTCGTTCCACGCCGGTGATCCGGTGCACGAGAACCTGGTCCGTTTCCTCGCGTACTGCGCGGCCACATCCCTCGGCTGGGACCTCGGCCGTGCGCTGCTCACGGTAGTGCTGACGTTCACCCTCGGCGCGACGCTGCTCAAGGCGCTGCGGCGGGCGACGCGGCGGGCGGCGTTCGAGGCACGGGCCACGTTCGAGGCGCCGGGGGCCGCCCCGCGCCCGTGAGCCGCCCCCGAGACGCCGGGGGCGCGCGGGTACGGCCCGGGGCCGGCCCCGACGTCCCGAGCCCGACCCTCCGCCAAAGCCCGGCGGCCCGCCCACGGCCGGGCCACAACCGTCCCGGAGCCCGACCTCACGTCAAGGCCCGGAGTAGCCCCACGGCCCGGCCACGATTGCCGGTACCGCGGCCCGCCCTGGGCGACCGGTCCGCTGCCGGGCCCGGCAGCCCGCGCGGCAGCCGGACCCCGCGCCGCACCGCCGGCGACCCGCGCTGCGGGCCCACCCTCGGATCCGCTGAGAGGCGGGCCGTCTCAGATCCGCTGGATGATCGTGCCGGTCGCCTGCGCGCCGCCCGCGCACATGGCGATCAGGGCGAACTCTTTGTCCTGGCGTTCCAGTTCGTGGAGCGCCGTGGTGATGAGCCGGGCGCCCGTCGCGCCGACCGGGTGCCCGAGCGCTATACCGCCGCCGTTCACGTTGACCTTCTCGAGGTCCTGGTCGAAGACCTGCGCCCAGCTGAGCACCACGGACGCGAAAGCCTCGTTGATCTCGATGACGTCGATGTCCTTGAGCGACATGCCTGCCCTGCCCAGCACCGCCCGCGTCGCGTCGATCGGGCCGTCGAGGTGGTAGTGCGGGTCGGCGCCGACGAGGGCCTGCGCGACGATACGGGCCCGTGGCTTCAGCTTGAGCGCCCGCGCCATGCGCTTGGACGCCCACATGAGGGCGGCCGCGCCGTCGGAGATCTGTGACGAGTTCCCGGCCGTGTGCACGGCGGTCGGCATGACCGGTTTCAGACCCGCGAGCGCCTCCGCCGACGTGTCGCGCAGTCCTTCGTCCCGGTCGACGAGCCGCCACATCCCCTGCCCCGCCGCCTGTTCCTCCTCCGTCGTCGGCACCTGCACGGCGTACGTCTCGCGCTTGAAGCGCTCCTCGCTCCAGGCGATCGCCGCCCGCTGCTGGGACAGCAGTCCGAGGCGGTCCACGTCCTCCCGCGTCAGTCCGCGGCGGCGGGCGATGCGCTCTGCGGCCTCGAACTGGTTGGGGAGGTCGACGTTCCACTCGTCGGGGAACGGTTTGCCGGGCCCGTGCTTGGACCCGCTGCCGAGCGGCACCCGCGACATCGCCTCGACGCCGCAGCTGATGCCGATGTCGATGACCCCGGCCGAGATCATGTTGGCGACCATGTGGCTCGCCTGCTGCGAAGAGCCGCACTGGCAGTCGACGGTGGTGGCCGCGGTCTCGTAGGGCAGGCCGACGGTGAGCCAGGCGGTGCGCGCCGGGTTCATGGACTGCTCGCCGGCGTGGGTGACCGTGCCGCCGACGATCTGCTCGACGCAGTCGGCGTGGATGCCGGTGCGCGCGAGGAGTTCCCGGTAGGTCTCGCCCAGCAGGTAGGCGGGATGGAGGTTGGCGAGGAGTCCTCCCCGCTTGCCGATGGGGGTACGTACGGCTTCGACGATGACGGGTTCCGCGGCCATGAGCTCGTCCTCTCCTCGCGGCCGTCCGGGCGTCCCGGCGCCCTTCAGGGCCGAACTCTCGAAACTGTGGAACTCTCCGGACTCTCGAACTTCGCGAACTCGCGAACCGGTGAACCGGCGAACACGGCGAACCGGCGAACTGGTACGCGTTCTAGTTCTGCAAGAAGTCTTATGAGTGCTACCGCCGGTACGCAAGGGTCTTGCACGCCTCTTACTGCGACCCGCGCAGGCAACAGTTCCGACCGTGAGCCTTGCTACTTGTAGAACTCGTTACTACCTTTCGGCCACTTCCTGATGGCCCATCAGACCGTCAGACCGCGACCCGAAGCGAAGCGGGAGCTGCCGATGTCCTGCCCCCACCTGCCCCCAGGGTTCGACTTCACCGACCCCGACCTCCTCCAGGCTCGCGTCCCCCACCCCGAGTTCGCCGAGATGCGGCGCACCGCGCCCGTCTGGTGGTGCGAGCAGCCCGCCGGCATCTCCGGCTTCGACGACGAGGGCTACTGGGTCGTCACCCGGCACGCGGACGTCCGGCACGTCTCCACGCACCCGGAGCTCTTCTCCTCCTGGACCAACACGGCCGTCATCCGCTTCAACGAGTCCATCAGCCGCGACCAGATCGAGGTCCAGAAGCTGATCATGCTCAACATGGACCCGCCCGAGCACACCCGGGTCCGCCAGATCGTCCAGCGCGGCTTCACCCCGCGCGCCGTGCGCTCCCTGGAGGCCGCGCTGCGCCGGCGGGCGCGCTCGATCGTCGAGACGGCCCGGAGCGGCGCGAAGCCGGACGGCAGCTTCGACTTCGTCACCAACATCGCCGTGGAACTCCCCCTCCAGGCCATCGCCGAACTCATCGGCGTCCCCCAGGAGGACCGGTCCAAGATCTTCGACTGGTCCAACAAGATGGCCGCGTACGACGACCCCGAGTACGCGATCACGGAGGAGGTCGGCACGGAGGCGGCGATGGAGATCGTCTCGTACGCGATGAACCTGGCGGCGGCGCGGAAGGAGTGCCCTGCCGAGGACATCGTCAGCCGGCTCGTCGCCGCGGAGGGCGAAGGCAACCTGTCCTCCGACGAGTTCGGCTTCTTCGTCATCCTGCTGGCGGTGGCCGGGAACGAGACCACCCGCAACGCGATCAGCCACGGGATGCACGCCTTCCTGACCCACCCGGAGCAGTGGGAGCTCTACAAGCGGCTGCGCCCCGACACGACGGCGGAGGAGATCGTGCGCTGGGCGACGCCCGTCGTCTCCTTCCAGCGCACCGCGACCCAGGACGTCGTCCTGGGTGGCGCCCGCATCAAGAAGGGCGACCGCGTCGGCCTCTTCTACTCCTCCGCCAACAACGACCCCGCGGTCTTCGACCACCCGGAACGCTTCGACATCACCCGCGACCCCAACCCCCACCTGGGCTTCGGCGGCGGCGGTCCGCACTTCTGCCTGGGCAAGTCCCTGGCCGTCATGGAGATCAACCTGATCTTCGACGCGATAGCCGACACCCTCCCGGACCTCCGCCTCTCGGGCGACCCGCGTCGGCTGCGCTCGGCGTGGCTGAACGGCATCAAGGAACTGCGGGTCACGACGGGGTGAGCGCCCTCGGCCCACAGGGCGCATGGTGCTGTTCGCTGGTCGGCCATGGCAACCGTGAGGAGCTGAACCGGATGTCACAGCCTGTTGCCGACGCATAGGAAGGGAAGCGCAAGGGCAGGACGTGGTCGGCGGTACTGCTTCCGACGGCTCCATGTTTCTCGACTGCCGTGTTCCTAGGAACGGCTACCGCATTGAGGTGGACCGGCCCGGGTGGCCGCTCGGGCATGACCTTGCGGCGGCGGGCCCGGATCCTGGGACACGGCGGGATCCGGGCTGTCGCGCGGGCGGCCGGGGTCAGCGAGACCACTGTCCGCACGGGTGTGGCCGAGCTGGAAACGGGGGCGGAACCGCTGGGCCGGGTCCGCCGGCCCGGGGCCACCGCGTCTCGGCGGATACCGTCGCTGGCCTGCTACGGGAGGAGGGGTTCAGTCTCCAGGCCAACGCCAAGACCCTCGAGGGCGCCCAGCATCCCGACGGGGACGCCCAATTCCGCTACATCAACGCCTGGGCCAAGGAGCATATGGACGCCGGCGACCCGGTGATCAGCGTGGACACCAAGAAGAAGTAGCTGGTCGGCCAGTACAGGAACGGAGGCCGCGAGTGGCATCCGAAGGGACTGCCGACCCGGGTCAGGACCCATGACTTCCTTGACCGGCAGGGGCCGGGCAAGGCGATCCCGTACGGGATCTACGACATCGCCGCAAACACCGGCTGGTTCAGTGTCGGCACCGATCACGACACCGCTGCCTTCGCCGTGGAATCCATCCGCCGCTGGTGGCAGGCTCGGGGCCGGCACGACTACCCGGGCGCCACCCGTCTGGTGATCACCGCGGACGCCGGCGACTCCAACGGCTACCGCACCCACGCCTGAAAGAAGGAACTCGCCGCCCTGGCCGCCGAGACGGGTTTGGCCATCACGGTCTGCCACATGCGTCCGGGCACTTCGAAATGGAACAAGATCGAGCACTGGCTGTTCTCCCACAGCTCCATGAACTGGCGTGGCCGCCCGCTCACCAGCCACGACGTCATCGTGAACAGCATCGTGGCAACCACCACCCGCACCGGGCTGACCGTCCACGCCGAACTCGACCCGGGCACCTACGACACCGGCATCAAGGTCACCAACCGCCGGTGGACCACGACCTGCCGCCGTCTGGTCCGAGCGAATCGAACCGCTGACCCGACGATGCCTGGCGTATGCCCTGCACTGCCTGAAGTCGGCGTCGGTCGACGGGCCCGCCGTGAAGGCGTACGTCAGCGTGTCCGAGTCCTGGACGGATGAGGGCACGGTCACGGCGCACGTGACGTTCTGCCGTCCGCACCCGGGCCTGCGGCCGTACATCACAGACCGGAGGACTTCCGGCACGAGGCGCTGCTGGAACTGGAAAGCGGGGACGGTGGTCAGTTGTGAGTGAGTTCGTCACCGGCGATCCCCAACTGCTGGTCAACACCTTCGCCGTCGAACCGGAGATGACGGGCGAGGATGTGACGTTCTCCTACGACGACGCCCGGCGATCCGTGGCGTTCTCCTGGTTCTCGGACTCGGGAGAGGTCAGCATGCGTCTCTTTCGGGAAGGGGCACGGCGGCTCCGAGTTGAGGAGGAGGGCGGCAGGACCGGCCTCTTGACGGAGTTCGGGACAGCGGACACGTGGGTGAACTGAGGGTGCAGATCTTTCCTGTGGTGAGTGTCACCGAGAGCCTGTTGCTCGCGTGAGTCGCGGCGAGCGGTGACCCCGTAGCGCTCTGGGTGTACGAGAAGCTGCACCAACGCTCGTCGGTTGTGAAGGTGTTGGGGCTCACTATTCGTTGCTGATGGGAAGATCCACATGGCAGCATTCGCGGGTGACTGACAACGGGGATGAGATACCGAAGCCTCGACCGGCTTCCCGGTTGGCCGACTTGGGGGACGTACCGGGTCCGACCGCATTGTTTGAGCCGTCAACGAACTCAGCGGTGGCTCCATCTGTCGCTGAGCGGGATGAACCGCTCGATGAGGTGGCGGCTGCGCGGCGGGGGGTTGCGCGTTTGCTGGGGGAGTTTCGGCGGTCGGCGGTGTTGGTGCCGTTCGATACGCAGGACAGTTTGTGGACGGCGGATTTCAACGGAGTGCGGTGGATCTGTGCGTTCTCGGACGAGGAGGCGTTGGCGCGATTTGCTCATGCGCAGGGGGGTGCGGGGCGTGAGTGGGCGTACCGGACGATTCTGGGCGCCCGGCTACTGGATGTGATGGTGCCGATGCTGCCGGGTCCGGGTGGTGTTGCGCTGGACGTGGGCAGTGAGGACGGGATGGTGTTTCCGCCGGTGGCGGGGATCGTTCCGGATGAGGTGGCGGTGGATCTCGGGGGTGTGCGGTGAGTGTTGGTGAGCCTGAGCTTGCGGCGGCGGCGTCGGGGCTGGCGGAGATCGCGAAGGGGATCAATCTGGCGCATGCCGAGCTGAAGGAGCTCGGCATGATCGGCGAGGCGTCGGTCGGCCGGGGGTTCTCGGATCTCGCGCTGTCGGGGCTGGAGCTGGGACACGGCGGTTTGACGGCGGAGGTCGAGACGTTCTGCAGCCGCTGGGAGTGGGGGGTCCGGACGCTGACGCTGAAGGGCAACGCCTTCGCGCAGGGCGTGGGGTTGTCGGCGGGCTCGTTCGCGGAGCAGGAGCAGTACGTCAAGGACGCGATCAAGATCGGTGTGAACTCGCTGAACGGCAATCCTCATCTGTCGGAGGACGAGGTCAAGCAGATGAGCTGGGACACGATTCGTGACCAGCACGCGTGGGACAACGCGGACTGGAGCGCGGAGTCGATGCGTGAGGCGCACGGCGAGGTCAAGCAGATGTGGAAGAACACCACGTATGACGTGATGGACGCGCAGATGGACTCGATGGAGCGTTCCGGCTTGATCGACCCGAAGATCCGGGACGCGATGGACGAGCAGTTGAAGGAAGACCTCGATCCTGACCAGGCCACGATCGATCAGGCCGAGCAGCCGCGGTGGGGGGAGATTCGCTGATGGTGGACTGGCGGGGGTGGGGCGACAAGCTCGTCGACGGTGCCGACCGGGCGATCGACAAGGGCAAGGAAGTCGTCGGCGAGGGCGTCGACTATGTGACCGACAAGGCCGGCGAGGGCCTGGAGAAGGTCGGTGCGCACGAGTGGGCGGACGCGGTCGAGGACTGGGGGGATGAGACCGCTTCTTCGCTGGGTGCGGAGGTCGGGGAGAAACAGCTCGGGCAGACCGAGGAGGCCAATGAGCTGATCCACGGACGGCCGGAGAAGATCGCCTCGGCGGTGAAGAACCTGCGGGACTTCCAGAAGGCGTTCGACCTGGTCGGCGGTGGGATGCAGAAGCTGGACTCCCAGCACTGGAAGGGCGAGGCGGCTGACACCTTCCGGAAGAAGTTCGACACGCTGCCCAAGGACTGGCTGCGCGCGGCGGACGCGTTCGAGGACGCGGCCAAGGCGCTGGAGACGTATTCGACGGCCGTCGTCACTGCGCAGGGCAAGGCGCGTGAGGCGATCGCCCTGTACAACGAGGCGAAGAAGGACTACGAGAAGGCGGCTGCGGAGTTCAACAAGAAGGCCGACGCCTACGACGCCGCCCGCAACAGCGACAACCCGCTGCCGCACCCGGGGGAGTTCAAGGACCCGACCACGGCCAAACGCAAGCGCGCGCAGGAGATCCTGGACGACGCCCGCGCCGCGCGGAACCAGGCCGGCGACACCGCCAAGACCGCGGTTCACGCCGCCATGGCGCACGCGCCGAAGGACAAGACCGGCCTGGACAAGCTCCAGACCGAGCTCATGGACTACGGCCTGGGCCAGAGCATCGAGCTGGCCCACTTCGGCGGCGGCATCATCAAGGGCACCGCGGGCCTGGTCAATTTCGTGCGGTCGGTCAACCCGATCGACGTCTACAACCTGACCCACCCCGCCGAGTACTACAAGGGCGTCAACATGACGCTCGCCGGCCTCGCGTCAACAGTGGCGAACCCGGACCGCGCTCTGAAGAACGCGTGGGACGCGGCGAAGGGCGACCCCGCCGAATTCCTCGGCCGCCTCGTCCCCGAACTCCTGGGAACCAAGGGTGCGGGTGTCGTCAAGGGCGTGGCCACAGCGGGCCTGCGCAGCGGTGCGAAGCACGCGGTCACCGAAGCCGCCGAGTCAGGGGCGCGCAAGGCCCTGGACGACCCCGCTCAGACCTCCCGCCCCAAGGACGCCGTCGAGAGCGACAACACGGACCCGATCGACCTCGCCACCGGTGTGATGTACCTGCCGCAGACGGACATCCGTTTGCCGGGCTCGCTGCCGCTCGCCTTCAGCCGCCGGGTGGCGTCCGACTACCGGGCCGGGCGCTGGTTCGGACCGTCCTGGTCCTCCACCGCCGACCAGCGGCTGGAGATCCACCCAGAGGGCGTCCTCTTCGTCTGCGAGGACGGCCTGCTGCTGTCCTACCCGCACCCGGCCCCGGGCGTCGCCGTCATGCCGAGCCATGGCCCGCGCCGGCCGCTCGACCGCGACATCGACGGCGACTACACGATCACGGACCCGGATATCGGCCGCGTGTGGCACTTCACCACGCGCCACGACGACGTGGCCCTCCTCACCCAGATCGACGACCGCAACGGCAACTGGATCACCTTCGAGTACGACGAGTCCGATGCGCCGACCTCGATCGTCCATCACGGTGGTTACCACCTGAAGCTCACGGCCAGCGAAGGCCGGATCACCGCCCTGCACCTGGCAGGGGCGGCTGCCGACGGCTCTGACCAGGAAATCCTGCGTTACGGCTACACCGACGGCCACCTCACATCCGTCACCAACTCGTCCGGCCTGCCCTTGCGGTTCAGCTACGACGAGCGCGGCCGCGTCACCTCCTGGACGGACACCAACGGCAGCGCGTACACGTACGAGTACGACGACCAGGACCGCTGCACCGCCGAAGGCGGCTCGGCCGGCCACATGGCCCTGCGGCTCGCCTACAGCGACCCGGATCCGGAGACCGGCCTGCGCGTCACCACGGCGACTACCGGCGGCGGAGCTGTCCGCCGGTACGTCGTCAACGACGCCCACCAGGTCATTGAGGTGACTGACCCGCTCGGCGCGGTCACCCGCTACGAACGTGACCGCTTCAACCGTCTACTGAGCCAGACCGACCCGCTCGGCCGCACCGCCCGCTTCACGTACGACGAATCCGGCCTCCTGACCACCGTGGTGCGACCTGACGGCCGCGAAGCCACCGCGGAGTACAACCAGCTGGGGCTCCCGATACGTGTCGTGAACCCGGACCGGACAGCCATCCGGCAGAAGTACGACGAGCGCGGTAACCGCATCAGCGTGACAAGCCCGTCCGGGACCGTCACCCGCTACACGTACAACGATGCCGGGCACGTCACAGCCGTCACGGACGGCCTTGGGAACACCAGCCGCATCCGTTGCAACACTGTCGGTCTGCCCGTCGAGGTCACCGACCCCCTCGGTGCGACCACCCGGATCGACCGAGACGCCTTCGGCCGAGCGGTCACCCTCACCGGCCCGCTCGGCGCGGTCACCCGCCTGGAATGGACGCCCGAGGGCAAGCTCGCCCGCCGCATCGACGCCGACGGCAGCGAGCAGTCATGGACGTACGACGGTGAGGGCAACTGCCTCACCCATACCGACGCCATGGGGCAGGTGTCCCGCTTCGAGTACACCCACTTCGACCTGCTCACCGCCCGCACCGGCCCGGACGGCATTCGCTACGAGTTCAGCCACGACCATGAGCTGCGCCTCACCCAGGTCCTCAACCCGCAGGGCCTGACGTGGGACTACGCGTATGACGCGGCCGGTCACCTCATATCCGAGACCGACTTCGACAACCGGACACTGTCGTACGAACGGGACGTGGCCGGCCGCCTGACCGCCCGCACCGACGCACTGGGCCAGACCATCCGCTACGAGCGCGACGAACTGGACCGCATCGTCCGCAAGGACGCCGCCGGGGCCGTGACGACGTTCGCCTACGACTTCACGGACCAGCTCGCGGAAGCGGTCAACGCGGACGCCACGATCACGTCTCTCCGCGACCGCTACGGCCGCCTCGTCTCCGAGACGGTGAACGGCCGCACGATGTCGTTCACGTACGACGAACTCGGCCGCCGCACCGGCCGCACGACCCCGACCGGAGCGGTCAGCACCTGGACCTACGACGCCGCAGGCCGCCGCACCTCCCTCACCACCTCCGGGCGCACCCTCACCTTCGAACACGACGCCGCCGGCCAGGAAATCGCCCGCCACATCGGCGACACCGTCTCCTTCACGAATGAGTACGACCCGCTCGGCCGCCTCACCAGCCAACGGATCACCGGCGCCGGCCGCAGCATCCAACGCCGCGACTACACCTACCGCGCCGATGGCAACCTCATCGGCCTCGACGACCAACTGGCGGGCGCCAAGACCTTCGACCTCGACCCGGCAGGCCGGGTCACCGCCGTCCACGCAGCAGGCTGGACCGAGCGCTACGCCTACGACGAAGCAGGCAACCAGACACAGGCATCCTGGCCCGCCTCCCACCCGGGCCAGGAGGCGGTCGGTGCGCGTGAGTACACGGGCACGACGATCACGCGTGCCGGCGATGTGCGGTACGAGCACGATGTACTCGGCCGCATCACCCTCCGCCAGAAGACCCGCCTGTCCCGCAAGCCGGCCACCTGGCGCTACGAGTGGAACGCCGAAGATCGCATGCGCTCGGTGACCACACCGGACGGCAGGGTTTGGCGCTACCAGTACGACGCGCTGGGGCGGCGGATCGGGAAGCAGCAGCTGGCAGCGGATGGCCGGACAGTCGTGGAGCAAGTGACGTTTACGTGGGATGGGAGGACGCTGTGCGAACAGACAACCGCGGCGAAGACTCTCCCGAACCCAGTCGTCCTCACCTGGGACCACAACGGACTGCGCCCCCTCACTCAAAGAGATCGCATCCTCGCATCGGACGCCTCACAAGAGGCGTTCGACGAACGCTTCTTTTCGATTGTCTCCGACCTTGTCGGCTCCCCGACTGAGTTGCTCGGTGAAAGCGGCGACGTTGCATGGCGCACTCGCACCACACTTTGGGGCGCAACCACTTGGACAGCAGCTAGTGAGGCATACACACCACTTCGCTCCCCCGGGCAGTATTACGATCCTGAAACCAACTTGCACTACAACGGTTTCCGTACGTACGACCCGGAGACAGGCCGCTACCTCAGCCCCGATCCACTCGGCCTCAATCCGGCTCCCAACCCGGTCACCTACGTCCACAACCCGACGGGCTGGACAGATTCTCTGGGCCTGGCACCCGACTACTTCCCTATCTACCGAACCCCCAAGGCGGTGGACGCCCAATACGAACTGGATCACGGCCCGAATCCCGCAAATCACCAGCCTGGAGTCGACATCGGGGGCGGAATCCTCTCGGACGGAAAGATCTACTTCGGCGAACGCGGGGTGGCAGCTGAATACGCAGGCCCAAATGGGTTGAATTTCGCAAAGGGAATGGTCAAATACGAGATGCACCCCTCATTCCTTGAGGAGTTCATGGATTACGCTAAGGTGCACGACCGAAACGGTCCCGACGGGGCTGTCAGGATTGAGTTTGCCATTCCTCACGACAAACTGGATAGATTCAACGAGCTGACCCTTGACAGGTCTTGGGTTAAGATTTTCGGAGGTCCCTGATGGCGCTGGTCAATCACCAGGAGGTCGACGTCACGATCACCGCTGTAGCCCCCGTCGGATCGCAGGTGGATGCGGATGGCATCACCTGCTTCATCGACCAGGTGAAGCACCCCTCGTGGTGGTCGGCGAATGTGGCTCCTCCCCGCGTGGGAGATCGCCTGCATGCTGTTGTCCTGGACGACTCCAGGACCCCTCCGCGACTCAGCGCCCTCCAGAAGGACATCGACATCGCTCGGCGGCTGCGCAAGCGCGAGTGATCGCGGCGGTGCACGGAGCACCGTCAACGACGGGCTGCGTTCCTCTTACGAGACGCGCGGGTTCGTCCACGTCCCTTTTCCTCATAGGTCCTTGGCGATGTTGTAAATGAAGTCCGCGAACTCGGTCGCGTCCAGGGCGAGGCTCTCCAGTCGGACCAAAATATCTGACGGTACTTGCGCAAGTGCGCCTCCGCGTCCAGCAGCACGGGACCATGGGCCTGGACCAGCTAAACCGCGTCCAGTTGCGGGACCGGCCGTGGACGTTGAACAGCGGCTGGCCCGAGTCGGGAAACGCGCCCGCGGCGAAGGGTCACGCCGGCTGGAAGAAAGCTAGTCGTCACCGATGGCGGTGACACGTAAACCCCAGGGTGAACTCGAGTGAACGTGGTGAAGATGTGTACTCGTGGCCAGTTGGCCAGGAATCTCTAACGAGCTGGTGCGTGATTGCAGGTGAAGTGTTCTTGCTGGTGGATGTGCATGATCCTGACGTGGCGATCATGGTCAGTCGGGACGGTTCTCACGCATCAGGTGTTCACAGGGACCTCCCGGGATCATCTGGCTTGTCTGGTCGAGGGGTTGGCCGGTCCGTGGCAGGCCGTGGTCGAGGGGCATCGTTATGACGCTCGTGGCGGGGCCAGGTGGCGTGCGGCAGGGGCCGGTGCCCGGCATCGGCTGGTGTTCGTCGACCGACTGGTGGCCATGCTGATTCATCTGCGGCACGATCTGCCGCATGCGGTGCGGGGGCTGCTGTTCGGTGTCAACTGCTCCACCATCACCCGCGCGATCGGCGAGATACGCCGGCTTCTCGCAGGGCGCGGGTGTGCGGTCCCCGACCGGCCCGGCTGCGGCTGTGGACCCTGGCGGATGTGTTCGCCTACGCCCAGGCCGAGGGCATTGAACTACGGCTGGACGCCACCGAGGTCCAGGTCCCCCGGCCTCTGGCCGGCCGCGGCGGCAGGCGGGCATTCGTCTCGGGCAAGAAGAAACAGAACACGATGAAAGCCACCGTCGTTGCCTACCATCAAGGCCACACACTCTGGACCGACGCCCTGCGACCAGGGCGAATGCATGACGCCACCGCCGCACGCAACGAAGGCATCGACACCTGCTCCCGACACTTTCCCGACGTGCAGGTCCTCCTGGACGACGGCTACCTCGGCCTCAGACGTGATCATCCCGAGTGGGGAGCAGGGCATGGGAAGTCTGTTGAGGAACGTCTCGGGGGTCCGCTGGGGAGAACTGCGCGACGCGACGGATGCTCCGGCTGGTGGCATTCCCCCTCTGCTGTCCCGGATCGCGTACGGGGACGAACACTCGGCCCGTAGCGCCGCCGAATGAACTGGGCGATGCCGTCTGTGCACTGGGGTTCGCCGTCGGCGAGGCGACAGGTCCCACGGTCCCGTTCCTTCTCGAGCTGGCCGGGTCCCGGCACGTGGCTTGCAAGGCCGAGCTGCTGGACCTGCTGGGAGACATCTGCCGGACCGACCAGTGGCACTCTGCCGCAGCGGCGGCCAGGGACGGGAAGCACGACGCGAGCTACCGGCAGCGCGCCGGCTGGGAGGCGGCCGCCAGGACAGCCGTGCACGCGGGCCGGTCGGTCATCGAAGGTGCCGCCTCTTCCGTAAGGCCGGAAGAGGCGACAGCTGCTGGGAAGTTGTTGCAGGTGATGGACGGCACCCCGCCGTTTCCGGAGCTATAAGCGGTCGTTGCGGGTCAGCCCCGGTCCGTATCGCGGCCGTCCGCGTCGGGCGACCGGCAGGTGACCGCGCACTCCCGGGGCCGAGGCGAGATCCTCGCCACGGTTCACTCTCGCGCGCGGGCTCTACCCCCGCCGAGCCAGCGTGGTCACCGCGTACGCCGCCGCCTCGGCGATGAGGGCCTGGTCGTAGGCGGCGTCCTCCGTGGTCTTGCTGGACATGATCGAGATGACGAGCGGCGCCGACTTCGGGGGCCATACGACGGCGATGTCGTTGAGCGTGCCGAAGGAGCCCGTCCCGGTCTTGTCCGCCACGGTCCAGCCCTTCGGCACACCCGCCCGGACCCGCTTGGCGCCGGCGCCGGTCGCGTTGCGCTCCAGCAGGTCGCGGAGGAACGCGCGTTTCGCGGGCGGCAGGGCGTCGCCCAGCACGATCTTCCGGTAGTCGGAGCCGAACGCCCGGGGGGACGTGGTGTCGCGGGGGTCGCCCGGCGTGGCCTCCGTGATCAGCGGCTCGATCCGGTCCATGCGGGTGACCGTGTCACCAAGGCCGCGTGCGTACGCCGTCAGCTCGGCCGGCCCGCCGAGGTCGCGGAGCAGCAGGTTGCCCGCAGTGCCGTCGCTGTAGCGGACCGCCGCGTCGCAGAGCTGGCGGATCGTCATGCCGGTGGAGACGTGGCGCGGCGTGATGGACGCGTTCTTCAGCAGATCCGCCTCGGTGTACCTGACGACCGTGTCCAGGTGCGACAGCGGGTTCCGGTCCAGCACGGCGGCTGCCGCGAGTCCCTTGAACGTGGAGCAGAACGCGAACCGTTCGTCGGCCCGGTGGGCGATGACCTCACCGGTGCCGGTGGCGAGTGCGTACACGCCCAAGCGGGCGTCGTACGTGCGCTCCAGCTCGGCCAACTCGTCGTGCCGATCGGCCGGCGGAGAGGATGCGGAGGAGGGCGAGGACGGGCTCGTCGGCGGCTGAGAACCGGGGCCCGGCTTGCTCTTGGCGCATCCGGCCAGCGGTAACAGCGCCGCCGCGCCGAGGAGGGCGCGGCGTGTGACGGCCGGTCCCGATCCCGTCATCGCGACCGGAGTTCCCCCCTGGCCGCCGCCCCCACGAAGGCGGCGAAGGCGTCCCGCGAGACGTGGAGCGCGGGTCGGTGGACGTCCTTGGAGTCCCGCACGGCGACGCCGTGGGCGACGTCGGCGCACTCGACGCATTCGCCGCCCTGGTCGCCGCTGTAGCTCGACTTACGCCAGGCGGCGCCGCCGACGGGCGCGCACTCCACGCAGTCGCCACCCTGATCGCTGCTGTAGCTCGACTTACGCCACTGTGTCGTGCTGCTCCCCATTGCACTCCTCCATGACCTGCCGGATCAGCTCTGCCGAGTCCTTGATGGAGAGGGCTGCGGCCTGCAGGTGATCGTAACGGAGCGAACAGTCCCTGACCGTGTCCGGGTTGGCGGTGGGGTGGCCCGTCCCGTAGCCCTCCGTATAGAGGATCGCGGGGTCACCGGTGAAGCGGTAGACGGTGAAAGAGCCTTGGAGACCCGCGTGCTCACCGGCCGAGAACGGCAACACCTGCACGTTGACCCGCGGGTCGCTCTCGAAGCTCAACAGGCGGCCGAGTTGACCGCGCATCACCTCCGCCCCGCCGATCTCCTGCCGCAGCGCGCCCTCGCCCAGGATCGCCCACAGGACCGGTGGCTCCGCCTTCTCCAGGATGCGCTGGCGCGCCAGCCGTACCGCCGTGCGGTCGTCGAGACCCTCCGGGTCCATCGTGCCGAGCACGGCGCGGGCGTATCCCTCGGTCTGGAGCAGGCCGTGCACCATGTGGGTCTGGAACGTGGAGATCTCCGTCGCCCGCGCCTCCAACTCCGCGACCTGCTGGAACCAGGCCGGAAGTTGACTGCGCAGGACCAGGCCCAGCAGCCGCGACAACAGCCCGCCCGTGCCCAGCGCGGCGTCCACGCGCTCGCTGAACTCCGCCGTGGGCAGTTTCCGCGCCGTCTCGACCTGCCCCACCAGTGAGCCCGTGTAGTTCACGATCGCGCCGAGCTGCTTTTGCGTCAGGCCCGCCGTCTCGCGGTGTCTGCGCAGCTCGTAGCCGTAGTAGTCGAGCGGCGACGCGCCCGGGTCGAGTGCGTTGAGGTGGCGGATGTCGGGCATGGCGGGACCCCCTTGCTCAACTGCCGCAACGGACGAGCACGTTGCGTACGTTCGGTGGCCCAGCGTAGTCACCGCAGGCCACGCTCGTGCCGTGAACGAAGAGATTCCCCAGTACGGTATGCGCTTCACCGCAGGCGCCCACTCCGCCCGGCACATCCGGCGGATCGTCCGCTGCTATCTGATCCTCTGGAAACTGCGGGAGCTGACCGATGCCGTCGAGCTGGCGGTGACCGAGCTGTTGGCCAATGTCGTGCGCCATGTGCCGGGCGGGCGTTGCGGGTTGCTGATCCTGCGGCATCCGCAAGGCGTACGGGTGGAAGTGTCCGACGGGTGCGGGCAGTTGCCCGTGCCGCAGCAGGCCGGGGCCGAGGACGAGTCCGGTCGGGGGCTCGCGCTGCTGGAGGCCGTCGTCGACAAGTGGGGCGTCGACAGCCGGGGCGGAACCGGCAAGACGGTCTGGTTCGAGGTCGCCCAAGGGGTCACTCAAGTGGCGGAACGCGCCGACCTGGCGGACGATGGCTGAACGCGGCGATCCACGCCCCGGGGTACGGGCCTCGGCCCGTACCCCGGGGCTCACACGCGTGCGGCGGCGGTCGCCTTGTCGTCGGCATCGTCGGCGTCGGCCGACCTCGCCGACGGGACGGACCTCGCCGGGACCGTCAGCTCCCTGCGGCCCGCCAGTACGTACGTCAGACCGAAGCCCGCTCCGACCACCGCCGCGCCGCCCGCGGCGTCGAGGACCCAGTGGTTGGCGGTGGCGACGATCGCGCAGACAGTGAACAGCGGGTGCAGCAGCCCCAGCAGCTTCATCCACAGCCTGGGCGCGAGGACCAGCACGATCAGTCCGCACCACAGCGACCAGCCGAAGTGCAGGGACGGCATCGCCGCGTACTGGTTGGTGACGGCGGTCATCGCACCGTAGTCCGGGTTGGCGAGGTCCTGCGGGCCGTGGACGGTGTCGATGAAACCCATGCCGGGCATCAGCCGCGGCGGGGCCAGCGGGTAGAGCCAGAAGCCGAGGAGCGCGAGCACCGTCGCGAAGGCGAGGGAGGCGCGGGCCCAGCGGTAGTCGGAGGGCCGGCGGACGTAGAGGACGCCGAGGATCGACAGCGGGACCAGGAAGTGGAACGACGTGTAATAGAAGTCGAAGAAGGCTTCGAGCCACTCGGTCCGCACCACCGCCTGGTTGACCCAGTGCTCGATGTCGATGCCGAGCGCGCCCTCCACGGAGTGGATCTGCCGGGCGTGTTCCTCCGCCGCTGCCACGCTGCCGGTCGCGGCGGCGCGGATGTGCGAGTAGACCGAGTAGCCGACGCGGATGACGAGCAGTTCGAGCAGCAGGTTCGGCCGGCTGAGCACCCGCCGCCAGAACGGCAGCAGCGGTACGCGGGCCCACCGGGCCGGGGCGGGGGCGGCGTACTCGGTGGGGACGGGGCGGCGGAAGTACGGCGAGTCGAGCCTCAGGAACGGCACGGCGCACGCCGCGGCCAGCGCCGCGACGAGGAGCGCGTTCTCCCGTACCGGGTGGAGGACCGTGAGGTTCGGCAGCAGCATCTTGCCCGGCAGCGTGACCGTGAGGACGACGAGCACGGGCCACAGCATCCGGTCGGAGGCCCGCCGGCCGACGCGGCCGACGACGGCGAGCAGCACCCACAGGACCTGGTGCTGCCAGGCGGTCGGCGAGACAGCGACGGCGACGCAGCCGGTGAGGGCTACGGCGAGCAGCAACTGGCCGTCGTGGGCGTAGCGGACGGCGCGCCGCAGACCGAAGAGGACGACCGCCGACGCCAGGAGCAGATACACGGCGATCTCGAGCGGGCCCTCGAGGCCGAAGCGCAGCAGTGCGCCGTGGAGGGACTGGTTGGCGAGGCTGTCGGGGCTCTCGCCGAGACCGGCGCCCGCGACGTGGTGCACCCAGTACGCCCATGAGTCGCCGGGCATCGCGGCCCAGGCGAGGGCGGACAGGGCGGCGAAGGTGCCGGCGGAGGTCACCGCGGCCCGGCGGCGGCCGGTGAACCACAGCAGGGGCGCGAAGAGCAGGACGGTCGGCTGGAGGGCGGCGCCGACGCCGATGAGGAGGCCCGCGGGTCTCTCGCCGCGCGCCGCGAGGCAGCCGAGGAGGACGAGCAGCACCGGGATGATGCTGGTCTGGCCGAGGTGGAAGCTGTTGCGTACGGGGAGCGACAGCATCAGCAGGCTGATGGCGACCGGCGCGGCCAGCAGGGTACTGCGGCGGGAGACGGGGATCGGCAGGGCGCGCGCCGCGACGAGGCCGAGGACCACCACGAGCAGCAGCGTGCCGAACGTCCAGGCGACGCCGAGGCTCTGCTCCGCCGATCTGGCGAGCGGCTTGAGCACCAGCCCGGCGAACGGGGTGCCGGTGAACCGGCCTTCGTCGTAGAGGGAGCCGGGGACGTGCAGTACGCCGTTCTCGCCGATCCACGTCCCCAGGTCGGTGAGCCGCTCTCCGGGCGGGCTGGTCAGGACGGTCGCTGTCTGCCGTACGGCGAGCACTGCCGCGAAGAGCCACAGCGCGGCCCTGGCCGCGCCGATCCTCGAATCCGCCGCCGTACTCCCGCGCACGCTGCGTTCCGCGTTCGCCACGTCGCGCCGAGCCTCCCCACCGTTCTGTCGGTCTGGTGTGTGCTGTTCTGGTGTCCACGGAGCGTCCGTAGAGCGTCGCACTGCCCCGTGAAGAAGACCTACGCAACCGCCTGTTCGCCTGACTGTCACCCCGTTATGGCCGAATCATTCTCGGCCGCCGACCGCCTGACGACCGCCTCCCGGCCGCCTCCCGGCCGCTGCCGGAACGCCGGCCGGCGGACCGGCACCGGAACGCTGCCGGAACGTTGCGGAACAGAGTCGTCCAGGCCGGAACCGATGATGTTCATGGTGCCGTCACAGACGGTATGCGGGGGAACATACAAGAATTCGGGGTACGCGCGCGCCTGGTCACGGTGCTGCTGGCGGTACTCGCACTGCAACTCGGATCGCTGATCAGCCCGGCCTACGCCTGTGGCTGCGGCGCGATGGTGGTGGACCGGAACGCGGAGTTCTCCGTCGCCCGCGAGTCGTCGGTGATCGACTGGGACGGCCGTACGGAGCAGATCGTCATGCGCTTCACGGTCGACTCGGACGCGCCGGAAGCGGCGTGGATCATGCCCGTACCGAGCCGGGCCGACGTCGAACTCGCGGACAGCGCCCTCTTCGACGAACTGGTCGAGATCGCCGCGCCCGTGCACCGTACGCGCCACTACTTCTGGCCACGGAGCGGCGACTGGCCCTTCGACGACACGGACGGCGCGGGCGCGGGCGCACCGCAGCCGGGCGCCGCCGCCCCCGGAGTCGGCGTCGTCGGCCGGGAACGTCTCGGCGACTTCGACGTGGCCCGGCTGACGGCGACCGACCCGGACGCGCTCGGCGACTGGCTCGCCGACAACGGCTTCGAACTGCCCCAGGGCCTCGACAAGGACCTCGAACCGTATGTCGACGCGGGCTGGGAGTACGTGGCCGTACGGCTGGCGTCGAGCACCAAGGGCACGGCGCTCGACGGCACGCTCGACCCGCTGCGGCTGAGCTTCGCCAGCGAGAAGCTCGTCTACCCGATGCGGCTGTCGCGGCGCGCGACGACGGCCCAGTCGCTCGGCCTGTTCGTCCTCGCGCCGCACCGCATGGAACCGCGCGACACCATCGGCGGCTCCGACCCCGAGGTGACGTACGCGGGAAAGGTCGAAGCGCGCGGCGCGGTGGGCCGCCTCACCGGCGGGAAGGAACGCTTCCTCACCGCACTCGACCAGCACTTTCCCGAGCCCGCCCGGATCAACGGCGACCACGAACTGGTGGCCACCGGGCACGACACACCTTTTCGGCGGGTGATCTGGGACGACGACCTGCTGACCGTCGCCGGCGTGCCGGTATGGCTCCTGACCGTCGGCGGCGGGGCCGCCGTCGTCGCCGTGGCGGCCCTGTCGCTGCTGCGCGTTCGGGCGAGCCGCCGCACGCCGACGCCGGGCGCGGCCTTGTGAAAGTAGGTTGAACCGAGCGGGTGCATGACGACGAACTCCCCACCGTCCCCGCCTCAAGATCGGCCGCTGCCCTCTACGACCTCTTGCGCACCCGCCGCCTGGCATCGCTGACCATCGGTCGCGCCCGTCGCATCCCCGCCCATGCCCTCACTGACTACGTCCAGCGTCAGAGGCCACCCGATGACCGCTCCCAAGCGCAAGAAGGCCCGCGCCAACGGCGAGGGCACCGTCTACCAGCGTAAGGACGACCTCTGGGAAGCCGCCGGCTACGTCCTCGCCGCCGACGGCACCGCAAACACGTCCGCGTCTACGGCAGCACGCGGTGAGAAGCCGCCGACAAACTCGCCGAGAAGATCGCCGACAGTGCCGTCGGCGACTACCTCACCTATTGGCTGCGCAGCGTCGCACCCACACCCGATACGCCGCCTGCCTCCGCCTCCACCTCATCCCCGGCCTCGAAACCAAGAAGGTCGCAAGGCTGACCGCCAAGGACGTCCGCACCTTCCTAGACCGGCTCCGCAAAACCTGCCAGTGCTGCACCCAGGGACTCGACACCGAACGGAAGGCGTGCTGCGCCATCGGCGAGTGCCGCCAGAAGTGGCTGTCCCCCTCGACCGTGACCTACGTGCACTCGGTCCTCAAGTCGGCACTGGAACACGCCGTCCGCGAAGACGAACTGCCCCGCAACGTCGCCCGCAGCGTCAAGACCACCGCATCCCGGCCCCGGCACTTCCGACCCCTCACTGGGGCAGAGGCCCGCCAGTTCCTCGACGCGGCCCGCGCCGACCGGCTCCACGCGCTGTGCGAACTCGCCCTGCGCACCGGACTCCGCAAACGCGAACTCCTCGGCCTCCACTGGGAAGACCTCGACCCTCGACGCGGGCACCGCCACCGTCCGCAGCTCACTACAGCGCACCCGTACCGGCGGCCTCACCCACCTGCCCACCAAGACCCGGGCGTCCGAACGCCGTGTCGCCCTCCCGACCGAAGCCTCCACTCTCAATAAGGAGCACAGGGAACGGCAGGACACGGCGAGAGATGGCAGGGTCAGCCTGGAGAGACAGCGGACTCGTCTGCGCCACGCCGACTGGCCGCCCTCTCGACCCGGCCAACCTCAGCGCCGCTTCCGCAGCTTCCTCAACCGGGCCGGACTCCAACGCATCCGCTTCCATGACCTCCGCCACTCGACCGCCACCCTGCTCCTGGGACAGGGCGAAGCCCCGCCGTGCGGGACCTGCTCCACCTCGTCAACCACCCCGACTTCGACCGCGCACAGCAGCAGATCGAACACCTCGGCGGCTGCACCGAACCCGTCCGCCTCACCGGCCAGAGCACGACCGTCGACACCACAACCGGTGAGGTGCTGCGCTCCTACACCGCCTCCGACGAGCCCACCGGCAGCCTGCTCACCGCGTGCGGCAACCGCCGCGCCTCACGCTGCCCGGCCTGCTCCCGCCTCTACGCCGCCGACACCTACCACCTCATCCGCGCCGACCTCTCCGGCGGCAAGACCGTGCCCGACAGCGTCCGCACCCACCCCCGGGTCTTCGTCACCCTCACCCCGCCATCTATTGGCCCCGTCCACAACCTCCCCACCACTCCCGGCGGCAACATCAGGACCTGCCGCTGCCGCAAGCTCCACGAACCCACGGACGCCCTGATCGGCACGCCGCTGAACCCCGCGACGTACGACTACGCGGGCGCTGTCCTGTTCAACGCCCACGCCTCCGCCTTGTGGGCCCGCTTCACCACCTACCTGCGCCGCGAGATCGCCGCCCGACTCGGCCTCACCCAGAAAGCCGCCCACGCGGTCCTGCGGGTCTCCTTCGCCAAGGTCGCGAGTACCAGCAGCGCGGCCTGGTCCACTTCCACGCCGTCATCCGCCTCGACGGCCCGGACGGCACCAGCCAGCCCCCGCCGCCGTACGCCACCGTCGCCGTGCTCGCCGACGCCGTACGCACTGCCGCCGAACGGGTCCGCGTGACGGTCGAGTCGGACGCGGTCGGGGAACGCGAACTCACCTGGGGTGAACAGCTCGACGTACGTGAGATCGCCGCCTTCGGAGCTGACGCCGAATTCACCGATCAGGCCGTGGCCACCTACGTGGCCAAGTACGCCACCAAGTTCGCCGACGCCTCCGGCACCCTCGACCGCGCCCTGTTCTGCCGCCCCCGCCAAGGACGCGGCGCCACCCTCCTGCCCCACGACACCCCGCTCCCCTGCATCACGTGCGACGGCACCGGCGCTTCGCTGCTCGCAGCCGCCGTCTGGCACCGCAGGGAACTGGAACGCCGGTTCATCGCCGAAGGGGGCTGCGGATGAACACGCAGGAACCCGCCCCCACCCGGCGGGGACTGAGTACGCCGGAAGAGCTGCTGACCGTGCCCCAGGTCATGGCCCGCCTCCAACTCGGCCGCTCCGCCGTCTACGACCTGCTCCGCGCCCGACAGCTCGCCTCGATCACCCTCGGCCGCGCCCGCCGCATCCCCACCCACGCGCTCAACGACTTCATCCGCACCCGCCTCGACCAGGAAGCCGCCTGATGACCACGCCCCGCGACAACCCCGCCTCCCGCCGCGTGCGCGCCAACGGCGACGGAACCGTCTACCAGCGCAAGGACAACCGCTGGGAGGCTGCCGGATATGTCCTCGCCCCCGGCAACACCCGTCGCCGCGTCCGCGTCTACGGCACCACCCGCAAGGAGGCCCTGGCCAAGCTCACCGAGAAGATCGCCGCAAGCAACCGCGGCCTCCCCGTGCCCTCCGCGCAGGGCAGCGTGGCCGCGTACCTGACGTACTGGCTGGAGAACGTCGCCGTCCATCAGCTCCGCGAGAACACCCACACCCGCTACACCGCCTGCGTCCACCGGTACCTCGTCCCCGGCCTGGGCAAGAAGAAGCTCACCAAGCTCACCGCCAAGGACGTCCGCACCTGGCTCAACCAGCTCCGCACCACCTGCCAGTGCTGCGAGCGTGGTATCGATACGGCCCGTGAGCCCCGTTGCTGTGCCGTCGGGCAGTGTTGCCGCAAGCTGCTCTCCCCACTGACACTCACCTACATCCACTCTGAGCTCAAGTCCGCCCTGGAACACGCCGTCCGCAAGGAGGAGATCCCGCGCAACGTCGCCCGCACGTCCGCACCGGCACACCCCGGCCCCGACGGTTCGAACCCCTCACCGCCGACGAGGCCCGCCAGGTCCTCACAGCCGCAGGAGGTCACCGGCTGCACGCGCTGTTCGAACTCGCCCTCCACACCGGACTGCGCAAGGGCGAACTCCTCGGCCTGCGCTGGGAAGATCTCGACCTCGACCAGGGCACCGCCGCCATCCGCCGCACCCTCCAGCGGACCGCCGCAGGCGGGCTCACCACGCTGCCCACCAAGACACGGGCCTCCGAACGCCGCATCGCCCTCCCCACCCGCTGCGTCCAGTCGCTGAAGCTCCACCACGAACAGCAGCAGCGCGAGCGCGAGGCAGCAGGCACCGCGTGGCAGCCCAACGGACACGTCTTCACCACTGCGCAGGGCAGATCGATCGACCCGACCAACCTCACCCGCACCTTCGCCACGCCCCTCCGCAATGCCGGCCTCCGCCGCATCCGCTTCCACGACCTCCGACACTCCACCGCC
This sequence comes from Streptomyces kurssanovii, assembly GCF_040677245.1. Taxonomy (NCBI): domain Bacteria; kingdom Bacillati; phylum Actinomycetota; class Actinomycetes; order Kitasatosporales; family Streptomycetaceae; genus Streptomyces; species Streptomyces kurssanovii. Next base: position 70,255 of record NZ_JBFAQK010000029.1, read on the forward strand.
ACCCTGCTCCTCGAACAGGGCGTCGAACTCGTCGTGGTAAAGGAACTGCTCGGCCACGCCCACATCGGCGTCACCGCCACCGTCTACGCTCATGTCCGAATCCGTCTCCAGCGAGACGCCATCAACACCCTCAGCACCGCCCTCGGCACTCTGGAGACCACAGAGACGGCACACGACGACGAGCCGCCACCCTGCGCAGTCCTCGTCCACTGACGTTGCCGTCGGCTACTGCCGTCAAACGCCTCAGGGGCCCATCGGAGAGCATCCGATAGGCCCCTGAGGTATTACGGGGCCGAACCCACGGAGGATGAGGTCACTCGAATTGACAAAGGGCGCATGTCGTCGCCTGACTTCTCCACGCCGAAGCGAGCTGACCGCAATAGCTCGAAGATCGCTTCACACATGATCCGCTTCACCATTCCAGAATGCTGGATGGCTGGCTCATCGAATCGCCCCTGCCGCACAGCAACGGCGGCCGCCAGAGACAGGCGTGAGTTCGGAGACCATGTCACATAAACTCCGCCAGCCTCATCTGCCCCCTTGTCGATCTCGATCTCGGCTCCGGCGTCGACATCTCCTTCTCGGATTACAGTCAGCCCTGCAAGCTCTAGCTCTTCGGCGACTTGACTAGCCAGCCCCTCCAACGCGGCCTCATCGCCACCCTCCACGCGTTCAAATTCAGTCACTTCCAATCCCTTCATCAAGGCATGCTGCCTGCTCAACGACCTGACGGGGGGGGCGTCACACGCCCCGCCCCCGCCTGGTATCCGATCCGACCCAGCTATCTACCCTTGGCTGCTCTGATCATAAGTTTGAGCAAGTCATTGGATGCCGAGTTCACTACAGCATCAGCACCCCAAGGGACGGACCAGCTAATTGGCGTTCCCGGATTCAGTGCGCCACCCAATAGTGGCGCACACACGGGGCAGGGCTGTCGCTCACTATAGAGAGCCGTGACTCTGCTGGGATCAATGCCCTGAGCGGCCAATTGGTCGAGAATATGATTCTCTGAATGATAGCCGCCGCCCTTACTGAATCCGATTACAGGCTTATCGAGTCCTTCAACCTGCGCAACCGCAACGTTTCGACCGTCGCCGATACCCGACTTAACGCGAGCCTGAAAAGCCGCATTGCTCAGTTCATCGCTGTTGTAGTCAATCTGGGTACCGCAGTTGTGTACCAGGACCGACGTGTCCCCGGCCAGCACATAGTACGTGTGGAAGTCGGCGACGGTGAGGTTGCGGACGCTGGCGGTCTGGGTCCAAGCCTGGACCGCGGTGACCTGGACGTGGGTGCCGCTGCTGGTGCGGAGCCACTGGCCGGGCTTGAGGTCCTTGGCGTCGATCCACTCGCCGAGGGCCGGGACCCAGAAGGGGTGGCCGTCGGTGGCGGTGATGGGAGCGGTGGCCGCTCCCTTGTCGCCGTCGGTGTCGACGGTGATGCGGACGAGGTGCTTCTCGCCGTCACCGACGATCGTGGCGGCGACGTTCTTGCCGGTGGTCTCACCGGTCTTCTCGTCGGTCGCCATGACCTTGTCGCCGGGCTTGAGATCCTTGATCGGCTTGGTGGTGCCGTCGGCGAGGAGGACTTCCGTCTCGGGGGTGAAGCTGTTCCTGATGGGGCAGGAACCGCCTCCGCCGTCGGATTTCTTCGCGGCGTCGGCCGCTACTTCGTCGGCCTTCTTCGCTGCGGCCTTTGCTGCGTCGGCCTTCTTCTCCCAGGCGGCGTAGTCCTCGGCGTACTTCGCCATGGCCGCGGCTTCGTCGTCCGCCCGACGGAGGGTGCGGGTGGCCCAGCGGACCTCGTCCTCCCAGCGGTTCCACATCTTCCAGGCGGTCTTGAGCGCCTTGAGGGTGCGTTTGGCCTTGGCTGCGAAGGGCATGGCTGCGTCAAGGGCGAGGGCGCCGCAGGCCCAGACGTCACCGCCGAGGCATGCCTTGATGTCGTCGAATCCGCTGATTCCCTTGGCGACCTCGATGGCGATCTCGAGGATGACATCCGCCCGGGACTTCTGGCGGATGGAGTTCGCCTTCTTGACGTCGTCCTCGCTGACGGTCGTCGTCGGCTTCTCCGGCGGCGGCGGAACTGTGCCAGCCTGTCCGCCGGCATCCTCCACGATCTCGTCGAAGGTCCTGCCTTCGGTCTGGACCCTCTGGGAGCACTGCTCGTCGGCGCACATCGCCCGGCCGGAGGGGTCGGAGAATGTGATCGGACTGTTGTTCCCGTACGCGTACGGGTTCATCGTCTGGGACTCGGCGATGTCCATTTGCGGGTCGACGGAGACGAACCGGCCCAGGGCAGGGTCGTATTCGCGGGCGTTGAGGTGGGTGAGACCGGTGGCGTCGTTGGAGCCCCCCAGATAGCCCTTGTCGTCCGGCCACATGGACGGGACCGTGCCGCGTTCCTCGCCGAAGGGGGTGTACTTGCGACGAGTGACCGTCTTGGTGGCGGCGTCGACCGCGGTGGTGGAGGTGCCGTTGCGGTCGCTGAGGAGATACGACTTCTTGATCGCGCCGCCCTCGGCGACCTTGACCATGACCGGGCCCGCGGGGTGGGCGTAGTACCGGGTGGTCTTGGCGATGTTGCCGGCGGCGTCAAGCTTGAGCTCGGTACCGGGCAGGTAGAGCGTGGTGCCGGTGGCCTCGCGCTCGATGAGGCGGTTGCCGCCCGCGTCGTAGACGTAGGAGGACTCGTTCGTGCCGGCGGTCACCTTCTCGAGGTGGCCTTCCAGGTCCCACTGGAGGGACTGGCTGTTGCCCTGGATGGTGCGGGTGGTGGTGTTGCCCGCGTCGTCGTAGCCGAAGAGGTCCTCACGTTGGCCCTGGGGGCCGGTGGTGGTGACCTTGGTCAGACGGCTTTTCGTCGGGAGACCGGTGGCGTAGGTGTAGGTGCGATTGACGTCCTTCGCCGTGTCACCGAGCGGGTCGTGCTTGGTCTCGCTGAGACGGTTGCCCGCGGCGTCGAAGCTGTAGGAGTGCCAGTACGCGTCCGGGCCGCCGACCTTCGGCGCCGAGCCCGGACCGGAGGCTTCCGGCTTCTGGGCACAAGCGTCGCTCGCCGTCCACGCGTCGGTCATCCGGCGCAGGTGGTCGTAGGCGAAGCACTGGACGTCGGTGGTGGCCGCCGTCGGGTTGTCGCCGGTCTTGTCGGTGATGCGGGTGACGTTGCCGGCGGCGTCGTAGTCGGTGACCACGTCATTGAGCGTGATCGTGTCTGCCGTGCCGACTTCCTGATGGTTCGTCGTACGGGTGACCCGGCGCGTCTGCTCGTCGAACACGTTGCTGGTGATCACCGCTCTGCCCGCGGAGTCGACCTTGGTGCGGACGACGTCACCGAGCGAGGTGTACTCGGTGGCGGCAACGAAGGTGAGGCCCGCGACCGCCATGGAGTTGACGCTGTCGAGGCCGTTGTAGCCGATGGACACACGCTCGGAGGGCAGGCCGCCGATCGCGGGGTGCGTCGTGGTCTGCGGGAGACCGGTGCGCGGGGTGTACGTGCTGGAATAGGCGTAGGTGCCGGCGAGCTTGCCCTCGCTGGCCGGGATCGTCACCGACGTCGACTTCGGGCGGTACTCGGTGTCGTATGCAGTGATCGCCTGGGTGTAGGCGTTGCCGTTCACGTACCGGGTCGAGGAAGCCGGCAACCCCAAGCCGCCGGGGACGGTGTCGTAGGTCTGCGACGTCAGCTTCGTGCCCGAGAGCGAGCCGTCGTGGGTGGCGGTGACACGGCCGAGCGCGTCGTATGCCATGGCGATCGTGCGGCGCGGGCTGCGGCCGTCGGTGATCGAGAGGACGCGGTCGCCCTGGTCGTAGGTGATGTCGGACGTGCCCTTGTCGGGGTCCACCACCGTCTTCACGCGGCCGCGGATGTCGTAGGTCTGGGACCAGACGTTGCCGATCTGGTCGGTGACCTTGTCCAGCTGCCCCTTTCGGGTGTAGCTGTAGGTGATCTTGTCGTAGTCGCCCGTCGGGCCGGAGCCCTTGAACTGGCGCAGCTCCGTCTTGCGGCCCTGGGCGTCCAATATGGCCATGGTCGGCGTGTCGCCGGCCGGCGGGTCGACGGCGGTCCAGTCACCGCCGTAGGTGGTGGTGGTGCGCCAGGTCTCGACGCCCTTGCTGCGGGCGATGCTGGCGGTCGGCCGGCCGACACCGTCGTACGTGGTCACGGTCGAGGACGGGACGGAGTTTTCGGTCGGCGAGAACATCGTGGCGACCGGGCCGCTGGCGCTGTTGTAGTAGCCGGCGTTCTCCTTCCAGACCCGGCCGAGGCTGTCGTAGACGGTGTCGGTGATGACCCGGCCACCGTTCATGGCCGGGTTCTGGGTCTGGCGAAGGCGCAGGGCGCCGTCGTAGAAGTCGTAGGAGATGCGGTAGGTGCCGTCCTCCAGCAGACGCTTGTTGGTGATGACCACAGGGGCGTCCCGGCCGACCGTGTACTCGAACTCGGCGTCCGGAGTGGTGGTGAGCGAGTCGCGGTCCGGGGACCAGACCTTCTTCATCCGGCCGAGCGCGTCGTACTCCATGACCGTCTTGCGCCCGTTGGCATCGGTTTGAGCCAGGGGCAGTCCGCGTCCGGGGTCGACCTCGGTCGTCGCGGTGTGCCCGAGGGTGTTCTTCGTTACCGTCTTGGTCACGACGGAGCCGGAGGCCGGGGTGTAGGCGGTCGTGGTGGTCTTGCCGTAGACGTCGGTCGCGGAGGTGATGCGGCCATAGACGTCGAAGGTCGCCGTGCCCTGGGCGGTGTACTGCGGGCTGTTGTTGTCGGTGAACCCGGACAGCGACTGCGTCTTCACCACGTTGCCGACGGCGTCGTACTCGACCTTGACGTCGGAGACGACGTTGCCGGGGCCGAAGACGATCAAGGCGTTGCACGCCGCCGTGACAGTGTGCACGCGGGTCTGCTGGGACTTGAACCACTTCTCGCTGTCATTCAGGTACTCGAAGCGGGTGCAGGTGTCGTCGTTCGCGTCGGAGGTGTCGCCCTTCGACCACGTCCATTCCAGTCGGCCGCTGTCGTCGTAGCCGTGCTCGACGGCCGTCTTCCGCTCGCCCCGGTTGCCGGAGAGGATCGTGCGGGACGACGTCGACTTCATGCCCTGGAACCAGGCTTCGAGATCGGACGCGCCGGTCGCGGAGCGGTCGCGCTTGGCCACGGGTCCCTGCAGGTACGGGGTGGTGATGGTCGCGGAGTGCAGGCCGCCGCCGACACCCTCGTAGTAACGCCTCTCCCTGACCTGGCCGACGAGCATCCGGTGGTCCTTGACGGAACTCCCGTCGGATGCCGTGATGGAGACCGAGCGGCGCGTGCCGTCCGCCTGCAGATCACCGTCGAGGCCCCGGTAGTACAGCGTCTCGGTGCGAGTAGGGACGTCCGGCGCGACACCCTGGACCGTGCGGACCTCGCCGTAGCCGCGGTAGACGGACCAGGTGCGGGCCGACTTGTTGGTCAGCTCGCTGGCGTCGTCGTAGGCCCAGGCCGGGGTACCCAGGTACGTGTAGTTGACCTCGCGGGTCGGCGAGGTGCCGTTCCTGTCCTCCTCGCGGACCTGATCGACACGGTGCTTGTGGAACCAGTCCGTGGAGTACTTCTTCTTCATCCCCGTGGGGTCGGTGGGGTCGTTGGTCTCCACCACGACGGGGAAGCAGCGCAGCGTGTTGCTGTCCGGCGAGGCCGGCAGCTTGACGGCGCCCGGCGTACTCGAGCACTCGGTGGGCGCGTACACGACCACCGTGCGGGCGCCGGTCTCGGTGTTGATCTGGGTGATGCGCCAGCGCAGGTAGGGCGGGTTGCCGTCGGTGTCGTTGTCGACCCGGTTGGCCTTTTGCACGCCGATGAACGTCACCGCGGGCAGGCCCAGGGACGCGCCGTTCTCGTCGGTGCGCTGGATGCTCTTCAGCCACAGGGGGTACTCGCCGTTGACGGCGCCGTCACCCGTGGACTGGAAGGAGTGGGCCATCGTCCAGGTGTCGACCGCCGTCGGGACGCCGTCCTTCAGTACCCGGGTAGTGATGCTCTTGAGGAGCTTGCGGGTGAAGAAGGTGGGCGAGTAGCGGTCGGTGCAAGTCTCGCCGGAGGCGCAGAGCTGGTCGGCCGGGACGTCGGGCCAGTTCCTGGCGACCTCGTAGGTGGCGGTGGAGGTCAGCTTGGACTCGGCGCAGTCGAAGGACGACGTGACGATGCAGCGTTCATCGACCTTGTACACGACCTCGGCCGGGGCGGCGGCGAACAGGTCGTCCGAGCGCAGTCCGTAGGCGACCCGCTTGAGGTAGCCGGCGCGGTCGTAGCCGCGGGCCGTAGACGTGCCCGTGGTGGTGACGTTGGAGCCGTAGAAGTTGCGCTCCTTGGCGTACCAGTACGTCAGGGCGTTGCCGCGAGGGTCGACGACGTAGTCGAGGTTCCAGCGGTAGGTCTGGTCACAGACCGACGCCGCGTAGGAGGTGCTGGAGCAGGGCTCGCCCTCGTGATTGCCGTAGACCGGCACGTTGAGCGCCGAGTTGGTCTCGGCCTTGCCGCTGGTCCAGCCGGGCAGGCGGTTGAGGCCGAAGTGGTATTTCACACCCTCGGAGTTGGTGACGACCCAGTACTCCTTCTCCTTGTCGCCGTTCTCGGCGCCGGTGAGGAGTTCGACCTTCGAGCCGTCCTGGTTGGCCGGGTACCACTTCTTGTCCGCGTCGTTCAGGACGAGGGAGGTGGAGGAGCCGTTGAGGGAGAGCGTGACCATGGGAGGGCCATGACAGAGGTCACCGGTGGGGTGGGTGGTGGGGTTGTTGAACCCACTGCCCGCCTTGCGGTCCTCCGCGCACGACACGTACGTGCGCTCGATGAAGCTGGAGCCGGTGTCCCAGCCGTCGCCCACCCACGAGGGCTGCTGCGACGTGGCGACCGTGCGCCCGTCGATGCTGCCCGAGTTGTAGCCGATGGACAGGGACGGGCCGGGGCCACCGAGGGATGCCGGGATCTCCATGGGGTACGTCCAGGAGAAGTCACCCGTCGACCCGCCGGCCGACCACGAGCCCGTCGGGCTCAGCGACGTCGCCGCGTACGTGCCCTTGGAGCCTGAGGCCGAAGCCGTCGCCGCCAGAACGACCGCGCCGGCCGTGCGGGCGCCCTCCGCGCTCCGGCCGGTGGCGCTCGTGTCGTCCGCGCTTGCGGCAAAGGTGCCGGTCAGCGTGCCGGTCTCGCTGTCGTTGACGCTGGGCAGCGGGACGGACCCCTGGCACTCCGGCTTCTCCGGAGTCGTCAGCACACACGCGGGGCGCCGGCTGAAGCGCAGTCGCGAGCCCCAGTCGCCGCCGTAGGCGTGCGCGAAGGCGCTGTAGTCCAGCTCGACCGAGAGCGGGCTCGTGCCCTTGCCCCCGTCGGTGCGCTGCACGGACAGCAGCACGCCCTGGACACCGGCCTTGCGGGCCTTGTCCTGGCCGTGGACGGAGACCTTCGCTGTCAGCGCCGGGGCGTCGGCCGCAGGAGCGGCCGCTCCCTTGGCCACGGCCTTGTTGCCCAGTGCCAGGCGCACGGGCAGCGAACCGACGCGCGCTGACGGGCCCACGGCAGCGGCCGCGTCTCGCTTCGCCGCTGCGGCGCGCGCGGTCTGCCCAGCCGCCGCCTTCGGCACCGTCGCCTCGGCCGTCCCCTGAACGGGCCAGCGGACGTTCGGCGGTGCCTTGAGCGCCGCCTTCTCGGTCTGGTCCGGCGGCGCTGCCGGCCCCTTCGCGGTCGTGCGCGCTGCGGGAACGTCCGTGACCTTCTGGAGCTCGGCCAGTCCCTGCCCCTCCGCTGCCTGCGCGGGCACCGGGGACAGCGACGCCCCTGACGCCAGCAGCGCCAATGCGAGCACGGATAGTCCGGAACGCCACGTCAGGGATCTATGTCCAGAAAGTCTTCGCGCATGCCGAAGCGGCACGTGAGCCCCCACCCTAAGAATTCGAATGATCACGCGAACAAGTGCTATTTACGCACGGCTGTCAAGAACAACAAGAGCTGTCCGGACGGCGGCATTCAAGAATCGGCTCTTCGGTGGGCAAAGCAACACAAGCTTCCTGCACCGGAAGAGACAGTGCGTCAAGTCATGTCGCCTGCACGTGCCTTGTGTCGGCAGCGGCTGCTAGAAACACGTTGAACGATTCCGTTCACATCCTGGGAGCCATACCGAGGGGGCCTTCCTTCGCCGCAGCAGGAAGAGCTGGGCGGGCAGCTCCGGGGGCCGGACAGAGCAACAAGAACTGAGGCGGATCTCACTTCATGAGAAAGTCCATATTGAGACATAGCGACTCTCGGGGGGGTGCGCGAAGAGCAATATCGGCCGTCATCGTCACGGCGATGTCGGCCGGTCTTCTCTCTATCGCGCAGCCGGGGGTCGCAGCAGAGTCGAGGCCGACCGAAGACGTGGTCTCCTCTCAGACCGAGGGCGATGCCGCAGTGACCGCTGAGGCCCTCGAGGAGGCTGAGCGGACGGGCAAGCCCGTCGAGCTGGTGTCGCGGCGCACGGAGACCGACGAGGTGTTCATCAACCCGGATGGCACCGTCCGGGTCGACCGCTCGATCCTCCCGGTCCGCGTCCGGCAGGGCAGCAAGCTCGTCGACATCGACCCGGACCTGGCGGCGGGTGCCGACGGGCGTCTGGCGCCCAAGGCGTCGGCGATGGCCGCGTCGTTCTCCGGCGGCGGCGACAACGTCTTCGCGACCATGATCCGCGAGGGCCGGGCCGTCACGCTGACCTGGCCGCACGGCAAACTGCCCGAGCCCACCGTGAATGGCCGGACCGCCACGTACGCCAACGTGCTGCCGGGCGTCGACCTCACCGCTACCGCCGACGACGTCTCCTTCTCCCACGCTCTCGTCGTCAAGACGCCCAAGGCGGCCAAGAACCCGGCCGTCCGGTCCATCGAGTTCGGCTTGCAGACGAAGGGCCTGCAGGTAACGCAGGGCGAGGCGGGCGAGATCCTGGCCAAGACCCCCTCCCGGAACGCGGTCTTCGCGGCGCCGCAGCCGCACATGTGGGACTCCGCCGGCTCGGAGACCGCCACCGCGATCGACCCGAAGACGCCCAAGGCCGCCAGATCGTCCGCCACGCCTTCGCTGCACGACACCCTCGAAGGTGCGGCTGAAGGCAGCAACCGGGCCAAGCTCGGCGTGGAGCTCGAGGACGACAAGCTCACCCTCACGCCGGACGTCGAGGTGCTCGACGATCCCGAGACGGTCTATCCCGTCGTGATCGACCCCAAGTGGGCACCCGACGCCTGGAAGAACGCCTGGTCGGTGGCGTACAAACACTCTGCCTACCCGGACACCGGGAACACCGTCTACTACAACGGCGGCACCCTCTCGGACGAGGCGCGCATAGGCGTCTCCATCGACGGCAGCAACGGCGGCACCGTTCGCGCGAACACCTACTTCCGCATCCCCGTCGGGAACCTCGCGGGAAAAGACATCATCGACTCGAGGCTGCGCATCAAGCAGACGCACGCCGGGTCCTGGTCCTGCAAATCGGGTGACGTCCAGGTCAAGTCGATCGGCAGCGCTCTGCCCAGGAGTATCACCTGGAACAACCAGCCGGCGTGGGGCGCCCTCGTGGACTCCTCCGGCGAGTCCTACGGCGGCCGCAACTGCCCGTCCGACTCGGCCGGCCTCGTGGAGTTCAAGGTCACGAGCGCGATCAAGGACGCCGTCGAGGACAAGTGGGGCAGTTGGTCCTTCGTCCTCACCTCGAAGTCGAACACGGTCGACGTCTCGTGGCGGAAGTTCGACCCGAACTCCGCGCGCGTGTCGACGCTCTACAACACGCTCCCGAGCAAGCCGCAGCTCACCATCGATCCTTCGGTGCCATGCGCGGGCGGCGTCATCGGCACCACCGACCACGTCACCCTGAGCGCGTCGAAGTTCGACGACGCCGAGGACGCCGACCTGGACGTCGAGTTCAGGTACGGACGGTCCGGCCAGCCCACCAAGACGGCCACCGTGAACGCCAGCAGCGGCGGGACCGCACAGCTGCGCATCCCCAAGAGCACACTGGCGTCCGCGCAGTACTGGTATGAGGCGGTCGTGAAGGACGGCGTCGGCAACAGCCCGCGCGCGGGCCGCTGCTACTTCACCTACGACCCCACCGGTCCTCAGCAGGCGCCGAAGGTCAGCTCGGCCGAGTGGCCGGAGGGCGTCGGCGAAGGCTGCACGGCCGAGCTGCCCGCGGGCACCCCTTGCGCGAAGCCCGCACGGACCAGGGGCACGTTCAAGTTCGAGGCCAACCCGGCACTGGGCGAGACCAACGACGTCGCCGAGTATGTGTGGTGGACCGACTACGACACCAGGGAGAAGTCGGTCAAGCCCGCCGCGACAGGTGGCTCCGTCAGCGTCGGCGTCAGACCGATGGGCAACGGGCCCCAGTACCTCTACGTACGCAGCGAGGACGCGGCGAACAACCGCTCCGGAGTCAAGGCTTATCTGTTCATTCCGTCGCGTTCGGACGAGCATGACAAGCTGGGTGACCTGAACGGCGACGATCTGGTCGACCTGGTCACCATCGACCCGGGTTCGGGCACGTTGTGGTCCTACCCGAGCCGTGGTGACGGCACATTCGGCGCCGGTGAAGCGGCCAAGGATGAGTCGTTCGCCTCCGGCACGGTGTCCGTCGGCGGCAGCTGGGACGACGACGACCACTACGAGGACGTCATCTCCCTCCAGCCGGCGGCCGACGACCCCAGCACTTACGAGCTGTGGGCCTACCGGGGCGAAGGCGACGGCAAGCTCCTCACCGGTGACAGGGACCGGCAGGACCTGAAGATCATCGCCTACAACTGCTACAGCCCCGGCAGCCCCGACTGCGACAACCACTGGGCCAAGGGCGCGGAGATCGTCTCCGTGCCGAGCTTCAGCGACGATGACAGTCGCGCCGGCGGCCCGGACGGCCAGCTCACGGAGGACGACTTCCCCGACCTGCTGGTCAAGGAAGGCGCCAACCTCTGGCTCTACCTCGGCTCCCGCACCGGCGGACTCCTGGACAACTTCGGCCGACCCATCGCTTTGGGCAACGCCGACTGGCAGGACATGACGCTCATGACCCCGGGCGACGTCAACAAGGACGGCCTCCCGGAGATCTGGGCCCGCGACAAGGTCAAGGGCACCATCCACCAGTACACGAGCAAGCGCGCGACCACGGCCGGACAGGGCAAGGTCCTCGCCGACCTCACCGTCTACGGCGACCCCACGGTCCGCCAGACCTCCATCGCCACCGGCTTCAAGGCCGCAGACGTCCCCCACCTGTCCGCCATCGGCGACTTCGAGAAGGACGGCTTCGCCGACCTCTGGTCCCGCGACGGCGCGGGCCGCACCGTCGAGTACCCCGGCCAGGCACCCGTCAACGGCCAGTCTTTCAAGGCCGCCCGCCACATCGCCACCACCGGCTACGACTGGACCGAATGCAAGTCCTTCGCCCCGGCGACCGAAACCACGCCCATCCCCGTCTGCGGACCCATCCTCGGCAAGTACGAAGCCCTCGGCGGAGCCGCCGCCTTCGGCAAGCCGACCTCCGGCGTCACCCACGTCAGTGACGGCGGACGGTACGTCAACTTCGCCCGGCCTGGCACCACCGCTACCGACCGCGCCATCTCCTGGAGCAGGACCACCGGCGCCTGGGCCGTCAGCAACAGCCTGTTCCACAAATGGAACAGCTCGGGGCGCGAGACCGGTGACCTCGGGTATCCGACATCGGATCCGTTGTCCACGCACGTCGACGGAGGCAACTACGTCACCTTCAGCAAGGCGGGCAAGCCCAGCGCCATCTACGGCAAACCGGGTCTGGGTCCCTTCGCCGTCCGGGGTGCCGTCTACCGCAAGTACGTCGCCCTCGGCGGAGTGAGGGAGTTCGGCTACCCCACAGGCGACGAGATCCCACTCGCGGGCAACGCCGGGCACTACCAGGACTTCCGTCACCTGGTCAGCAGCGGAAGCAACATCTCGTTCTACTGGGACAGCGTCAACGTCACGGGGGCCTGGCCGGTCGTCGGGTCGATCCGCAGCCACTGGCTGAGCGCCGGTGGTCACACAGGCAGCCTCGGCTTCCCGAAGTCCCCCGAGTACCAGGTGCTGGGCGGCAGGCGCTCGAACTTCCAGAACGGATACGTCCGCTGGAACCGGGAGAGCGGCCACGTCGCGAGCCACGCATGGGAAGACCGGACGATGCATCTCCGGACCGACCTCGGCGGTGACTACGACGCGGACGGGCGGACGGACATCCTCACCGCCTACGACTACGAGAAGGCGACCACCGGTCTCTACGTGGCCAAGGCCGGCGTCGAGGGCGGGCACAATCCGCCCCAGGAGTACTGGAGCGACGAGCCGGGAGATTTCGACTACACCCGCACCAAGTGGGGCTCGGGCGACTTCGATGGGGACGGGCGCTCCGATGTCGTGGGCTTCTACGGCTACGGAACCGGAGAGGTCGGGGCATGGTCGTTCCTCACCCAGCCCGCCGGTCCCCCGGTGCGCCGGAAGAGCGTCGTCCTTCCCACCGGCTGGAACTGGTCCCTTAGCACTCTGCTGACAGGTGATGTCAACGGCGACGGGCGTGACGACCTCGTCTTCGTCTACAACAAGGGCAACGGCGTCACAGGCGTCTACCGGTCACTCGCGCGGACGGACGGCACGTTCGAGAACCCCGTTCTCTCGTACGAGTCGCCCGCCGGATACTGGTGGTCGGAGAACATCCGCTACACCATGGGGGACACGAACGGTGACGGACGTGACGACATCGTCGCCTTCTACGGCTTCGCCACCGGAGCGGCAGGGCTCTACACCTTCACCGCGAAGGCGGACGGCTCCGTGGACGCCCCGAAGCAGTCGTGGAACGCTCCGGCGGGCACCTGGGAGCGCGAGCGGGTCAAGCTGACCACCGCGGACCTGAACAAAGACGGCCGCGCCGACCTCGCCCTGACCTACGGGCACGCCGACGGCGCGGCCGACTTCAGGGTCTTCCACGCCCGCACCGACGGCGGCTTCGACGGCTTCGTCACGCCGTGGTCCCGCCCCGCCGGTCACTGGGTGGCGGCGAACACCGGCAACCTCGTCCCCGGTGATGTGAACGGAGACGGCCGAGCGGACATCACCGTTTCGTACAACTACGGGACCGGCGAGACCAAGGTCTTCACCTTCCACGGGAACGAGTCCGGAACCGTCGACTCGCCCATTCCCTTCTGGTACGCGCGCGCCGGAACCTGGTGACGCGTCGACACCCTCCGAAGTAGCGAGGGCCGCACCCCACCCAGGGGTGCGGCCCTCTTCTCCGTCTCACCCCCGACGGGAAGGAACGCTTCCTCACCGCACTCGACCAGCACTTTCCCGAGCCCGCCCGGATCAACGGCGACCACGAACTGGTGGCCACCGGGCACGACACACCTTTTCGGCGGGTGATCTGGGACGACGACCTGCTGACCGTCGCCGGCGTGCCGGTATGGCTCCTGACCGTCGGCGGCGGGGCCGCCGTCGTCGCCGTGGCGGCCCTGTCGCTCCTGCGCGTTCGGGCGAGCCGCCGCACGCCGACGCCGGGCGCGGCCTTGTGAAAGTAGGTTGAACCGTATGACTCAGGATCAATGGCAGGCCGTGGACGGCTACATCAGCGATCTCCTCGTGACGGAGGACGAGGCGCTCACCGAAGCCCTCGCGGCGAGCGGGGCGGCGGGGCTCCCCGCGATCAACGTCGCCCCCAATCAGGGCAAACTGCTCCATCTGCTGGCGGTGACGCAGGGCGCGCGCACAGTGCTGGAGATCGGCACGCTGGGCGGCTACAGCACGATCTGGCTGGCGCGGGCGCTGCCGGAGGACGGCAGGCTGATCTCGCTCGAGTACGACCCGGCCCACGCGGAGGTGGCCCGCGCGAACATCGCCCGCGCGGGCCTGGCGAAGATCGCCGAGGTCCGCACGGGCCCGGCCCTCGACACCCTGCCGCGCATCGCGGCGGAACCGGGCGCGGGCCCCTTCGACCTGGTCTTCATCGACGCGGACAAGCGCAACAACGCCCGCTACGTGGAGTGGGCACTGCGCCTGACCCACCCGGGCAGCCTGATCATCGTGGACAACGTGGTGCGCGGTGGCGGCGTCGTCGACACGACGAGCGAGGACCCGTCCATCCTCGGCACCCGCGAGATGTTCGACCTGGTCGCCCGCGAGCCGAGGCTGGACGCGACGGCGCTGCAGACGGTGGGGGTGAAGGGCTACGACGGGCTGCTGGTGGCGCGGGTAGTCGCGTGACGGTGGGGGCCGCTGCGCGGGGGCGGCGTGACCGCTGCGCGGAGGCCGCTGCGCGCGCGTGACCGCGGGGCGGGGGTGCGTGACCGCTGCGCTGCGCCGCTGCGGGCGCGTGACCGCGCAGCGCGGGGTGCGTGTCCGCGGCGCGGAGGTCGCTGCCGCGTCGCACGTGACCCCTCAGCGCGGGCGTGGCGCGGGGCTTGACCGCTGCGCGGAGGCCGCGGCGCGGGGTGCGTGACCGCTGCGCTGCGCCGCTGCCGCGCGCGTGACCGCGCTGCGCGGGCGTGGCGCGGGGCCTGACCGCTGCGCGGGGCCGTTCCCCTACCCGCCCCTTCCCGAAACCGGGGCAAGCCCCGGACCCCGTACCGCGCTGCGCGCGGTGTTTCGGGGGCTCCTCCCCCTACGCCTGGCGGCGTGGGGGGACCCCCACCGGACCCCCGCGCCTCAAACGCCGGCGAG
>NZ_JBFAQK010000030.1:0-77596 GCF_040677245.1 Streptomyces kurssanovii
TGGTTTCTGTGTTTATTTGATTTGATCAGCAACGTGACGCGCGTCCAGCCGCCCCCCCGCGCGCCCGCCGCCCCCACGCGCCTGGGGCCGAAGAGGCCCCGCAGCAAAGCCATCCAGGGGAGGACTCACCAACATGGGCGTCACGCTCGCCAAGGGAGGCAATGTCTCCCTCTCCAAGGCCGCACCCAATCTCACCCAGGTGCTCGTAGGGCTCGGCTGGGACGCGCGCTCCACCACCGGCGCACCCTTCGACCTCGACGCCAGCGCGCTGCTCTGCCAGAGCGGACGGGTCCTCGGCGACGAGTGGTTCGTCTTCTACAACCAGCTCAAGAGCCCGGACGGCTCCGTCGAACACACCGGTGACAACCTCACCGGTGAGGGTGACGGCGACGACGAGTCCCTCCTGGTGGACCTCGCCAAGGTGCCGGCCAACGTGGACAAGATCATCTTTCCCGTCTCCATCCATGACGCCGACAACCGCGGCCAGACCTTCGGCCAGGTCAGCAACGCCTTCATCCGCGTCGTCAACCAGGCCGACGGGCAGGAGCTGGCCCGCTACGACCTCAGCGAGGACGCCTCCACGGAGACCGCGATGATCTTCGGTGAGCTCTACCGCTACGGCGGGGAGTGGAAGTTCCGGGCCGTGGGGCAGGGGTACGCGTCGGGGCTGCGGGGCATCGCTCTAGACTTCGGGGTCAACGTTTCGTAAAGCCGCGTGCGGCGCGGGGGAGAAGCTCCCCCAGGCTTCACCCGGGGGACAATTACACGATTGGGTAGCCAGTGGTTCTGAAAACCTTCGGCTGGTCGTTCGCCGTCACGGCGCTCGGCCTCGCATTCGCCGCCTGGCAGTGGGGCTGGGAGGCGTTCGGGATCGTACTGATCCTGTCGATCCTCGAGATCTCGCTGTCGTTCGACAACGCGGTTGTCAACGCCGGAATCCTCAAGAAGATGAACGCCTTCTGGCAGAAGATCTTCCTGACGATCGGCATTCTGATCGCGGTCTTCGGCATGCGGCTGGTCTTCCCCGTCGTCATCGTCGCCATCAGTGCCAAGGTCGGGCCGATCGAAGCGGTCCAGCTGGCCATGGACCAGCCCGACAGGTACGAGGACCTGGTCACCGACGCACACGCGGCGATCGCCTCGTTCGGTGGCATGTTCCTGCTGATGATCTTCCTCGACTTCATCTTCGAGGAGCGCGAGCACAAGTGGCTGGCCTGGCTCGAGCGGCCGCTGGCCAAGCTCGGCAAGGTCGACATGCTGTCGGTCTGCATCGCGCTGATCGTCCTGATGGTCACCGCCATCACCTTCGCCACCAACGCGCACACGAGCACCGGTCACGCCGACAAGTCGGCCACCGTGCTCCTCTCCGGCGTCGCCGGTCTGATCACGTACCTCGTCGTCGGCGGTCTCTCCGGCTACTTCGAGGACAAGCTCGAGGAAGAGGAGGAGCGCGAGCACGAGGAGGAGGAGAAGGCCAAACGGGAGGGCAAGCAGGTCTCCGCGGTCGGCCTCGCCGGCAAGGCGGCGTTCTTCCTCTTCCTGTACCTCGAGGTGCTCGACGCGTCGTTCTCCTTCGACGGCGTGATCGGCGCGTTCGCCATCACCAACCACATCTTCTGGATGGCGCTCGGCCTCGGTATCGGCGCGATGTACGTCCGGTCCCTCACGGTCTACCTGGTCCGCCAGGGCACCCTCGACGACTACGTCTACCTGGAGCACGGCGCCCACTACGCGATCGGCGCGCTGGCGGTCATCCTGCTCGTCACCATCCAGCACGAGATCAGCGAGATCATCACCGGCCTCATCGGCGTGGTGCTGATCGCGGCCTCCTTCTGGTCCTCGCTGCGCCGCAACAAGGCGCTGGAGAACTCCGAGGGAAAAGCCGGCGGTCCGGAGGAGAAGGCTGAGGTCTCCTCCGGGGTGTGACGCCCACACCATTGAGGAACGCTTCCTTGCGGGGCGGCCGGGTGCTCCCGGCCGCCCCGTCGCGTTATCCGCGGAACATGGGACGACCAGTGACAACTAGGGGTGGGGCATGGCCATCTGGGACAACCTGTGGCGGGGCAGGGCTGCGCAGTTCGACTCGGGCAGCGCCGCCTCCAACTCCATCGAGCTGACCAGGCGGAATCCGTCCGTATCGCTCACCAAGCAGGGTGCGGCGAGCGGAAACCTGCGCGTCAACCTGTCCTGGCGGATGCGTTCCTCCGACATCGAGGGCCGCTCCCGGCAGAGCGGCCGACTGCTGCGCAACCCCCTGAAGCTCTTCCAGCCGGACGTCGTGCAGGCGCACACCCAGGGCGTGGTCAACGTCGACCTCGACCTGGGCTGCCTGTACGAGCTCACCGACGGCAGCAAGGGCGTGGTCCAGCCGCTCGGCAGCTTCTTCGGGGACCTGAACGGCCCGCCGTTCGTGAAGCTCAGCGGCGACGACCGGTTCGGCGCGCCCTCGGGGGAGACGATCTTCGTCAACCTCGACCACCGGGAATCGATCAAGCGGCTGCTGTTCTTCGTCTACATCTACGACCAGACCCCGGCCTTCGACCGTACCCACGCCCACGTCACGCTCTACCCGAGCAACGGCCCCCGCGTCGAGATAGAACTCGACGAACGCGCCCCGCAGGCGCGGTCCTGCGCGGTGTTCTCCGTGGAGAACACGAAGGGCGACCTGACGGTGCGCCGCGAGGTGAAGTTCGTCTACGGCTTCCAGGCGGAACTGGACCGCCTCTACGGCTGGGGCCTCCAATGGGGCCGCGGCTACAAGTCCCAGTCCCGCGCCTAGCCCTCCCCGGGCGGGCCAGGCCTTCGCCTGGGGGTGCGTTCCCGGCCCCGCGGGGCGGGTTCGGTCTTCGCGGGGGCGCCGGCCCCGGCGTGGGCCGGCCCTGGGGCGGGCCTTGCGCGGGCGGGGACCGTCGCGCCCCGGCGGCAGTCGGAGCGGTGCGTCCGGGGGCTGGGCTGGTTTTCGTTGGTCCTGGCACGTGCCGGGGGCCTTCGCGGTGGGCTTCTACGGGGCCTGGCACCCACCCGCCTGATGGGCTTGGGCTTGGTCAGCCCCGGCCGGGCTGGTCTTAGCCGGGGCGGCGCTGGGCCCAAGCGGGCCGGGCTTCGGGGGGACCTTCAGCCTCGCCGGTGATCGAGGCGCGGGGTCCGGGGCGGAGCCCCGCTACCGGGCCGGGTGGGCGCCGGGTGAACCTGCCCTTCCGGGGACCTGGTCGTCGCGCGGGCGCCGGCCCCGGCGTGGGCCGGCCCTCGGCCGGGGCCTTGCGCGGGCGGGGGCCGTCGCGCCCCGGCGGCAGTCGGAGCGGTGCGTCCGGGGGCGGGCCGGGGCTTCGGGGGACCTTCAGCCTCGCCGGCGATCGAGGCGCGGGGTTCGGGGCGGAGCCCCGCTACCGGGCCGAGGGGCGGGGCGCCCCGGCCGGGGCTACGGGCGCTGGAACTGCGGTCCCATCGGCGGCAGCCGGAAGCTCGGGTCGGGGGCGTACGCCGCCGCCGCGGCCGGCTGCGGATAGCCGTACGCGGGCTGCGGCGCCGCCGGCACGTACGCGGGCGCGGGCTGCGTCACGTCCGACGGCGGATAGCCGTACGACGGCGCGGCCGGCGCAGAAGGTTCAGCAGGCGCCACCGGCGCCTCCGCCTCCGCCTCCTCCACCGAGATCCCGAACGCCGTCGCGAGCCCCACCAGCCCCGTCGGGTAGCCCTGCGCCACCGCGCGGAACTTCCAGCCGTCGCCGCGCCGGTACAGCTCACCGCAGATGATCGCCGTCTCCTCGCCGGTCTCCGGCTTCACGTCGAAGACTGCCAGCGGCTCCCCGCCGGCCGGCGCGGCAGCGTCATGGAGAAGTATCCGCAGGTCACGTACGTGCTCGAAGGTGCCGCCGTCCGACGACGCCGCGATCACCACCTGGTCCACCGACGGATCCAGCGCGGCCAGGTCGGCCTCGACGGTGTCGGTCAGGTGGTCGCCGACGTGCTTCTTCGGCAGCCGCCGGACCAGCCCGGACGGGTGCCGCGGCTGGTTGTAGAAGACGAAGTCCTCGTCGGAGCGCACACGGCCGTCACCGCCGAGCAGCAGGGCGGAAGCGTCGACGTCGGGGACCGCCGCGCCCGGCGTCCAGCGCAGCACGGCACGTACCGCCCTGGCATCAAGAGGGACGTTCGAGCCCTTCAGCATCGCGTGCGTCATACCGGTCATCCTGCCTGGCCGAGGGGCCCCGGGACAACGCGGGGCCCAGTTCCCGCACGTGCCGCGCCCGGCGCGGCCACTCGTACGGCATGGTCGAGAAGCGGACGAGTTACCCGGAGTTCATGCACTTGGGGAACTCTGGACACCTGTGCTTACGTACTATTACCGGCCACATGTTGTCAGGCCCGAAGCGGCAGTACGGGGGATCTCTTATGCGTCATTTCGGGCACATCCCGCCCGCGGAGAGGGCGAGGCTGTTCCATCAGGAGCCGTGCGACTTCGGCGCGGACTCGCCGGCCCGGACACTGGCGGCAGCGCTGGGCGCCACTCTCTACAGCCCGGCCACCCGGCCGAAGCTGGCCGACGACGTGCTCAAGCAGGCGGCGCGCGGAGTCGTCTCCATGGTCCTTTGCCTGGAGGATTCCATCGATGACGCCGAGGTCGTCGACGGCGAGGCGAACCTCGTCCGGCAGTTCGCCGACCTCGACGCGCGGGGCGTGGAAGTGCCGCTGCTCTTCATCCGGGTCCGCACTCCCGACCAGATCCCGGACCTCGTGAGGCGCCTGGGGCCATCGGGACGGCTGCTGTCCGGATTCGTACTGCCGAAGTTCACCGAGGAGCGCGGCGTCCCGTTCCTCGAGGCCCTCGTGACCGCGGAGGCCGCCGGCGGGCGGCGGCTGTTCGTGATGCCCGTCCTGGAGTCGCCCGAGCTGCTGCACCTGGAGACCAGGACGGAGGCGCTCACCGGCATCGCGCGCACCGTCGACAAGTACCGCGACCGGGTCCTCGCGCTACGGCTCGGCGTCACCGACTTCTGCTCCGCGTACGGGCTGCGCCGCTCGCCCGACATGACCGCCTACGACGTGCGGATCGTGACGTCCGTGATCGCCGACGTGGTCAACGTGCTCGGCCGCTCCGACGGCACGGGCTTCACCATCACCGGGCCGGTCTGGGAGTACTTCAGGTCGCAGGAGCGCATGTTCAAGCCGCAGCTGCGCCGCAGCCCGTTCCTCGAGGGGCGGGCCGAGGAACTGCGCACCGCGCTCATCGAGCACGACCTCGACGGGCTGCTCCGCGAGATCGAGCTGGACCGGGCCAACGGCCTGATGGGCAAGACCTGCATCCACCCCTCCCACGTCCTGCCCGTCCACGCGCTGTCCGTGGTCAGCCACGAGGAGTTCAGCGACGCCCAGGACATCCTGCGGCCGGAACGTGGCGGCGGCGGGGTGCTGCGCTCCGCGTACACGAACAAGATGAACGAGGTGAAGCCGCACCGCGCCTGGGCCGAGCGGACCCTCCTGCGCGCCGAGGTCTTCGGCGTGGCCAAGGAGGACATCGGCTTCGTGGAACTGCTCGCGGCCGGGCTCACCGACTGATGACGCCGAAGGGACCGATGACGACAAGGGACGAGGAGAACGTGGTGTGGTCGGGAAGCTGGGTCGCGGAGCGGCTCGGAGTCTCCCTCGTCGGCGACGAGGGACTCCAGGAGCTGCTGGGCCTCGCCCTGCGCCGCAACCCGAAGCGGGCGCACCTGCTCGTGTCGAACGTGCTGGGCAAGCATGTGCCCCAGCAGCCGCTGGTGGTCTGGCGCGCCGGGCACGACCTCGGTGTCCGGGTCCGAGACCTGCTCGGCACGGACGAGTGCCGGCGCGCGGTCGTCCTCGGATACGCGGAGACGGCGACCGGGCTGGGCCACGCCGTCGCGGACGGCATCGGCCTCGCGCCCTACCTGCACTCCACACGCCGCCCCGTGGACGGCGTGACGGCCGCCGGCGGCTTCGAGGAGTCCCACTCGCACGCCACCTCCCACCTGCTGCTGCCCGAGGACCCGGAGCTGCTGGACCGGCCGGGCCCCCTCGTCCTCGTCGACGACGAGTTCTCCACGGGCAACACCGTTCTCAACACCATCCGCGACCTGCACGCCCGCTACCCACGTGAGCGGTACGTGGTCGTGGCGCTGGTCGACATGCGTTCCGCGTCCGACCTGGGCCGGCTGGACGCCTTCGCCGAGGAGATCGGCGCCCGTGTCGACCTGGTGGCCATGGCCTCCGGCACCGTCCGCCTCCCGGACGGCGTCCTGGAGAAGGGCCAGGCCCTGGTCGCGGCGCACGAGCGGGCACCGGCGGTCGCCGGTGTCACGCACGGCCCCGCGGGAACCGGCGCGCCCCGGCACACGCGGGTCGAACTCGAGTGGCCCGCCGGCGTCCCCGACGGCGGCAGGCACGGCTTCACGCCCGAGCACCGCACGGCGCTCGAGGCCGCGCTGCCGGGCATGGCGGCCCGGATAGCCGACGCACTCGGCACCGCGCCGGCCGCCCGGGGCACCGGCGGAACGCGCCGGGTCCTGGTCCTCGGCAACGAGGAGCTCATGTACGCGCCGCTGCGGCTGGCCGTGGCCCTCCAGCAGAACGGCCACGCCGGGACGGCCCAGGAGACCGCGGCGCGGGCGGCCTCCGCTCCGACGGCCCGTACCGAGGTGTACTACTCCACCACCACCCGCTCGCCCGTCCTCGCCGTCGACGACCCCGGCTACGCGATACGCACCCGGCTCGTCTTCCCCGCCCACGACGACCCGGCCGACGGGCCCGGCGAGCGCTACGCGTACAACGTGGCCGGCGCCGGCTTCGACGCCGTCGTCGCCGTCGTCGACTCGACGGCCGACACCCCCCAGCTGCACGCCCCCGACGGCCTGCTGGCCCAGCTCGCCGCCCACACCGGGCACGTCGTGCTCGCCGTCGTCCCCAGCTACGTACCGGGGGTCCCCGGCCACGTACCGGAACATCACGCGCCCGAAGGACCTGAAAGGCCCTCCATGCTGCCCCAGCCGCTCCGCGGACCCGACTTCTCCTCCTATGCGCCGGAGGAGGTCGGCTGGCTGCTCCAGGACCTCTCGGAGGTGGAGCTCGAGGCACCCACGGAGGAGCGCGAGGAAGCCATCCAGAGCGGCGGCGCGCACTACGCCGAGTCGCTGCCCGTCGAGTACCAGCCGAACGAGCAGTACCAGCAGCTGTTCGAGACCGCGCTCACGGCCTCCGCGGCACGCATCGCCCGCGCCGTCGGCACCGTCACCGACACCGTCCTCGCCGAGCGGACGCCGCGCCCGGTGCTCGTCTCGCTGGCCCGCGCCGGTACACCCGTCGGCGTGCTGATGCGCCGCTGGGCGCAGCACCGGCACGGTCTGGACCTGCCGCACTACGCCGTGTCCATCGTGCGCGGCCGGGGCATCGACGCCAACGCCCTGCGCTGGCTCGCCGAGCACCACGACCCGGCCGACGTCGTCTTCGTCGACGGCTGGACCGGCAAGGGGGCGATCACCCGCGAACTGGCGGAGGCCCTGCGGGACTTCCCCGGCTTCGACCCCGAGATCGCGGTCCTCGCCGACCCCGGCGGCTGTGTACGCACCTACGGCACCCGTGAGGACTTCCTCATCCCCTCCGCCTGCCTCAACTCCACCGTCTCCGGCCTGATATCGCGCACCGTCCTGCGAGCCGACCTGGTCGGTCCCGACGACTTCCACGGCGCCAAGTTCTACCGTGAACTCGCCGGTTCCGACGTCTCCGGCCACTTCCTCGACACCGTCGCCGCCCGCTTCGACGAGGTCATGTCCGCCGTCGACGCCGACGTCAAGGAACTGCTGTCCGCGGACCGCACCCCCACCTGGGAGGGCTGGGGCGCCGTGGAGCGGATCAGCGAGGAGTACGGCATCCACGACGTCAACCTCGTCAAGCCCGGCGTCGGTGAGACCACCCGCGTCCTGCTGCGCCGCGTCCCCTGGAAGATCCTCGCGAGCCGCGGAGCCGGCGCCGACCTCGACCACGTACGGCTGCTGGCGGAGCAGCGCGGCGTACCGGTCGAGGAGGTCGACGAACTCCCCTACAGCTGCGTCGGGTTGATCCACCCCAAGTACACCCGCGGCGCCACCGGCGCCGACGGCAGGGCGGTGGCGAAGTGACCGTCCTCGTCGCCAGCGACCTCGACCGCACCCTCATCTACTCGAACGCGGCGCTCGGCCTCGGCATGCCCGACGCGGTCGCGCCCCGGCTGCTCTGCGTCGAGGTGCACGAGCACAAGCCCTTGTCGTACATGACGGAGCGGGCGGCGGGGCTGCTCACCAAGCTCGCCCAGGACACCGTCTTCGTACCGACGACGACCCGCACCCGCAAGCAGTACCAGCGCATCAGCCTGCCCGGTCTGCCGCCCAAGTACGCGATCTGCGCCAACGGCGGGCATCTGCTGGTCGACGGCATCAGCGACCGCGACTGGCGGGAGGCGGTCGCCGCGCGGCTGGCCGCCGAGTGCGCACCCCTCGACGAGGTCCGGGCCCATCTGAACAGGACCGCGGACCCGGCCTGGCTGCGCAAGGAACGCGTCGCGGAAGACCTGTTCGCGTATCTCGTCGTGGAGCGGCAACTGCTGCCGGACGACTGGGTCAGGGAACTCGGCGTGTGGGCGGAGGCCCGCGGCTGGACCGTCTCCCTCCAGGGGCGCAAGATCTACGCCGTCCCCAAGCCGCTCACCAAGAGCGCCGCCGTGCGCGAGGTCGCCCGCCGTACCGGAGCCGGGCTGACGCTCGCCGCGGGCGACTCCCTCCTCGACGCGGACCTGCTGCTCGCCGCCGACCTGGCCTGGCGGCCCGGACACGGTGAGCTCGCCGAGGCCGGCTGGGGGGCCGAACACGTCGTCGCGCTGCCGCAGATGGGCGTCGCGGCGGGCGAGGAGATCCTGCGGCTGCTGCGGCAGGAGGCCCGCCGCTTCCGCCGCGAACGGCAGGGCATCGACTCCGTGGTCATCCCGCCGCCGGCGGGCGGTGTGGGGTCGGCGCCGGCGTGATCCCGCGCCGGGCGCGCCGGTCGGCTCAGGACGTGATCCCGCACCGGGCGGGGTGCCGGCCCGGCCGGTCCCGTGGTCCGCGCCCGGGTCCGGGGCCGGCCTGGGCGCCGGCGTGATCCCGCGCGCCGAGCGGTGTCGGCTCAGGCCCCATGTGGCCATGCGCTTTGGGTCCGGTGTCGGCCAAGGCCCGACGCGGCCACGCGCCCGGGTCCGGTGTCGGCCAAGGCACGACGCGGCCACGCGCCCGGGTCCGGGGCCGGCTCAGGACCGAGTGGCCACGCGCCCGGCGGGCGGGAGGCTAGCCCCGGCGTGATCCCGCGCCGGGCCTGAGCAGCCGCACGGCCGCGAACAGCAGCACGGCCAACACGGCGGCCACCAGCACCGCCTTGGAGTACGCGGAGACATAGCCGGTCACGTCCTCCCACCTCTCGCCGAGCGTGTGACCGGCGAGGACGAAGACCGTGTTCCAGATCGCGCTGCCGAGCGTGGTGAGCGTCAGGAACAGGGGCAGCGACATCCGCTCCACACCGGCCGGCACGGAGATGAGGGACCGGAAGATCGGGATCATCCGCCCGAAGAACACCGCCTTCGCCCCGTGCCGGGCGAACCACGCTTCCGTGCGCTCGATGTCCGCGACCTTCAGCAGGGGCAGCCGGGCCGCGATCGCCACCGTACGGTCCCGGCCCAGCAGCGCCCCGATCCCGTACAGCGCCAGAGCGCCGATCACGGACCCGGCCGTCGTCCACAGCAGTACGGCGACGAGCCCCATCTGCCCGCTGCTCGCCGCGAAACCCGCCAGCGGCAGGATCACCTCGCTGGGCAGGGGTGGGAACAGGTTCTCCAAGGCGATGGCGATCCCCGCCCCCGGTGCGCCGAGGGTTTCCATCAGGCTGTTGATCCAGCCCGGTGCGCTGCTTTCGATGCCGCTGCTCATGCCTCGAACCTAGGCAGGCGAAGCTGAAGGCACCCTGAAGGCGACCGCACACCTTCCTGCGGTTTTCCGCAGTGTGCCGGGCGGGTCCCACCGGCTAGCGTGACGGATCATGAAGGCACTGGCGGTGCGGGGCACCCGGTACGCGGTGGGACTTCTCCTCGGGGCGCTGACCGCCGTGGTGGAGCTGCTCTTCGCGCTGCTCGGCGGAGTCGTCCTGCTGCTGGTGCTGGCCTGGCCGCGCGGCCGGCGCGCCGCCCAGCGGCCGCTGGGCGGCATCGCCACCCGCCTCGCCCACCTCGAGCGGCGCAGGCTCGCCCGATTCCTCGGGGCGCGCATCTCCTCCTCGTACGGCAGCGCACACGCCGCGCGGTACGTCGTCGCCCGCTGGCCGCTGGGAATGCTCGGCGGGCTCGTGATCTTCTGTGTGCTGCTCGGCCTGCTGTACGCGGGATACGCCGCGCTCGGCTGGACCGTCGACGACATCGACTACCCGTGGGCGGTCGCCGGGACCGGTCTGATCGGACTGTTCCTCGTCTTCCTCGCCGCCCAGAGCGTCTTCGGACTCGCCCTGCTCGAAGGGCATCTGGCCCGAAGGCTCCTCGGCCCGAGCCACCACGACGAACTGGAACGGCGCATCGCCCAACTCGCCACCACCCGCGCCGGGATGATGGACGCGGTCGACGGCGAGCGCCGCCGTATCGAACGCGACCTCCACGACGGCGTCCAGCAGCGGCTCGTCGCCCTCGGCATGCTCCTCGGCCGTGCGCGCCGCAGCCGTGACCCCGACCGCGCCGCCCAACTCCTCCTCCAGGCCCACGAGGAGAGCCGCCGCGCCCTCGCCGAACTGCGCGACGTCGCCTGGCGCATCTACCCGACCGTGCTGGACGAGGCGGGACTGCGCGCCGCCCTGGAGACCGTCGCGGAACGCACCCCGCTGCCCGTGCACCTCACGTACGAGGTCCAGGAGCCACCAGGGTCCCGGCAGGTCGAGACCATCGCGTACTTCGTCGTCTGCGAGTCCGTCACCAACGTCGTGAAGCACGCGGGCGCCACCCGCATCGCCGTCACGCTGCGCCGCGAGGGCCCGACACTCGCGCTGCGCGTCGAGGACGACGGGGTGGGCGGCGCGGACCCCGCCGGCGGGGGACTGACGGGCCTGGCGAGCCGGGTCGCCGCACTCGACGGCCGCTTCCGGGTCGACAGCCCGGCCGGCGGTCCCACCACCGTCACCGCGGAGCTGCCGTGCGCCTGATCCTCGCCGAGGACTCCACCCTGCTGCGGGAGGGACTGGTGCGGCTGCTCGCGGAGGAGGGCCACGAGGTGCTGGCCGCCGTCGGCGACGCCACGGCGCTCCTGGCGGCCGTGGACGCGTCACCGCCGGACGTCGTGATCGCCGACGTACGCATGCCGCCCACCCACACCGACGAGGGGCTGCGCGCAGCCCTCGAGATCCGGCGGAGCAGACCCCGGGTCGGGGTGCTGGTGCTGTCGCAGTACGTCGAGAAGCGCTACGCGACCGAGCTCCTCACGGCCGACGACGGGGGAGTGGGCTATCTGCTGAAGGACCGCGTCGTCCAGGTCGACGAGTTCCTCGACGCGCTGGACAGGGTCGGCCGGGGACAGGCCGCGTTCGACCCCGAGGTCGTACGGCAGCTCCTGGCCCGCAGCACCCGCAGCGACCCCCTGTCACGCCTGACCGCACGGGAACGGGACGTCCTGGCGGAGATGGCGGAGGGCCACACCAACGCCACCATCGCCGGCCGCCTCCACGTCTCGCAGAGCGCGGTCGAGAAACACATCAACGCGATCTTCGAGAAGCTGGAACTGACGGGGACGACCGGCTACTCGCGGCGGGTGCTGGCGGTACTGCGCTACCTGGGGTCGTGAGGCGCTGCCCGCCTCGGTCGCGGCCCCGGGCCGGGCGGCTTGTGCCGACCTCGAGGAACAACGGAACAGCCGTTGGCGCCGAGCACTCCCGGCCCAGCCGTGACCGCTCGTGCATTCGTGTCGAGTCCCGGCGGCCGGCGGTGATGGGGTTCCGGGAATCGTTTTTGCGGTGAACGGTGTCCGCCGCCTGGGCGAGTGTCGGCCTGGATCGCTGTCCGCCCGCAGCTCGCGGTTGCTAGAACGTGGCGTGGTCAAGAACCCCCCCTTACGGGCCGTCCGTGGCTGACCGGCGTTGCCGACGCAGCGGCCGCCGACGGTGTGTGGTGGAGGGAACCCGGCGTGTTTTCCCACCATATCGTCGGGGCTGGCTGCCAATCGTCAACACAGGACCGTAATTCGGTTGGACTGCCGGTATTCGGAAAATGGATCGCATTCTTCGCGAGTCCCGGCCAGGTGGGTGGAACGCTCTGCTACCTTCGGCCGGGAAATCCGGAGCGAGGCCTGCGGTGATTAAGCCGGCTCGTCGGCCAAGTAATGTACCGGCCCGCACCTGTATTGGCCCCGGATTTGTGTGGGCGTACGCTCGAAAAGCGAAGGAGAATCCATGGCGTCGGTAACGCTCTTCAACGCAGTCATTTTCAATACGGAGCGGATCCCACCTGGTGGGGCCGCGGGCTACTGGGTCGGGCCGCATGCGAAATTGGGCTCAGGGACCGTCACGGTCACGGCGCACGGGCTGACCGGAGCGGTCTCCGGGGCGATGATCCTCGGGGTAGAGCTGCTCAAAACACGTGCAGAAGGGGCTGGGGGAAATCCGAACCCGTACCTCGACATCACGGTGCGGAATCACGGCACGAATTATTGCCCCTATGTTCGCCTGATGGTCAGTACCGTAAACCCGTAGACTGTTTCAGCGAAGGAGTGAAGACGGATGAAGGTACTCGCCGTTCATGACGCGGCCGGCGATATTTTGTCGCTCGTGGTGTCACCGGAAGAGGGTCCGGCCTTCGGTGTGGAATCTCGGGCCGGGGAATATGTGCACACGGTGGAGATTTCAGGGCTCTCCCTCGACATGCCGCATCCCGAGATCTACCGGAGACTGGACGAGGTCGCCAAGACCTTCCGGGTCGAAGTGACGGAGCCGGCTGATGCGGCGCCCGCGGCGCAGCTCGTCGCGAAAGGCGGTCGGACAGGCTTGTGACGATCAGGCCGACCGCGCGCACCTCGCAACGCACTACGGGGGCCCGTGGCCGGGGCCCCCGTAGTGCGAGCAGCCGTGCGCCCGAAGGCTGGATCGGGCCGCCGTCAGCCAGCGTCAGCCGCAGCAGCCGCCTCCGCAGCAACCACCGCCGCCACCCCCGCCGCTCGGTGCGGGTGCGGCGGACTTCGTGCCGCCTACGGCGACCGCGGAGAGGAGCTTCACGGTGTCGTCGTGGCCCTCGGGGCAGTTCGCGGGGGCGGAGGACTCGGCCATGGGGCGGTTCACTTCGAACGTGTCGCCGCAGGTCCGGCAGCGGAATTCATAACGAGGCATGCCGTAAGGCTAGCGGCGTGCGAGCGGCTTACGGGAGAACAGGCGGCGACCGGTCGTCGGGCGGTCGCCCGGTGCGGTGCCGGCGGCGGGCGGCCGGGGCGCCAAGGGCTGCATGGCCGCGAGCTCCGCCCGGCGGCGGCTCGCGCGCAGCTCATGCTCGGCCTGATCGGGGTGGCGGGCCCGCCAGTACGGATTGTCGTGCGGCAATCTCCCGCTGACCCGCCCGTACATGCCGAAGAACATCAACAGGATGCCGACCACGAAGCTGAACAGCACGTTCTGGATGCGGAACGCGAGGGGGTTGAAACTCCGGTCGAGCAGGGCGAGGTTCACGAAGCCGCTGAGGATGAACAGGATGCCGAGGACCATGTTCACCGTCGAGGCGAAGTTGCCGCCGATCACCATGCCGACGAAGAGCAGCAGCCCGACGGCGATCGACAGGACGCTCAGCGCGCCGTTGGTGTTCAGGCCGGCGACGGTGTCGCCGCGGGTGTCGAAGAAGCCGATCCGGTCGATGAGCCCGAGGATCCCGAACGCCACCAGGACCAGGCCCATCAGCCCCGCCCCCACCCGGTAGAAACGGCTGAGGTGATGATCGACAGGCAGATGCTCGTCCAGTGCGATGCGGCGCCTGCCCCGGCCCACGCTCCTCGAGCGCAGTACCTGTGCGGCCATCCCGGCCTCCTTCGTACGTACGCGGACACCGACTCCACCAGGATCCGCCGCGGGACGAAGGGGGACAAGCCAGGCCGGGGGTGTGCGGATGCCGGGGTTGTGCGGATGCCGGACGGGCCGGGCACGGGGGTGGCGGGCAGAGGGCAAGGGTCGCGAAGCGCAGCGACCCTTCCCCGCCCCCCGGCCGGTCAGGCGGCGCCGGCGCCGCGCTCCTCCCGGATCTGGTCGACCACGCGTGCCACCGTGCGCCGTACCGCTTCCGTCTCGGTGAGGAAGTGCCAGTAGTCGGGGTGTCTGCCCTCGAGCCCGGCGACGGCGCGCTCCAGCCGGGCGACGGAATCGTCCAAGGGACGTGCGTGGCGCGGGTCGGGGGTGCTGCGGCCCGTCATCGCGAGGCGCTGGGCGTCACGGATCGCGAAACGGGTCCGCTCGATCTCCTCCTGCGGGTCCTTGGCCACGGCGTTCAGACGCCTGAGCCGGTCGCCCGCTGCGGAGACCGCCTCGTCCGTCGAATTCAGCAGCGCCCTTACGGTGCCGAGCAGGGCCGTGGCATCCGGCCAGCGCTGCTCCTCGCGCGCCTTGCCGGCCTCCCTCAGCTTCTCCTCGGCCTGACGCACGGCGGCGGCCGCCTGCTCGGGCACGGGCTGAAGGTCCTGCCAGCAGGCCGCGGTGAACCGGCGGCGCAGCTCACTGAGCACGGGCTCGACCTGGGCGGAGCGGGTGGTGAGGGCCTGGGCACGGGTGCGCAGCGACACCAGGCGCTTGTCGATCTCGGCCGCGCGCTCGGGGAGCCGTTCCGCCTCCACGCGTACGGCCTCGGCGTCCCGCAGCACGCGGTCGGCGCGCTGCAGTGTCTCGGGGACGCCGTGTCGCCCGGCGCCTTCGTTGAGCTTCGTCAGCTCAGGAGCGAGGCGGGCGAGGCGCGCCGCGAGATCGTCCGCCCTCAAACCGGAGCCGCGTACCGAATCGAGAGCATTGCTCGCAGAAAGGAGCGCCTGTCGCGCCCGCTCGACGGCGGGTGCCAGCCGGGCCAGCTGCGTCTCCGCCTTGTCGAGCAACGGTCCGAGGCCCTGCTCGAACCGGTCGAGATCCCCCTTGACCCGTACGAGCTCGTCCTTGGCCCGGGTCAGCTGCGTACGCGCCTGCGCGGCGACGGACACGTCCAGGTCGTCCCGGTCCAGATCGTGCGCGTCCACGGCCGTGATGTAGGCGTGGCTCACCTCGTCGATGCGCCGCCCCAGCGCGGCGAACCCCTCCACGGCGCGGCGCGCCTCGGGCGAGCTGTCCACCGCCGTGATCGTCTCGATGGAGATCCGCAGATCCCGCTGCGCCGTGTCCAGCTCGTAGAACGCCGCCGCGGCGGCGTCCTTGGCGGCCTGCGCGTCCGCCCGCTGACTCTCACCCCGGCCGCCGAACCAGCGACGTGTCCCCCCGCCCCCCGCGAACGCGGCAGGCAGCGCCGCCGCGACGGCGGCGAGCAGCGGAAGCGGGACGAGCACCAGCGCCAGAACGCCGCGGACCTCCCCCCGCACACCCCTGACGGCGGTCGCTCGTGCCTTGTCGTGCGGCCGTGCGTCTCTCGCCGTCACATCCCTCTCCCGTGCTGTGTCCGCCCTGCCCGGTCCCGGTCCGGTTAATTCTCCCACCAGGTAAGGACGAACACACGGGCCTGTCAGTTCGCGCTGCGCACCACGACTTCGCCGTTGTCGCTA
The DNA here is from genome assembly GCF_040677245.1 of Streptomyces kurssanovii. Classification (NCBI taxonomy): domain Bacteria; kingdom Bacillati; phylum Actinomycetota; class Actinomycetes; order Kitasatosporales; family Streptomycetaceae; genus Streptomyces; species Streptomyces kurssanovii. The sequence goes on from NZ_JBFAQK010000030.1 coordinate 15,753, forward strand.
CGGGCCTTGACGATGTGAGCACTGTCGTCGTCGGTCGGCACGGCGACGTCGACGTCCCCGTTGTCGCTCTTGGCGTCCACCGCGTACGGCGCGCCGGCGCCGGGCAGCCTGATCTCGACCCGCCCGTTGTCGCTGTGGGTCTCCACCCGGTCGGGCACCCCGGCCAGCTCGAGCCGCACGGACCCGTTGTCGGACCTGGCCACGACGCTCTTCCCGGTCACCCGTTCCGCGACGACGCTGCCGTTCTCACTGTCCAGCTCGAGCGCCCCGCTGGAGTCGGTGACCTTCACGCTCCCGTTGTCCGAACGGAGCTTCAGCGCCGTGTCGAACCCGCTCGCCGTCACGCTCCCGTTGTCGTCGTCCACCGTCACGGAGGTGCCGCGCGGCACCTTCACGGTGTGGCGGGCCACGCAGTCGCTGGCGATGGCGTCGCACTTCACCTTGAGGGTGAGCGTCCCGTCCGCCATCTTCCAGGTGGCGTCCGGCCCGTTCCCGAGGAACACCCAACCGTCCACCTGCCGGGTCACCTCCACCTCGTCGACGTCGGCCGGTACGAGCTCGATGTCGGTGTTGTCGGACGCGATGGTCAGCGCCGTCCCCGTGAGCGCGAACGACTTCTTCTCGACGGGCGCCTCACTGGCGTCCGCACTCCCGCACCCGGAGAGCCCGACCGCGAGCAGCACGGCCCCGGAGGCGACGATGCCGCCCCGGACAGCGCGGCGGTGATGACGACGGAGTCCGCTTGTCATGGCGATCTTTCCCCCAAGTAGTGCGCGGGTAGCTGCGCAGATAGCTCTGCGTGATGTTCCTTCACCCTACGAGCGCGCCGGCCCCGCATCGATCCGGCCGCCCACCGTCTCCCTGGTGGGGCTATCCCCCGTACGCCCTGCCGACGGCGCGGGGACGACCCGGCGGGGCCCCGATCGGGGAGCCGATCGGGGCCTGGCGGCGGTTTGGAGGTGCGGGGTATGCGCCATGTAGGCTGTGGCCTCATCCACGGGTGCGTAGCTCAGGGGTAGAGCGCTGCTCTTACAAAGCAGATGTCGGCGGTTCGAAACCGTCCGCGCCCACTCGCGTGAGGCACGACGAAGGCCCAGGTCACCGGTACTGAACCGGGAGCCTGGGCCTTGTTCGTTCCTCGGCCGCGGGGGCGGGGGAGAGGCGTCGTGCCAGTTACGTGCCAGAATCCTCGTCGGAGTCTGTCGGCCGGACCTTCCTGATCTGCTCGTCGACGTGCGCAGCGATGGCGTGGTCACGGCCGTTCACCAGGTGCTGATAGATCAGCGCGGCCCGCACCGAGGAGTGCCCCATCCGCTGCATCAGCTCACGGGTCGTCGCACCGCCGGTCGCGGCGAGGGTGTTCCCGGTGTGGCGCAGATCGTGGAAGTGCACGTCTCCGAGGCCGGTCGTCTCCAGGGCCCGCAGCCACAGGCGGCGGAAGTTGTTCCGACGAAGCTGCCCACCCCGTGCCCCGGTGAACACCAGCCCGGTACGGCCCGGCTCGGCGTACGCGTTGAGATGAGCTGCCAGGTCCGCCGTCAGCGAGGCCGGGAAGGCCACGGTGCGGACACCGGCGGCGCTCTTTGGCGTCTTCAGCAGGATGCCGTCCGTGCGGGTCTCCGCCAGCGCACGCCGCACGGCGACAGTTCGCCGCTCCAGGTCGACGTCATGACGCTGGAGCGCGGCCAGCTCCCCGAAGCGAAGTCCGGTGAAGGCTGCCAGGAGAATGAACACGCGGAAGCGGGACGGCACGGCGTCGGCGAGCTGGAAGACCTCGGAGACCTCGAGGAAGGGGCGCTCGGCTGTCTTGGCTGCCCCGGCGCCCTTGATGCGGCAGGGGTTGCGCTGGATCACCTCGTCGTCAACCGCGGTGTTCATGATGGCTCGGAGGATCTGATACGCCTTCGCGACCGTCGGCTCACCGACGCCGGACTCCAGAAGGCCGGCACGCCAGCGACGGATCTGAGGTGTCGTGATCTCACTCAGGACTACGTCCGCGAAGGTCGGCAGGATGTGGAGGCGCAGCGCACTGCCGTTGCGTTCGCGGGTGGTCGCTGCGTAGTCGCGCTCCTTGAACCAGGCGTCGGCGTACACCCCGAAGAGGACCTTGTCGTCCGGGTTCTTCCATCGGCCGTCGATGATCTCCGCTTCCTTGCGGACGAGCCACCGGTCGGCATCGGTCTGCGAGGGGAACGTCTCGGGCGCGGAACGCAGCAGCCCGTCCGGACCCTGGTAGCGAGCCTGAAAGCGCCCCGAGGGCAGCTTGCGCACCGCACCAAAGCGGCGACGCTTCCCCTTGGTGTTCGCCATTAGGCCACCGCCCCGAGCCAGGAGCGAGTGACGATCGGCTGGACCGTGTTGCTTGAGATGAACTCGACCAACGCGCTCTCAGGGATGCGGACATGCCGTCCCACCTTGACGAAGACGATGCGGCGTTCTGCGATGAGCCGACGAGGAAACCGCTCAGTCGTACCCAGGACTTCGGCAGCTTGGGTCACGGTCATAAGACGGTCGATCACAGCTTGCTCCCTTCCAGGGCTTCGCGGGCGGTTTCTCGGTTGAGTTGGATGTCGCGGGCGATGGTGGCGGCGAGGGCGGATTCGCCGGGGGTGTGGCCGTGTCCGGCGTACTCCCAGGAGGCGAGGACGAGGACGGTGTCCGGGTCGCCGAGGGCGTCGTGGTCCTGGGCGGCGCGGTAGTCGGCGCGGATCTGGCGCAGCGCGCCGAGGGTGGTGGAGTAGCGGCGGGACTTGGTGGAGAAGTGGCCGCGGAAGCCGAGCATGTGGGCCCAGGCGTCGAGCTTGCGGTCGGGGTAGAGGGGTGCGAGGTCGAGGCAGGCTTCGATGAGGCGGCGGGGGTGGTCGGGCACGTCGAGGAGGTCGAGGACTTCGCGGTTGCCGATGCGGCGGTCGAGGCTGCCGGTCGTCTCGGCTGCCTTGGTGGCGTACTTGGCGACGTAGGAGGCGACGGCCTGTTCGGTGATGTCCGTACCGTCGCCGAAGGCTTTGACTGGTCGGATGTCGAGCTGGGTGCCCCAGCGGAAAGGCCGGCGGGGCTGGTCTCCGGCGGCCGGGACGGTGATCGAGGTGTAGGAGTGGGCGACGGCGGCGCGGATGGAGTCGTTGAGCAGCTGCACCGTGGCCCACGAGGGCGGAGCGGTGTCGGGGCCGTCGGGTCCGTCGAGGCGGATCACGGCGTGGAAGTGGATCGCGCCGCGCTTCTGGAACTCAGCGACCTTGCCGTAGGAGACCCGCAGCACGTCTTTCAGCTCCCGCTGTGAGAGTCCGGCGCGGGCGGCGATCTCGCGGCGCAGGCGAGTGGTGAAGCGCTGCCAGAGCTGCCCGGCGTGGTTGTTGAACAGCACCGTCCCGGCGTAGTCGTAGGTGGCCGGGTCGAGGGCGGTGCCCAGCGCCGGTTCGTCCTCGGGATGGCGGGTGCCGCAGCGGCAGACGCCACGGTCCGGACGGTTGTGGACCGGGCCGAACGAGGGCGCGGTGAGCGTCGCGAACACGCGGGGGTGATCCCGCACAGTCGCCGGGATGTCCTTGGACTCGTCGCCCGCCAGGCCCGCGCGGATCAGGTGGTAGGTGTCTCCGGCGTAGGTGTAGGCGCAGGTGGGGCAGCGGGAGGCGCGGCGGTTGCCGCAGGCGACGCGGAGCCGTCCGTCCGGCTCGGTGTCGGTCGAGTAGCGGCGCAGCGTCTCGCCGGTGGTCTTGTCCTTGGCGAGGGTCCAGCCGGTCAGGTGGATCGGGTCGGAGCAGCCGCCGGTGCGGTGCACCTGGTCTTTCCAGCGGTCGAAGCCGGGGGACCCGGCCACCCGGAGGACATCGTCCAGGGTGGCCGGGTCCAGGCCCGCCGCAGTGGCGGTGTCGGTCACGCGGCCACCTCGATGCGGGCGGGGATCGGCCGGCGGGTGCCGGTGCCGTGGCAGGCCGGGCAGTGGACGGTGATGGTGCGCAGGTTGCCGTGGCGGTCGCGGCCGCCGAGGGTGACGCGGACGGTGGGGAAGCCGTCGCAGTTCGAGCAGACCCGCGCGGGGGCGGTGATGCGGTCGGTCATGATGGGTGTTCCTTCCTGTCCTTCGGGATGGGTTGGGGTGTGGCTCCGGGGCGGCGGTGACTTGGCGGTTGACGACCGCCCCGGGGCCGGTCAGAAGCGCTTGCGCGGGTTGTTGAGCAGTGAGCGGACGACGAGCGCGCAGACCGCGACCGAGGCGGCGGTGACGGCGACCGCCAGGAGCATCGAGACCAGGACCGCGCCGACGACGAGGACGACTCCGGCACCACCGGCGACCAGGGCGAGGAGAGTGCCCGGAGTCATCTGGACGGCGGGCCGAGCCGGGACGGGCGCAGGCACGTCAGCAGCAGGCGGGGTGTGCTGGCAGGTGCAGGCCGAAGTGGAATGCTGCTGCTCGACGCGGGTCGGCTGGACGGCGAGCGGTGTGACGATGCCGGTCGGGGGCGGCATGGTGGGGATGCGCGGGCGGAGCATGACGGTTTCCCTTCGCTTACTTCTGGGTCTCGTTGACGACGTCGACGCCCGTGCGGGTGCCGGACTCGATGGCAGGGGCCAGGAAGGTGTCGGCGAGGAGGAAGCCGCCGAGGAGGAGCACGACGATCAGCCAGGTCGGCGGGCGGAAGAGTCGGATGCCGAAGTAGCCGAAGACGGCGATAACGAGGATCAGCGGGAGTTCGACGTTCATCGGTTGGCCTCCTGTCAGGCGATGCGGCAGCGGTGGGTGCGCGCGGCGAGAGTGGCGGCCGAGCGGCTGGTGTAGTCGGAGGACCAGCCGCAGCGGTCGGCGGTGCAGACGGCGGCGTGCTTGGTACGGCCGTGCCGGTCGCGGTGGGTGCCGACCTGAACCGGGCCGATCCGCATGACGGAGTGGAAGAAGTCGCGGGCAGACATGGCGGGTTGTCCCTTCTGATTAGGCGAGTTGGGCGGCGATGGCGTCGGCCATCGGGGCCGGAACGCCGAGGCGGGCGCGCAGAGTGTCGGTGTCGATCCGTGTGCCGGTGGCGGCGCGGTGCGCGTCGGCGACCTTGCGGGCGTGGTCGACCAGCGCGACCGGGACCGGCGGAGCCGGAGCGGCAGCAGGCTCAGCGGCGGTCAGGGCCGGAGCAGGGTCCGAAGGTTCGACCGGCTCGGGCTCAGAGGCGGGGGCGGGTTGGGCCGGCACAACCTCGACCGGCTCAGGCTCCGGCTTCGACTCATGGGCGGGGTCGGTCGCGGTGGGTGAGTGGGCGAGGAGGGTGCCGCCGAGGAAGGCGAGGGCGGGCCATCCGGCGATGCCGAAGCGCAGCCAGGCGGGCGGGTGCTGGAGGTCGAGGAATCCGGCGGTGGCGACGTTCGCGCCGAGGGAGGCGACCAGGGCGATCAGGAACCAGCACCAGGCGAGCCGGGAGGGTCCGTCGTTGCGCAGGCGACGCCAGGCGGCGACCAGGAGCAGGTCGACGGAGACGGGGTAGGCCCATGCCTTCCAGCCGGTCTGTCCGGCAGCGGCGGCGAGGTCGTGCAGGTGGGCGAAGGACAGGGCCCCGGCGATCACGGCTTGTACCAAGACGGCGTCGATGCGCAGCTTGCGGGTCATGTCTTCACCTCCTTTGCAGGGCGTTTTGGGCATGGCGGGGGTAGGGAGCTGGCGCGAGACGGTCGCGCCGACCGGCGTACGGGGCGGGTCAGACGGAGGCTGGTGCCTCTGCCTGGGCCGGGATTTTGACGAGCGAGACCGTGGGCGGCAGCGGCCGGAACGGAGCCAGCTCCGGCAGGTCCGGCGTGCGGTGGGCGTTGGCGTTGCAGACGTTCACGGCCTGGCGCAGCGAGGTGAATGGGGTGCGGATGCGGACCCAGCCGCCGGTCGAGTCACCGGCGACGGCGGTGCCGGGGCGGTTCGCGGGAATCTGGGTGGCGGCAACTACGGCGTCCGGGGAGATGTCGCCGAACGCCATCTTGGCGGAGGCTTCATCGTTGACCCGGTGTGCCGTACGGCCGGTGAGCTGGGCGCGGAGCATGGTGATTCCGTCGCCGAGTTCGGAGCCGAAGCGCTGCCCGCAGATTTCGACGTAGATGCCGGCAGCCCGGCCGAGCTGGACGAGCCGGACCAGTGCGGTGACGATCCGCTCGCGCCGCTTCTTCTCTGCCGAGTTGGCGAACAGCGACAGTTCGGCCACCTCGTCGACCAGGAGCACGATCGGAGTCGGGCGCAGGTGATCCGGCAGGCCCCAGATGTCGGCGGTGATCTCTGCGTCCGGGACGTCCGAGCTGATGCGCTGCTCGCGACGGACGATCCGGTACGTTGCAGCCATCCTCTCCACGAGGACGTCGAGCAGGTCCACAGCATCGTCGGCATTGTCGGCAAGCGCCGAGAAGCGTCGGGCGAGAGGGTAGAGCTCTACTCCTTCCTTGCAGTCGATGCCGACCAGGGCGACGTCGAGTGCGGCGAGTTCCTTGACCAACTGCCGCTGGTAGACGGACTTCCCGGACTCGGTGGCACCGAGGTTGAGGGCGTGCGGCACCTGGCGGTAGTCGCGGTAGTGGACCTCCCCGTCCTCCCGCAGGGCGACGGGGATGCGTAGGCCTTCACGGATGACCCTCGCGGGCATCTGCACCCGCTTGAGCACGTCGTATCCGGTCATCCGCAGCTCGACGACACCCGACTTGATCTCGCGGGAGGTGACGCCCTGCATGGTGAAAGAGTGCCGCAGCCGGTCGGTGGAGGCGGCGAAGTCGAAGGCGTCCTGACCGGGCCGGAGTCCCAGCCGCAGCACCAGTCCTGTGCGGGTCGGGCGCAGGCTCAGGATGCGCGGCGGCCGGGGGTTCGGAACCGGCCGGCGGGCGATTCGAGCCCAGGCCAGCCGCCACCGGGACGGCGGGACAGTGAGCCCGCAGGCGTCCATGACCGAGGCGTACCGGATCAGGACCCGCAGGGCCGCGAGGCCGATGCCGAAGGCGAGCCAGTACCAGGCGGGGCGGCGCCACTTGAGCAGCAGCGCCAGCCCGACGACGGCCAGCAGGCCGATCGCTGTCCCGGTCACGATCAGGCCGCCTTCGGCTTGCTGGCGTCGGCCGCCAGGGAGGTGACGGCGATCGCGCGGAAGCTGATGCCGTGCCGCTTCTGGCCGTTGAACTCGTTCTCCCACGGGCGGGCCACGACGCCGGTAAGGCCGACCGGGGTGCCGGTGGTGAGTTCGCCGGTGAACCCGGTCTCCGGAACGGTCAGGCTCAGGATCTCGGCGTTGCCGTTCATGACGAACATGACGTCGATCGTCATCAGCGGTGCACCGGTGTCCCGGTCAGTGGCGACCTCTCCGGTCTGACGGTTGGCGATCTTCGGCTGCGGGGGCTGGGCCACCATCACGACGGCGCCGGTGGTATCGACTGGAATCTGACGCATCGTCTTGTCTCCTGTAGTTGACGGTGATTCGGACCGCCGTATCGGGCGGTGAGATCAGGAGACCGCAGCAAGTGATGGACACATCACGGCCCGTATGGACGTTTGGGGACGTCTGAGCTATCGTCAAAACGTCCCTAGCGTCCCCCAGGTGAGGGCGATACCGAGATGGCGAACGAGCGTCTGCGCGCGACGATTTCGGCGAAGGGCGAGACCGTTCAGTCGGTCGCGCAGCACGTCGGAGTGGATCCCAAGAGCGTCGAGCGTTGGATCACGACGGACCGCACGCCACACCGAGGTCACCGGTGGAAGGCGTCCAGTTTCCTCGGCGTGGACGAGGTCTACCTCTGGCCCGCGGTGACGAAGCAGGCGGAGACGGCCAGCACTTCGGAACTGGTGACGTACTACCCGCATCGCGGAGCAGTGCCGGCCACCCTCTGGTCATCGCTGATCGAGCAGGCGTCCAGCAACGTCGAGATCCTCGTGTACGCGGGCCTGTTCCTCTTCGACAGCCACCCCGACCTGCCGGACCAGCTCGCCGACAAGGCCAAGGCAGGGGCCCAGGTCCGGGTACTCCTCGGTGACCCCGAGTCGGACATGGTCCGCCAGCGTGGCGAGGAAGAGGGCATCGGCAGCGACCTTGCCGCCCGAGCACGGATCACCCGCCGCTACCTCGAACCAGCAACCAGGACGCCGGGCGTCGAGGTCCGGCTCCACGACACGATCCTCTACAACTCCATCTACCGGTTCGACGACGACGTCCTGGTGAACCCACACGTTCTCGGCGCACCGGCCGGACAGAACCCGGTCCTGCACTTCCGGTACATCCCCGGGGCCCGGACGTTCCGCCACTACATGAAGAGCTTCGACTACGCATGGGAGCAGGGCACCCCGTCGTAACCGCAGTCGGCGACGGGCATGCGACGCTGGAGTCATGGCCCGCATCGACTACTTCAACGATCCGAACGCTCCGAAGGCGAACAGCATCGTCCCGTCCGTCACCGCCGTTGCCCTCAATGAGGCTGGCGAAGTGCTGCTGATCCACAAGACTGACAACGATCTGTGGGCCCTGCCCGGCGGCGGCGTCGATGTTGGCGAGTCTGCCGCAGACGCTGCGGTACGTGAGACGAAGGAAGAGACCGGGTTCGAGGTCGAGGTGACCGGCCTGGTCGGCCTGTACACCAACCCGGCGCACGTCATGGCGTACGACGACGGCGAGGTACGGCAACAGTTCTCAATCTGCTTCACAGCGAAGATCACCGGTGGAGAATTGCGCACCAGCAGCGAGAGCAAGGAAGTCGCCTTCGTCCGGCCGGACCGGCTCGACGAGCTGAACATCCATCCGTCGATGCGGATGCGGATCGATCGTGGCCTCTCCGGCGAAACGACGCCCTACATCGGCTGATCACCGAGCCGCGCGAGAGTCCGCTCGACAGCGGCCCCGAGGTACGGGCGGGCTTTGCTGATCGCGTTGTGCACTTCGCTGCCGGGCTCGTAGCGAACCAGGATCTCGTCAATGCGCTTATCGAAGTCGAAGCGCTGCCCGGCGGGGCCGGTGGTCATGTCGGCGAAGATCAGCGCGTCCAGGACGGGGGAGTCTTCCCGCTCGTACACGGCCAGCTCAGCCGAGAGCCCACGTTGCTCTGCTTCGTACACCGCGCCGGAGTGATGGGCCACGAGCCGCACCAGACGATCAGGCGCACCGAGCGAGGCCAGATGCCGGGCACCGTCAAGCGGATGGAAGCCGGTGTCACGCAGCTCGGGTGCATACCCGATGTCATGGAGCCAGGCAGCGGCGACGAGGAGGTCCCGTTCGTTCTCGGGCAGAGCCTCCGAGGCTTCGACAGCCCGAGCTGCGACCGCCTGAGTGTGCAGCCAACGGTTCCCGAGCGGTGGCAGCAACGACTCGGCCAGCTCGGCCGCTCCCTGAGGCGTATCCAGCGCAGAAGGCATGACCAGCACCGTAACGCAGCAGACGGACAGGCCGACAGACCGACCGCAGGCCGTGGGATCAGCGCGGTAAGAGTTTCTCTACTCGATCAAGGCCCGCGCACGGCGCGGGCGCGCGCCGCCTCTGCGGCGCGGCCTGCCTCCTGTCTCCGCCCCGGCTGGCCGCGCCCGGCGGCGCGCTCGGCGGCTGCGGGCATGAAGTGGGAGACACCCTCTGTGGCTGAGGCCGGTCGGCTCCACGGCTTTAGGCAGCCACTTTGGCGCGAGCCTCGAAGATCATGGCCCCAACGTCGTGCTTTACCGGGCAGGTCCACAGACTGCCCGACGCGCCGGAAGCTTACGGGGCCATGATCACTCGCGCCAAAGCAGCTCCAGCCCAAAGCCGCTCCGCCGACCTCATAAATCACCGCTCCGATCTCCTCGAACCCTGCACAAACAGCCCGATTCGGGGCTACCCTACGGCTGGGGAACGGAGGATCTTGCATGCCGCACACGGTTCGTGATCTTAGGGCGATGTATCCAGACACGGATGAACGCATCAAACTACTCCGGCTGATTGCTATCCAGGAGTTCATGAGCGATTCCATCTTGCCTACACGGTACCGTGTTCCGTCCAAGCTAATCGATCCGATTGTGCTTACACCCCATGGCGAAGAGGTCTGCCGCCACGTTATGCGAGCGCGGAACTTCAAGTGGGCAGAGGTCAGGCTGGCATGCTTCCTCAAGGTCTTCCACCAAGAATTGCTAATCGATCATAAAGCAACCGACCTGCCACGCTTGATTACCGCACTGAACGAGGAAATTGAGGCCGGGAAAATCCTACACCCCTTCGTATGGGGGCGCGACCTCTACGACAAGGCATTCGAAATATTCAAACATGTGCCAGTGTCGCTAGACGAAAGTCAAACCGCCCGTCTACTAGAAGGAACTCCTCGGGGGGTATTTCAATCCTTCGATCTGGTCACTGGGCCGCTAGGCATTCTGACGAGCCGAGGCATTAGAGGCCTTCCCCCTCTAATCAACGTGCCGCTCTATCACTGCGAGAAAAGAAGTTGTCGGACTGTTCACCGAACTTACCTTGAGACCACGCCAAGTCAGATCCACAAGACACGAACGAGAGTAAGGGAAGTCCTTGAGAAGGACTTCGGGCAGCCTGCTTCTTTTCGCGACTTCTTCCTGGAGATAGACAACGACTTCTGCGAATTTTACGGAGATCAGAAAACCGTTGCCGAAGTTCCCCTCCTTGGTGAATGCTTCACCGAGGACGAGCTGAATACTCTTATCTTTGTCGCACTCAGAGGAAAAGATTCGCCCCTGCGCGCTGCGCTCAGCTATAACGGCATCACGGCGGGCAACCCACAGGATTACATCGACGGTCTCGATAAAGCGGCAAGGATTCAGTCTCTTCTCCTTCTGAGTAGCACAGAACTTTCCTCCTGCATAGACGAGGCGATTCATGCGAAGGTGATAAGAATCCCTGAGCATGAAGTTCGACGTCCTAGAATCCTAGATATTTCCGGGGGGTACTACAACCTCTCGGCCGAGTGCTCGCGCTATGGGGTCAGGAGTCTGCCGGACGACACTTCGCTAGCAGTAGTGCGACTTCAACGTCTCATCTCTTCAATCTACGACCTGTCGGATGAAACTTCACGGAGAGATCTAGACTGGCGCCTCCGCCGCATTGAGGGAAAGTCGGCAGAGGAACGGCTCGACCAATTCCTCAGGAGCGAGGAACCGGCAGAAGTGCTCCGCCATCTGATACTCGTTGGCCCGGGGCCGACTACACTGGCCGCCGAAAAGTGTGGAATTCCTAACAGCCTGGAACTCGAACGTCTCGAAGATTCAGAAATCTTGAATTTACTTCTTTGGAAGCTAGGATTCAACGTTAAGAGCACAGATGAAGCCTTCGGTCCATTGCGAAAAAACCAGGAGGTTTTCGCACAAGCGGTCGCCGGCGTAACGGCTTACAGCGATACAGAGAAGTATGAGATAAAGCGGGAGTCCTCGCCTCTGTTCTCGTCAATTGAGAGCGCCCTTGATGCAACTCTGGCCTTCAGTGCTTGGGCTCTCACGTTCGACCACTGGTCGGCGAAATCCAGGTTCGTTTATCGCCACAGCGAGGCCAGGGAGCAGATGGCCAAGATACTCAATAGCTCCTCAGCGCGACGAGGTCCCTCGTCAGGCGAATTCATCATTTACGACGCGCAAGGTAAGAATACACTGGCCCCGTTGATCTCGGGTTTCGCCCGCCTCAAGAAATTCCTCTCCGCCGCGTTGGATGACGCCGATCAGTACAGGCGACAGGAATCCGAGATGCCTTCATACGCGGCGTCGGCCGAACTGACTCCTTTCGCATTCTCTCACACTCTGCCATTCTTGGACTTGGGAGCTGACTCGCAGGAAACCATAATCGGTTTGCTAGGCGACATCACAAAAATCCTGGAATCGGGCAACGTATCGAACGTACGGAATCAGCTCCAGCACTCACGAGATGATTTCCCCACCAAGGAGGAGTTGACGCAATTCCTCGATTCAATTGTCAAGTTCATCGACATCACCGAACGGTCAGGATTGTGCCCTATGGCATTTCGACCAGCAGGACATTTTCGTGACTCGGCAGGGCGAGCTTCATTTTCTTTTAAGGACTACCGCGAGCGCGAGTACATCGCTCAGCGGCCATCAGGAATCGGTCGTTCTGGAATGCCTGGCCTAGCACGGGACCAATTCATTATCCCTGCAGCCCGCCTCAAGGAATCTGCCGAGGTCCTAAGGTTTTCGATCGGAACTCGGTCCACGTATGATGAAATTTGGGCCGATTGGCCCAAATATCGAGCTTCTGTGGATGGCGCGAGTGAACTAATACGTCCTCTCGATGAAGCGGCACGAGTTAGCTAGTGGAGGCGCGGTTACAGCGATACAAAGGGATCCTGGCTGCCGAGCCTGGCGACACGTCGGTCGCGTGTACAGGTGATTGCTCGGGTTTCAGATTCGGGCCATGGCTCACTCTCGTCCGCCGAAAGTTCGTGCCACAACCTAGCAAGCCGGGATCTCGAACGTAATGCGCCCCAGGTCCACTACCGGACCATCGTGCCAGCGAGCGCCCGCAGTTGGGGCTGAACTGACATCCACAAGTGCCATCAACGGCACCGAACGCCAGCGCTCCTAAGCGGTCTGGCATGACCAGCGTGGCCGGGCTGCCCCCCGGCAGGATCGAGGGGGCATCGAACTTACAAGGCGGTGGTCAATCGACCATCGAGAGGTAGCGGCTCGTGGTGGTGCCAGATTAGGTACCGATCCTCCCGTCGTAGCTCCGCGGATCCCCACTCGGCACGCATCACGCCTTGGTCCATGGAGCACGCGTAGGCGACCAGGACCAGCCGGACGTCCTCTGGCAGGAGCTCAAGGTCGGGGTGCGCTTCGGACTCTTCGAGTTCATCCATGCCAAGGTCAAGCACCTGTTGCCTTGGCTCCGGCCCATGCCGGCGGATGAGTTCGGCACGGAACCCTGTCGCTCGCCGCAAGCGGGCCGCTGTGACTGGGACGTCCCTCTTTGCGTAGCGAATCGGGTAGATCACGTGGTCAGCAATGATCACCATTGTGCGCCCTTGAAGACGCACTGGCGTGGCATCCGTCAGGGCGCCAAGGCCAGTTGCAAGTTCCTCGTACTGCACGGCGTATAGCCCGTGGCCGTACGCCTCTAAGGTCTGAGTGCGGACGCCCTCATGCCCGTTGCGAGCCCTCGTGTGAGCCCGCAAGAGGCAAGCTGGAATCAAGTCAACGAGTTCGTCAGCTGCGTCACCGAACGTTTCACGTGCCCACTCACTTGCTGAGCCCACGAGGTACCGCCCTCCCTGATGAGCGCCGAACACGCCGAGCAGTAACACGTGAACCGTGCGTCCTGACTGCGGTGCACGCAAGATGGCATGGGCGCATGGCGGGAGCATGAAGCACTCAGAAGATCCGTCTGCTGGGATCCGGGTGGCGTCGGTTCCGCATGACAGACGTGCCAGATCCGTGCCAGATCGAGCGGTCAGCCGCGGTCAACTCGGGTATGTAGTGGCGCGAAGCGCGTCGCCGGGCTCGGCGGTTTCCCAAGCCTGTTGACCAGCCGAGACTGGTCCACCACCCGCGCCAGTCTTACAAAGCAGATGTCGGCGGTTCGAAACCGTCCGCGCCCACCAGCACAAAGGCCCCCAGCCGATCATGGCTGGGGGCCTTTGACATCCATATGTGACATCAACGGGCGCGGTCACTCACGGCCGGGCCGCCTCTTGAGCATCCGGTCCATGTGGCTGACAGCCTCGCTGCGTGTCCCGGACGACGTGCGTGTAGACGTCCATGGTGATGCTGATCTGGCTGGGCCCAAGGATCTCCATCACGACGCGAGGAGCCACCCCAGCCGCGGTGAGCAGGGTGGCGCAGCCGTGCCGGGCATCGTGCAGCCGGATCACGCGGAGGCCGGCAGAGTCCGCGACGCGAGTGAAGGAACGGTACAGGTTCCAGGGTTCGATGGGCTGCCCGGTGCGGATGGTGAAGACGTAGCCTGGCGCAGACGCTGCCAGCGCAGGGGAGCAACACGTCCGTACGAGCAGCGGCGAGGAAGCCCACCGTCTCGTCCAACGACCACGGCGACATCTCCCGTACCTCGACGGACGGCGGCTCTTGTTGATGACCTTCGCCTTGGGCTCGACGGCGACGAAGACGACAGCGGTCGTGTCGATCTTGAACGACGACATGATGGAAGCTCCCTGTTAGGGCGGAGCGGCGGCTTGCTTGGCGGTAGGGCGCCGCTTCTGCGCTGGGCTTGCGGGAGTCTCGCGATAGCACCGCTGACGTTCGCGTTCCAACTGGTGTGCACCAGCTGTCAAGCGTTGTTCGCTGTCCGGCTTCTCAACTCGCCTTCCTGCGTCTTGCCCAAGTTCACCTTGCGGGCCCAGGAGTGAGAGCCACCTGGGCGTCGTCTACTGTCTTCACACCTACGAGACATCGCCGAGGAGGAGTCCAGTGCTCTCGGAGCTTGCCCTCTTCGCGATCCTGGTAGTGGGTGGCGTGCTCCTAGCTGCGGACTATCGCCAAGCCGCAGAACGGTTCTTGGACTTCCTGTCCAGCCTCGTCTACAGCAGGCCCAACGACGTCCTCCCGCGTGGCTTCGCTCGGGGATTCGGAGCCTTCGCCGCCCTTATGGGCACGGTTGGAATCACTGCTCTCACGGTGAACGCCATGACTGGGCACTGACAGCGCGCCGTAGCCCTGGTGATAGAAGCCTTCTCTACGAATTCAAGGCGCATCCGCCGCGCACAGTGCGGCGTCGCGAGGCCCGGCGACTCGGGCCGCGCTCCTGTCTTCGCCCCGCTCTGGCCCGGCCGCTGGCTGCCGGCCGCACGCCAACGGCGGAGGGTTGAGGGGGATGAACCCGAAATGTGGCTGAGACGGTCGGCTCCACGGCTTTAGGCAGCCACCATGGGACGAGCCCCGAAGATCGGGGCCCACATCGGGCCATTGCCGGCCAGGTCCACAGACTGCCCGATTTCGCTGACCAGCGTCCGGGCCTCGATCTCTCGCCCCATGGCAGCTCCCGCCCAAAGCATCTGCGACGACCTCGCGGTACCGTGCGGGCCTCATCCCCCACCCAGGAGGAGGCACTGTGACCCTCCAACCCTTGCGACTCATGCAGGGCAACACGCTCCTGGCAGTGCTCACTCCCACAGGGGTAGATCAACCGTGGTTCCTCTGCGACTTTGCTGCCACTCCCGCTTGGGAGGAGGTTCGGCCGGTCTTCGAAGCCTGGACAGCGGCGGTCGAGAGTCACGACCCCGACGGCTCTGCGACGGACCAAGCTCTCCAAGCCGTCGATGATCTCGGCATCACACTCGCACCGGCTGGTGACGAACCCACGATCGAAGACTTCCTGCTTCACGTCGTGGGACACCAGGCCAGGTACCGCCACTGACCCGTGCCCGTCAGGTGCCCGACCGGCAAGGAGGGGCGGGAACCACGGGCAACAGGGGCACCAGTAATACTCATCCGCAGGCCAGCGACGCCGCAGGTCAGCCATCCCGCAAACGGCGTCTTCCAAACAGGTGCTCAAGCGCCCGGCACTCCGACCCTTTGCCGAGCTGCACACTCCACCCTCTTCAAGGGTCCCCTTGATCAAACTCTAGGGACGCCACAGCTCACAGTAGTCGGGGTGCTCAGCATAGGACTGTGCGAGTACGCGAAGGGCGTATGTGAGGCCGGCGAAGCGTGGGTCCGTGGGATCCATGGCCGCGTAGTCCCGCGCCAGCATGTCGACAAGGTCGAGCATCGGCAGGTGACTGTCGAGCAGGGCATCGCCGCCGAAGCGGTAGCTCACCTCGGCATAGGCGTGATTGTCCGCCTCGCACTGGGCGTGAAGGAACTTCAGCATCTTGACGACCAGCGGCCGCAGCCAGCCGGCGCAGGCCACTAGGGCGCTGCCGTCCTCGGTGAGGAAGAGCAGGGTGGTCCATGTCCGATCGGCAGAATCGATCATCCCTGTGCGCACGGGCCGGCCATGTTCGCGGACGAGCTGCACTGCGCGTTCCAGTCCAAGAGGTTCGAGTCCGTTCATGCGCATGCGTTGCAGTCGGCGCTTGAAGACTCCGGCATGCTGGCCTGCGGGTTGTGCCCGGTCTCCTACCCAGTAGGTGGCGCCGCTGCGGAGGGTGGCCAGAGCTATCACGGACGCCTCGTCATCACCGGCCAACAGCGATTCCAGCTCATACCGTTCCATGGTCACCCCCGCCGGGATCCTGCGGTACAGCAGTCAGGTACCGCAACCCCAGCAACCGCCTCCGAACGGTAGCGTCCCTCCGGGCCCGCCCAGCGGCCGGTACGGCAGTCACTGACCGATTCGGCTAGAGCTACGGATCAGGAGTCACCGAGCGCGGCGCGGGGCCGGAGCAAATGGCCGGCCTCGCAGCCATCAGGGGCTGGCGGCTAGGCTCGATCTTCGTGGTCGAGATGACCAATTGCCTCGACAACCTCTTGCTGCGTGAGCTGAAACTCGTCGTCGGTGGGGTCAGCGCGGGCAAACTGTTGTTGGGGTCCCCGGTGGCTTCGACGTAGAACTCAGCCACCATGACTATCCAGTTGTGGTTGGGCCACATGGCCAGCACGAGAGCTGTCCCCTCTGCGGATCTCGTACCGCGGCTGCGACGGTCTTCTTCGGTGATTCCCAAGCGCATGGTGCCGCTGTGTCGGACCAAAGTAGGTTGCGCCCCATGGCAGCAGCTCCGCCCACATGTCCCGAGTGCGCCCAGACGATGAGGGCCGGCGGCCTCGTCCTGTCCGGCCGGGAAGATGACGGCGCGAGAACCTGCCGCCTGCTGTGGCGTTGCCCCGCTCGGCACGTCTGGTGGAAGTGGGCGGACCGTCCGGACGACCCGCTGGAACTCTGTCCGCACCCCCAGCTCTTCCGAGCCTGACATCCACGGCTGACATCGACGAGGGCGAACAGCCGCATCCGCGAACGACCCACACGGCGGCGGGACGCCCCGGCGTGCCTGTGGTGTGGCGTCCTTGATCGAACCTACAAAGCAGATGTCGGCGGTTTGAAATCGTCCGCGCCCACCAGTGCAAAGGCCCCCAGCTGATCAGCTGGGGGCCTTTGACGGTACTGGGTGACGGCAACGCGGTCTTGTTTCACCGCACTGGCCGGGACGAGCCGGCTCGGGGGTAGCCGCCGAAGGTTCTGTGTGTTCTGTCCGGCAACGATGGCCCTTGTCGTACCGCCCATGTCGGCCGGCTCGTTCGTATCGCCGGCACGTGAGGCTCGATGGTGGAGTCGCTGATCCAGCTGGCTTCGCAAGGAGCGGGTGGCGCCTCTGGCGTGGCGGGGCGCAGCAAGACACGCCGTATGGCGAGTTTGCGCATTTCGTGATCTATGTAGAGCTATGGTGGATTTGCTCCAGCCTTCGGAAGGATGCTCAGATGAACACCACCCGACTTGCCGAGTTCTACGCACTGCTGTCGATGCTCGAACCCGACACCGAGACGTGCCGACTCGCTCAGCGCTTGGCGGATGCCGGTACGACAAAGCAGGCCGCGGGGGAAGACAGCGACACTTCGGTGCTCAAGGAGCTGCGTGGCAAGGCTGACCAAGTCGCTCGCGAGCTGAGTTCGGTCGACGCCAAGAAGATCGACGACAAGTCGGAGCTCATCGCCAAGATGCTGGCTGGAGCCCCCGCGACCTAGAGCGGTGACCTGTAGCAGCCGTCTGCTTTCGTCATCGTCGATCTCACGGATGCGTCCTCGTTCTGCCGCTCCGCAAACGTTGCCTGATGTCGCATCAGGCAACGTTTCTCTGTCCGCGGCAGCTCGTAGTCGGCTGTCGTCGGTATGACGTGCCCTGGTCACTGTCTTTGCACTGGTGGCTACAGTCCTGTGCGAACGCCTTCGAGAGGATCGATGCCGGCACCGCGAACTACGCAAGGTGAGCCGGTCGCGAGATCACAGGCGGGTGACCTCTCCGCCCACCAGTGTGCAAAGGCCCCCAGTCGATCAAGGTCGGGGGCCATTGAGCGCAGCGGGGTCACGCACATCAGCGGGACGGGGGTGATACGGGTCCGGGGTCTTGGTGTTGTCGTTTGTTCCGGCGCGGATCTCGACGACCTGCTCGACGCCCCCGGTGACCGCGAGTTGCTGCCGCGGGAGCCGTTGCAGCACTATCGCTCTTTTGGCCCGGTGACCTTCCACAATGGCCACCGTTGATCAACGCATGAAGAAGCGAAACATCCTCGTCACTGCCGCTCTCACTGTCGGCTCCCTCGTCTTCGCCGTCGTGCCGGCGCACGCAGGGATCCTTGACGGTGCCCTCGGTAACCTCCAGGCCCTCGATCACCTCTCGCTGCTGAACTCGAACGTCAACAGCGATACACACACCACGGAGAACAACAACGCCAACACCCGCGCCGACGGCCTCCTGAACAACCTTCTCGGCTAGTACCGAACAGGCGCTGGGTGCGGACGCCCACCGGTCGGGCCTCTCTGGTGGCGCAGGCCGCTGGGGAGGTCGGACGGTGGGATGGTCCAGGGCGAGACTCGTGGGTGGATCCGCGGCGCGTGGATTCGTGGCGCGTGGATCCGTGTCCGACAGGCTCCGCCGGCTCACCCTGCTCCGATTCCTCCGCCGAGGTCCAGGAGCAGTAACTCCAGCAGACCGAGCGACGGATCGTGGCGGAGTCGCCGACGCGCCCAGGGTCCCTTTCATCGCCGCTAGCGTGGCGCGGTGTCGTCGGCCGGGAACGCGGGGCCGTGGCCGGGCACGATCAGATCCGCGGCGGCGAGTACCCGGAGCCTGGACGCGCGCAGGATCTCGTGATCCGGGGCCACCGGGTCGTCCACCGGGCCGTTGGGGCGCCACCACAGGTCACCCACGAAGGCCACGACACCCGAGTCCGTGCCTGCCAGCAGGGTGATGTCCTCGCGGCTGTGTCCCGGGGTGCGGATCAGCCTGAGCGAGGGGGTCAGTTCGTAGCCCTCGGCGTCGCGGTCGGTCCACTGGTCGTTCTGGTAGATCGCCTTGTGGTCGTGGACGCGAGCGCGGCCGAAGAGGCCGACGTTCATGGTGTTGTCAGGGTGGTGGTGGCTGAGCACCACATCAGTGATGTCATCCGGGCCGATCCCCGACTCCGCCAGCGGGCCGAGGATCCGTTCGCGGCCGGCCACCATGCCCGGGTCGACGATCACGTGGCGTCCTCCGTCGCTGACGTAGGAGACGGTGGCGGCCACCCCGGGGCCGGTGGAGAGGGTGTATCCCGTGGTCAGGATCCTGTAGGTGGCGCTGCGGCCGAGCGGTGCGTCTGTCATGGCCCCAAGTCTTCGGTGTGGCGACCCTCTTCACGAGTGGCCGCACTGCCACCGATCGCAGGAATCGTGCCACACTGCCCGCGTGCCGCCCTTCGTGACAGTCGCCGCCTACGCCCCGCCCGGTGTCGGGGTGCTCGGAGTCGGCATCGTCTCCGAGGTGTTCGACGCGCGCGGCCCGGACCTGCCCTGCTTCGACTTCGCGCTGTGCACCGACCGGCCGGGGCGTGTCCGCAGTGATGTCGGGCTGCCGCTCGTGGTCGAGCACGGCCTGGACCGGCTGGCCGCCTCCGATCTGGTGATCGCTCTGCCCTGGGCGGACTTCCGTACACCGCCGGGGCCCGCCGTGCTCGAGACGCTGACCACCGCGCATGAGCGCGGCGCGCTGGTCGCGGGTCATTGCGTCGGTGCTTTCGCGCTCGCCGCGGCCGGTCTGCTCGACGGGCGGCGCGCCACCACCCACTGGCGGTTCGCCGGTCTGCTGGCCGAACGTCACCCGGACGTCACCGTCGAACCCGACGCCCTGTACATCGACGAAGGCCGGATCGTCACCGGCGCGGGAGCCGCCGCCGGCTTCGACCTGTGCCTGCATCTCCTGCGGCGGGAGTACGGCGCCGCCACGGCCAACGCCATCGCCCGAGACCTGGTCCTGCCGTCCCACCGAGACGGGGGACAAGCCCAGTACCTGGCCACCCCGGCCCCCGAGGACTGCAATGACGACCGGCTTGCCGACGTGCTCGCCTGGGCCCGCGAGCACCTCCACGAGCCGCTTCCCGTGGCGGAGTTGGCCCGCCGATGCCTGATGAGCAGGCGTTCGTTCGCCCGCCGCTTCGCCGCCTCGACCGGCACCACTCCGCACGCCTGGCTGCTCGGCCTGCGGCTCGGCCGCGCCGAGGAACTCCTGGAGACCACGGACCTCCCTGTCGAGGAGATCGCGCGCCTGGTCGGCTTCGGAAGCGCGGCCGTCCTGCGCGCACAGTTCGTACGGCGTCGGGGAGTGCCGCCCCGCTCCTACCGCCGGTCCTTCACCCGCACGCCGTAGCTCCCGAGCTGATCTTCACCACCGCGCGCCCCCGGCGCGCTCCCGCTCGATCGGCGTGAGGCCTTCACCCAGCGCCAAGACCCGCGTCACAGTGGCGGGAGCCGGGGACTCAGCATCAAGCCGAAGGTGAGAGATTCCAATGCCGACTGGTGATCACATCGCACGCGGGTACTTCGGTCTCGGCGACAACGAGAACGTCGTTCATGTGACTAGCGACGAGGACTTCGTCCTGCACATCTGGGCCAGGAACGTCGAAACCTCGCAGGGCGGCGTGCAAGTGCTGACGCCCCCGAGCCAGTTCCGGGGAAGTGGGTCGACGGGCCCTCAGGACGGATTGGTCCTCGACGTCCCTGCCCAGACGGGCATGACCCTCGGATGCATCGGGGCACAGGGCGGCGAGACCATCGATCTCTCGAGCGCTTTCGGCGCCAGAGTGACGGTGTTTCTGACCGTTGTCACCGCACGCGGCGCAGCGGTGGCGATGACCCGCGAGTAAGCGGTGGCGATGACCCGTGAGTAGAGGTGCGCACCGTGGTGCGGCACCGGGCCGCGGGACTGCGGCACCGGACCGCGGGAGTGTCGCACCGGACCGCGTGAGGGGCTCCGCTGCCCGGCATGGCCGAAGCGGCGGCGAGCGGGCGCCTGCGTCCTCGCACGCCGGAGGCCGTCCGCGTACGGCGTCCTCCGGCCCGGTGCGGCGTAGCGACTACGATCGGCCCATGACGTCACATCCGGCGGATGCCGCGTAGGCGCCCACGCGAGGTGAGGGCCACCGTGCCCCGCGGGCACAGCGACAGCACGGTGAGCACGCTGCTCATCAACGCGTGTCCTGGGCCGCCGGCGTGTGCGGCCGTTCACACGTACCTCTTCGTCGACGGCCTCGACGTGGTCGCGCGCAGCGACAGCAGAATGGCCGGCCTCGATCCGGCTCGACTGCTCCGCCCAGGCGGGCCGCTGTATCCGACGGATACGCCGTGCACGGTGGATGTGGCGGCCCAGGGACGGCCCGAGCCAGGGCCGGAGAGGTTGGCCATCCGGGTCGAGCTCCGGGGCGGGACGGTCGTCTGGTCCGACCTGATGTACCCGGGCGCCGACGGCCGACCTGTCGAGGAAGTCCGCTTCGGCCTGGCGCAGTATCTGGGCGAGGTCGAGCGAGCGTACGCAGCGTCGAGGAACCGGGCCGAGAGCCGGACCTGACGGCCGACGAGGTGTACACACCTGGCGGCAGGTACGCAAGAAGCGGGGGCCGATCGACCTCACGAAAGGCATGTCCGCCGCCACCCCCAAGGGGGGCGTCAGGGCTTCGGGACGCTGTAGCGCAGGTGGGTCACGGATCCCGCGACGGGTTCCCCCTGGGGGATCAGCTCGGCCCGCTCCCCGGCGAACAGGGGCGTGCCCTCTCCCATCAGCAGGGGGACGAGGTGGATGCGCACCTCGTCGAGCAGGCCCGCCCTGAGCAGTTGCCGGGCGACGGCGGCGCCAAGGACGAGGACGTCTTTGTCCCCCGCGGCTTCCTTGGCACGCCGGGCTGCGGCCTGCAGCCCGTCGAAGGCGAACGTTCCGCCGTTGTCGCCGAGGAGGTCCTCCCTGGTCCGATGGGTGACCACGAAGCTGGGGACGCCAGGCCACGGCGTGCCTCCCCACGGGCCCAGGCCGAAGTCGAAGGTGCGTCGTCCGATGACGGTGGCCCCTACCGACGCGTCCAGTTCCTGGCGGATGCCGATGTCCACTCCGCCGTCCGGCCCCTTCCCGGCCATCCACTCGTGCAGCTGTTCACCGCCGTCCCCCATGGGTTCTTCGTCCCGGACGTTCGGTCCGGCCGTGAACCCGTCCAGGGACATCGATACGTCCAGCACGACCTTGCTCATCGCGGGCCTCCTTCGCTCCATCGGCGCCGTTGTCCGGTGCCGGTGCTTCTTCGTGCGGTCGACTCCGGCCGGGGCGCCGAGAGACGGCAACAGACAACTCCGGTACCAGCCCCACGTCCTCAACGGTTTCCCGGCCCGAACCGGCACGCCCCGTCCGACACCCCGACGTCACCCTGACGAGCCGATGTCGGTCACGCGTCCTTGAAACTCCGCCGCCCTCATGGACCGGACGAGCCACGTGGACCGGGGCTCGCAGCGCCGCAGTCGGCGCGCACAGGTCCGGGCATGGAACGCGGCAGGCGTCCCTCGGGCCCGGCGGGGGCGACTACGCCGCCTCGACCCCGGGCCGCCGCGACGCGCTACTGAGAGACGTGGTCGTAGCTGAGGCTGCGGGCAAAGGGAGAGCCGATCGCTGGAATTGGGTCGCGTGTGATGAGCGAAACCCACTTTTCCGCTAGCATGTTCGAGCTAATAACGATCATGTCAAAATATCACAAATCGGTTGAAAAATTGATATCCACACTAGCGCGAGGGTCTTCGCGGCGAGGCGGCAGCCCTCGGTTCGATGCATGGCGTCAGCCACGCGTCTTGCTGTGGGTCGCGGTGAGTGCGATAGGCCTCGGATTCCTCATCGCACTGGAGATCGCCGCGCGTCGGTACGGTGAGCAGGGGCCGATCACCGACCAGGCGCGAGAGGTGATATTCGCCCCCAAGTCGGGGACCGTGCTGTACGTCAGCATGGCGTTGATGCTGGTGGTGCTCCCGTGGCGACAGCGGTTCATCGCGCTGGGCGCCGCGATCGGCATCGACGCTGTCTTCTGGCTCGTGCGGTGGATCGTCGACGCCAAGATGATGTTCGGCAACGGCGCGTTGTGGGTGACGTTGGCCTGCGCCGTCATCGCCCTCACGCGCCGCACCGGCCGTGACCGCGCCCTGCTGCTCAAGGGCGTCGGCCTGGCCCTGCTGCTGGTGGCCGGCCGCAAGACCGGCTACACCTGGCTGCTGATCACGTCGGAGACGCGCCCGACGGTGCTCGACCAGTACGTGGCGACCGCCGACCGCGCGCTGGGCGACCCGTCGTGGGTGGTCGGCCGGATCGTCGAGGCCACCGGACCGGTCGGCGCCCACATCCTCGAATGGGTCTACATCCAGCTCGCGGTGGCCGCGGTTGCCGTCGCGCTGTACCAGCTGCGCAACGTGGCGGTGGAGCGCCGCTTCCCGGGGCATCATCTGGTGCGTACGTTTCTGGCCATCGGCCTGCTCGGGCCGGGCATCTACATGATCTTCCCGGTGGTCGGACCGATCTTCGTCTACGGCGCCGAAGGCGGAGCCTGGGCGGTGGCCGACCTGTGGCCGCACACGCCACCACCGGTCGGCACCCCACAGCCGATGCTCTTCGACGGGACCCCTCCGCGTAATTGCATGCCCAGTCTGCACACGGCGTGGGCCACGGCGATCTTCATCCACTCCCTCAAGGGTCCGTGGGCTCTGCGCTGCCTGGGCGCCTTCTGGCTGATCGCCACGCTCGGCGCAACGCTCGGCTTCGGCTACCACTACGGCGCGGACATCATCGCCGGTGTGGTCTTCACGCTCACGATCGAGACGGCTCTGCGCGCGCTCGACCGCGGCTGGGACCGGTCGGGTGTCCAACTGGTCGTCCACGGCACGGTGGTCTTCGCCGCGCTCCTGGTGTCGTACCGCTATCTGTCGGTGGAGATGGCCGAACATCCGTGGGTGTTCGGTCCGCTGCTCGTCCTGGCGACGACGTCGGTGGTCTACGGCTACGCACGGACCACCGCACTGTGGGACCGGAAGGCCGCGTCGGTGCACCTGCCCGCACCGCGACGGGCGCCGAAGCCCGAACTGGTCGAGTCAGGTGCGGAAGCTGTGGTCGCCGCCGACCGAGCCGGCCAGAGCTGAGGACCGATCACGAGCACACGCCGGCGGTTCGAAACCGTCCGCGCCCGTCGGCGCGTGAAGGCCCCTCGCCGAGCATGGCGAGGGGCCTTCACGTCGATGCCGGGGCCACCGTGTGCCGGTCGGGTCCAGCAGCGTCACCCGGAACACCGAGGGGCGGTGTCGTCAGGCGCCACGCAGGTCACGGCCATACGCTGGAAGGAGACCCTCGAGCATGGAGGGCAGCATGGACCGCGACGCGATGCTCCGTCTTTTCGAGGCCCACCGTGAGGCTGAAGCCGCCCGGGACTATGACGCCGTCCTCGCCACGTTCGCCGAGGACTGCTTCCTCGAGACGGTGCCGCTCGGCCTGCGGAGCGAGGGCAAGGACGCGGCCCGGGCCGCCTACGTGGGGTACTTCACGGCATTTCCCGATCTCAGCCCCGATGACCAGGGCATCGCCTTCGGGGACGACGTTCTCGTGGTCTGGGGCACGTTGCGCGGGACGAGCGGGGGCGCCTGGCTGGGCGTACCTCCGAGCGGTGGATCCTTTGCCGTGCAATTCGCCAATGTCGTCCCGTTCAAGGGCGACCTGATGGCCGGCGAGACGATCTACTTCGACCTCGCAACGCTCACCGAGCAGGCCGGGTTGAACACCGAGCAGATCCGGGTGGCCGCGAAGGCCCGCGCGGGCCGACAGCTATGACGTAGCGGCGGAGTTGTGCGGGATCACCGCCGGTAGCGATCCGGAAGAGCGGGCCAGGGGGCCTAGGGCCCGAAGAGGCCACGTCCCGAGGTGCGCCGGCCGCGTGGCGCGGGAGGCGGCCGGCGCTTGCCCCGGGCGTCAGGGAGTTGTGTCGGTGAGGACGGCGAACCGGGCGCGGTTGCCGGTGCCGTCCGGGGTGTGCCAGCTCGCGGTGACGTGGCCCCTCGCGTCCGGCGTCGGAGCAGCGGCGTCGAGGCGGCGGGTCACGTGGAGGGTCAGGCCGGGGGCCACCGCGAGGTGCGTCCCGTGCTCGTCGTCGGTGACCGGCGTCGGTGTGACCGTGGTCGGGAGCGGGGCTCCGGTGAGGTGCGCGGTGACCGAGAGGTCGGGCGTGTCGCTCACGCTCTGCGCCTGCGGCTCGGCGTCGCCCGCGACAAGAGCGAGCAACTGCTCGACGAGGACCGGGTCATGAGTCCCGTCGTACACCCAGCGCCTGCCCAGGACGCCGTGTTCGGACGTGCCGATGAGAGCGGCCTCGGCGGCTCCCTCGAGCGGTGCCCCGTGGTAGCTGAGAGGTACGTGGTACGAGAACGGCCGGTCGCCGGAGGTGTCGGTGACCACCATGAACTCGATGCCCACCTCCCCCTTGGGGTCGTCCAGGCGGAATCCGCCGGCCTTCGAGAGTTCGGGCCGGCTCGCCGTGCCCTCGTACCAGGGCCGCGAGGGCAGCCAGGCGGCGAGGAGTTCCAGCTTGCCGGGGGTCATGGTGGTGCGGTGGATGACAGCCATGCCACCTGAACGATCAGGTGACGGCCGCGGATTCCCCTACCGACGGCAACGCCTATTCGGAGTGGGACTCCTGGGACGGCCACATGCCGTCGTCCGTGAACTGCGCACCCCAGTAGTACGGGTTGACGTCCCGGAGGGTACGGGCGGCCCACCCCGTCGCCGACCCGTTGTCGGGGACCGCGACCTGGACCTCGGGGCCCCACATGGCGAGGCGTTCTTGGCAGATGCCGCACGGCGGCAGGATCAGTATCCGGTCCCGTTCCGGGTCCCGGTAGACGCAGACCGACGCGGTGACCCGCCGGTTCAGCGTGTACGCCCGGCAGATCGCGCCGGTCTCGTGGCAGAGCGACACCCCGCCGTTCAGGTTGTCGAGTCCGACGCTGGTGAGTATCTCGCCGTCGTCCAGACGGAGCGCGGCGGCCCCGCCCGGCTCGTCGGCGGGCCACCGGCGGTTCAGTTGTGCGAGCGCCGCGTCGACGAGCCTTTGATCCAGTGCCGGTTCCAGGTCCGGTTCCACGTCCATACCGCGCATCCTGGCATGCCGTCCGGTCATGGAGGTGGTGAAGATCATGAAGCGATCCCGGGGGTGTACGGAATTGCGCTCCTGGACGTGGGGAGGCGTGTGATCGGATGGAGCTCATGACGAGGACGACTCTGCATCTTTTCTGCTCCGCCGCGCCTCCCGTGTTCGACGTCGCCCAGGTGATCGAGCAGGCGCAGGCCGGCGGGTGGGACGTATGTCTCGGCCTGACGCCCGACGCGGCGCGCTGGCTGGAGCCCAGCCTCGACGGCCTGGCGGTGCTCACCGGCCATCCTGTCCGGTTCGCCTACGACCGGCCCGGAGAGCCGGAGATCTGGCCGTCGGCCGACGCTGTCCTGTTCGCGCCGGTGACGTTCAACAGCCTCAACGCATGGGCCCTGGGTCTGACCTCTTCGTTCGTTGTGGGAGCCGCCGCGGAGGCGATCGGCAGGGGCGTCCCGACGGTGGCGGTGCCCTGTGTGAACGCGGCGTTCGCCCGGCACCCGCAGTTCGAAAGGTCTGTGGAGACGCTGCGTTCGGCCGGCGTATCGGTCCTGTACGGCTACGGCGAGGACGGCCCCGCCCCGCACGAGCCGGGCCAGGTCCAGGGGAACGGGCAGGGGCAAGGCCGGGAACGGGTGGGCGTGTACCCGTGGGGAGCGGCGCTGGACGTCGTGGGTGCGCAGGTCGCCGCCGGGCGGTCGTAGCCGGCCTGGGGCGTGGGGCCGGGCGGGCTGCGGCGGACGTAGTTGAGCGCGTTCAAAAACTCTGTCACGATGTCTCCGGCCGGCCATCGAGACTCCGGCGCCGGACGAAAGGACGTCGTCGGATGACGAGCTCGATTCTCCGGCCGCGAGGCCGTGACCGTGTCCGTGTGCATGCGGCCCCCATGGGGATCGCCGCGGGCAGCACGGAGCCGACCCGGATCCTCGACTGGCGTCACCCCCGCGTCGCCATGCTCGTCCGCGGCCTCGGGGCGACGACCGCATCGGACCCGGAGAACGCCGCCGCGCACCGGGTGCAGGCCCTGCGGACGGCCCACCGGTGGATCGCCGCAGCCGTACGCCCCGTGTATTCGGTGCGGGACGAGCGGCCCGTGTCGGAGGTCCTGCGCCGCGGCCGGGGCTCCTGCAGCCAGCGACTGGCCGTCCTGGAGTCCGTCGCGCGGGCGTCCGGGGTCGCCACACGGGTACGCGGACTCGTGGTCGACGGAACGTTCTGGTATCCGCGCTTTCCCCGGCTGCACCGGATCGTCCCCGACCAGGTCCTCCTCGCATGGCCGGAGTTCCGGATCGACGGCCTCTCGTCGGACGGGCACCCCGCGGCGCCATGGCTGACGGTCTCCGAACTCTTCGGTGATCTGGGCGAGTTGAGCGCCGATCCGGGCGGCGGCTTCACCAACGCCGACTCGGAGACGCTCTTCGAGGCCCTGTCCAGGACGGCGATCGACTGGGACGGGGCGACGGCCTGCCCGTCCACCGGTGCGCCCTGCGACCTCTCGGCGCATGTCCTCGCGGACCTCGGTCACTTCGACTCGCGCGACGAACTCTTCGCCCGGCACGGCCAGACGCTCTGCGGGACGGCCAGGCTGCTGGCCGAACCCGTCCTCGGCCGGCGCGCGGCCGGCGCATAGCGCTACCGCGGCGGATCCGTGCCGGTACAGGCACGCCGGCGGTCAGCGGTACGCGCCGGCCGGACCCGGCAGCAGGACGCGAGAGCGGTACGCAGCCGTACGCGAGCGGCGCGGCGGCCTGGCGGGTCGAGGGTCCGGAGGCCGGGCGTAGCCTGGGAGCGGGGGCACGAGGAGGTGCGCCATGGCCACACCGACCGTCTCCGCGCGGGAGATCCCCCGGACCTCCGCCGCACGGGCACGCGAGGTGAACGAGGCGGAGATACGGGCCTCGCTCGCCGCGATGCGCGCTCTCGGCACCGAGGACGAGGCCTGGTCCCGGCCCACGGCCTGCACGGGCTGGACGGTACGCGACATGGTCGCTCACGAGGTCGGGCAGTACGAGGAACTGCCCAAGCCCTGGCTCATGATCAGCCGGAAACGGCGCGGCCGGCAGGCGCACCCCGGCCTCGGTCCGCTCGACAGTCACAACGCGCGCCAGGTCGAGGAGCGTGGTGACGTGCCGGGTCCGGAACTGACCGCCGAGTTCGCCCGCGTCGCGCCTCGGGGTGCCCGCTCCCTGCGCCGTATGCCCGCCCCGGTCCGCAAGCGGGTGCGGCTCAGCCTGATCTTTCCCGAGGGGAAGGCCCTCCCCGAGGACTCGATGGAGTACATGAACAATGTCCTGATCGCCCGCGACACGTGGATGCACCGCGTGGACATCAGCGACGCCACCGGGGTCGGCCTGGTGCTCGACGATCATGACCGCGAGATCGTGAACCAGATCGTGCTGGACCTGGCGCTCGGCTGGACCGGTCCGCCGTGCCTGCTGGAACTCTCGGGCCCTGCCGGTGGCCGTCATCGCCTGGGCAGCGGCCCGCCGGCCGTGATCCTGCGGGCGGACGCGATCGCCTTCGCCCGGCATCTGTCGGGGCGCCCCGCGCGCGGCGAGCTGGTGTACGAGGGGGACGAGGACGCCGCTGCGGCCCTCGACGCGGCCCGGGTCCCCTTCTGAGCCCCCTCTGAGGGCTTCGGGTCGGGCCGGCGCCGGTGAGGGCGAGCAGGCGGGCTGCGCGTCGGCGGGCCCGCGGCTAGTGGACGAAGCTGTAGCTCAGCCAGGGGCCCGCGCCCGGCGCCGGGACGTCGGACGTCATCGACGGAATGTAGATCGACTCGCCGCCGGAGCAGTCGTCCGTCGGGTAGACGATGGCGTCGGTCTCCGTCTCGTTCTCGACCGCGACCGCGCCCGGGTGCTCGAAGTGGTGGCAGCCGGTGACCTTGGGGCTGGTGACCGTCGTGTGGTGTTCGTGTCCGCTCTCGTAGGTGAACGTGCCCACGGCGGTGCGGTCGAGGCCGGAGCATCCCGCGGCGGTGAGGGCGAGGAGCACGGTCCCGGCAGCGACGGCGGCATGCCGGTAAGGGGTCACGGACACGAGCGCTCCTCGTCCGGTCGGGAAGGTCCTGGCGAAGGCCACCTTGCCGTCTCACCGGGCCGGGGGCATCCGGGGAGCGGCCGGCCGGGGGTACGACCCCTGCCCGGGGCAGCGCCCGGACCCGCCGCCCGGACGCCGGCCGGGGACGGTCAGGACAGGAGCTCGGTGAGACGTGCGAGGGCGTCCCGGGCGGAGGCCCGCTCGTCCGCGTCGAGCTCGAGCCCGGCGGCCCGTGCCAGCATGCGTTCCGCCGTCTCCTCGTCGCCGAGCCGGTGCGCGACGTCCGCGCGCAGCACCAGCAGGCGCAGGAGCTGCGGGGGAGTAGGACGCTCGCCGTCGGCTCGCAGGGCGTGGTCGATGATCTTCGCGGCGCCCGGCAGGTCCTGCTTCGAGTCGACGAAGAGGTCTGCGGTGCGCAGCGCCCGCGCGAACCGTCCTTCGGTGATCGGCTGCTGGTGGCCACCGCCCGGCTCAGTGCCCTGCTTCCCGGCGTGGTCCCCGTTCTGGTGCGCGTCGTGGGTCCCGTCCTGTTCCTGGATGCGGACTTCCTCGATCTCCTGGCCGACGCGGATGCTGTTGCCGCCGGGGTCGGTCATCAGGAACTGCCGCATCCCGTAGGACATGTCCTTCAGCGGCCCTATCCGCGGCAGCCCGCGTCCGGGGATCTTTCCGTAGGCGGCCTTGAGGCCGCCGCGGAAGGCGGCGTAGAGGCTGTCGACGTCGTCCGTGACGAGGTAGCAGCCGGAGTAGGACTCCGCGGGGTTGTAGCCCTTCATGGTGAAGAACTGCAGTTGCACCGGGCCTCGTTCCACGACCGCGTACGGGTAAGGGCTCTTCTGGAAGAAGGTCGTCCGGAAACCCAGCGCCGTATAGAAGTCGACCACGGGCTGAATCGCGTGGCAGGGGAGCAGGGGGATGGTCTTCTCGGTCATTCCCCGAGAGTAGTCAAAGTTGACTAGCCGCGCTACGGGGACGGGCCGGACTTCGCGCCGTGCCGCCTTGGAAACCCGCTCCGGCCCCGCCCGCCTTGCCGTCCTCAGCGGCTTCGGCGGGGTCGCCGGGCGACGTGTGCGCGCCGTACGGGGCAGGGCTCGACCGCCTGGCCGGCAGCCCGGCGAGCATCCGTCCAGCGGCTTTCCCAGGACCGCTCGAACCGGCCCTGAGCTGGGCTTCTGCGCCGTTCGGCCGTAGCGTTCGACCATCGTTGAAAGGGGGTCCTGATGGACCGGGACATACGTACGGTCGACGACGTCATGAAGCTTCTGGACGGACTGTTCGCGCCGGAGGCCGACCGCTGGACCGAGGGTGCGGCCGACTGGTGGGACGGCTTCTACGGCGACCGTTCCAAGCCGGTGCCGTTCTTCGTCGCGAAGCCCGACGAGAACCTGGTCTCGTACCTCGACAGCGGCCTGATCACCCCGGGCCGGGCACTCGATCTGGGCTGCGGTCCCGGCCGCAACGCCCTGTACCTCGCCTCGCTGGGCTTCCAGGTGGACGCCGTCGACCTCTCACCGGTCGCGATCTCCTGGGCCGAGGAACGCGCCCGCGAGACCGGGGCCGGAAGCGCGGTCCGGTTCCACCGCGGTGACGCCTTCGCTCTCGACCCGGTCGAATTCGGCGGCCCCTACGACCTGGTCTACGACTCGGGCTGCTTCCACCATCTGCCGCCCCACCGGCGCGTCAGCTACCTCCAGTTGCTCGACCGGGTCCTCGCCCCCGGCGGTCGCTTCGCGCTCACCTGCTTCGCCTCTGGTGCGATGGGGTCCGAACTGCCCGACGCCGACTTCTACGGCCAGTCAAGGCTGCACGGCGGCCTCGCCTACACGCCCGAGTCGCTGCGGTGGATCTTCTCGGACCTGGAGGAGGTCGAGCTGCGTCGTATGCGCGACGAACCGGCCGAGTCACCCTGCTTCGGGAAGGCCTTCCTCTGGTCGGCGCTGTTCCGCAAATCTTCCTGAGGGCGGCCGGGCGAGGGGGCGCCTTCCCTCGACGGCCGTCCGCCCGGGGCGGACGCGGCGCCGCCGTCCCCGGTCCTGGGACGGCGGCGTCCTCGCTCGCCGGGCTACGGCTTGCGGCCCACCGCGCCGTAGGCGTCCACGGCCGTCGCGTCGGCCGCGTCGTCGGACTCCGGGCGCCACTGCGTGACCTGGACGACTCCGGGCTCCGCCAGCTCCAGGCCGTCGAAGAACGCGGCGATCTCGTCGACGCTGCGCACGTAGTACGGGACCGCGCCACTGGAGTTGTACGCCTCGGACGCCGCGATCATGCCCGCGCTGGTGGAGGTGCTGTCGCTGATCACGAGGTAACTGCCCGACGGCAGACCCGCCATGAGCCGGTCGACCAGATCCCGTGCCCGGTCGTGGTCGGCGACGTGGCCGAGGGTGTTGAGGATCATCAGCGCGACCGGCCGGGACAGGTCCAGCGTGCCCTCGGCGGCCTTGAGGATCTCCTCGGGGGCGTACAGATCGGCGTCCAGGTACGCCGTCCTGCCCTCGGGCGTGCTGGTGAGCAGGGCCCGGGCGTGGGCCAGGACGAGCGGGTCGCTGTCGACGTACACGATCCGCGAGTCGGGCGCGACGCGCTGCGCGACCTCGTGGGTGTTGTCGGCGGTGGGCAGGCCGGTGCCGATGTCGAGGAACTGGCGGATGCCCTGCTCGCCCGCGAGGTGCCGGACCGCGCGACCGAGGAACTGGCGGCTCGTGCGGGCCACGTCGACGAGGCCCGGGAAGATGTCCTTGATGTGGTCGCCGGTCTCGCGGTCGATCTCGTAGTGGTCCTTGCCGCCGACGAAGTAGTTCCAGAAACGGGCGGAATGGGGCTTGCTCGTGTCGATCCGGGCGCGTATGTCCGCGGCGGCGGCGAGCTGGGGGTCGTGTTCTGACACGAGTGGGCCTCCTGGGCGCGAAACGATTCCTCGACCGGGTCCTAACCTAGACCAATCGGCCGGGTGACGGCTCGTTCCCTGGCGACCCGCCTCGCGTCCAACTCGCCTCGCACGCAGGGCGTTTACGGGTGACAGCGGCTCGGGCGGCCGGGCCTGGGAGCACGGCCTTCATCGCGCGTCCGCGTGCGGCCGCGTTCGCGGGCCCCTCAGCACCCCTGTACGGCGGTGGAGTTGCCTCACCCCAGAGTGGCGAGCAGCTCGTTGCACGCCTGTTCGCAGGTCCGGCATGCCTCGGCGCAGAGACGGCAGTGCTCGTGCATGTCGGCGTGCTTCGCGCACTCGTCCGCGCACGCCTTGCAGGCCGTGGCGCACGCCTGCACGATCGCGCGGGTGATGTTCGCGTCGTAGCCGGTGTGGCGTGACAGGACGGCCGCGGTGGCGGTGCAGATGTCGGCGCAGTCCATGTCGGTGCGGATGCACTTCGTCAGGTCGCCGACCATGCCCTCGGAGAGGCACGCGTCGGCGCAGGCCGTACACGCCTGCGCGCAGGCGGTGCATGCCTCGATGCAGCGGCTCATGGCGTCCTGGTCGACGCCGCCGAGGTCGGCGGGATAGGTGTTCAGCATGTCCTTCGCGGACGCGGTCATGGCCATCGTGATCTCCTCGTCGTGTTCGGCGCCCGGGCGGCGCGTGCAGGACGGGTAGCACGCCGCGTGCCTCCCAAACGGGGCGGGCCGGTGCCGCGGGGGCATGCCGCTGGGAGGCCGCTCGGGTGCCGGCTCCCGGGCTCAGGTAGCGGCGCCTGCCCTGAGGAGGTCGTTCGCCTCCTCCGCGGTCAGCTCGGCCCCGTACAGCCGCGCCCCGGGCTGGTGAGTGCGGCCGCCCCGCCCGATGTCGCCGGCGTCGACCGGGTCGAAGCCGATGTCCCGGATCAGCCCGGCGACCACGGCCTTCGCCTCCGTGTCGGTACCGGAGATGGGGATGGCCAGCCGACCGGGGTCCCCCTTGGGCCGGCCGCGGTCACGGAGGTTCTCCCAGTGGATGGCGTTGAACGCCTTCACCACGTTGGCGTTCGTGTGGGCGCGGATCTTCTCGCTGGAGGTGGTGCGGTCGTCGTCGAGTTCGGCGTCGTGGCCGTCGCGCTGCGCGTAGTAGTTGCAGGTGTCGATCACGACCTTGTCCTTGAGGGCGTCCGCCGGCAGTTCCTCGTACCGGCCGTACGGAATGCTGACCACGACGACCTGCCCGAACGTCGCGGCCTGCTCGACCGTGACCGCCCGAAGGGTGCCGCCGATCTCTTCGACGAGCCCGGCGAGGGTCTCCGGGCCCCTGGAGTTGCTGATGACCACGTCATGGCCGATGCGCACGAAATGGCGGGCCAGGGTCGAGCCGACGCGGCCCGCGCCGATGATGCCGATCTTCATGGGAATCTCCTCAGGGTGTCCTCGTCACAACGTTCCGCCGCGCGCGGCGTCGGGGGCGCGGGGCGGGGGTGCCGGGGCGGTCGGGGCGGTCGGGCACAGGTGGTCCCGCAGAAGGTCGACGTGGTCTTCCCGTCCGTGTCCTGGTCCATCGGCGGCCGGGTGCCCCTGCCATGGGCCGTGAAACGGCCCGGTCCGGGGCCGCCGGATGCTGTGGAACGCCGGAGGCGTTGTCGTAGGCGGCCGTTACTGTCGCCCGCATGACAGCCACCTTCGACCTGACCCTCGACTGCGCCGACGCGGGACTCCTCGCCGCCTTCTGGAAGACGGCCCTCGGGTACATCGACGAGCCGCCGCCCGCTCCGTACACGACGCGTGAGGAGTGGCTCGCCCAGTTCGACCTGCCGGAGGACGACGCGGCGGACGACGGGGCATGGCTGTGCGCCCCGGACGGCACCGGCCCGCGCCTGTCGATCCTCAAGGTGCCGGAGCCGAAGACGGCGAAGAACCGGCTCCACCTCGACGTCCGCGTACCGGGCCACGGCACGCCGGAGGAGCGGTGGGCCCGCGTCCGGGCGGAGTCGCGGCGGCTGGTCGAGGCGGGCGGCAGCGTCGTGGAGACGTTCGACGGGCACCACGTCGTGATGGCGGACCCGGAGGGCAACGAATTCTGCGTTGCCGCGGCGTCCGCGTAGGAAGACCACAGGGCTGGAGCGGTCCGATCAGTCCGACGGCTGCGGCGCCGCGGGGCTGAGAAGCGGGCCGTTCAGTCGTCGGCCGAGTGCTTCAGCCGCAGGTGGGCGGCGAGCGCGACCTCCAGCAGGGTGGCACGAAGGGCTTCCCGGGACCGCCCTCTGGTCCTGACCGCGTGGCAGTTGGGGCACAGAGCGGCCATCACACTCGGGTGATCCGGGCCGCCCTTGGCGATCTCCATGATGTGATCGACCTCGAGGATCGGCGCGCCCGCGTCCGTCACATCGGCGGGCTGGCCGTCGCAGGCCGGGTTCTCGCACAGCCCCCGGCTCCGTGCGAGCACGGCCCGCCGGGCAACGGCCGACCGTACGGGATCGTTTCGCAGGCTCGCTCTCCGCCGGACGCCTCCGGCTTCCGCCCGGCCGTCGAGAAGACGGCACCACTTCTCGTACTGCGCCGCCGCTGTCACGGCCGCGTCCACGACCGGCTCCCGAGGCTCCGAGTCGTCCGCGACGCCTTCGTCGCACAGGCCGGTGTCCTCGAGCAGCGGAACAGGGTCGAGACCCTCGAAATACTTGGCGAGGACGGCCTCGATCACCGATATCCGGGCATGGCCCGAGCGGTGCACGAGGTCGTGGAACGGCTGGGCCAGCCCGCCACTGGGCCGCTGCTCGGCGAACCAGCTCCTGAGCTCCGAGTCGCCGTGTGCGGTGGGCACCTCACCGACGTGGCCTTCGAGTGTCCACAGACCCGCGCGGTGAAGAGCGAGAACGGGGTAGTCCGGGCGCCGACGCTCCCCTCGCACCCCGTGACGTTCCAGCAGAGCCCCGATCGCCTCGTCGGTCTCGGCCCACGCGAGGCTGCGGGCCTCGCCCCGGCGCGCCCGGCCGATGGCCCACAGCAAAGTGATCGGCTGGTACAGGCGCGGTCCGCTCGCAGCATGGGCCGCGCGCAGGCCCTGCACGCGTCGGAGGAATTCCTCGTGAGCGGGAGCGGCCGCGATGGCGGCTCCGGAGACCTGTGAGGCGTCCGAAACCTCGAAACCGAGGGCGCGGAGCAGCTTGACCGTGTGCACCTTGCCCCCGGAGAAGGCGTCAGGGCGCAGCGGCTGCAGACCGGGGAGACAGCCGTGAGCGGCCCCCAGGACGGCCTTGGAGTCGTAGCGCTTTCCGTCGACCACGAGGAAGTAGTCGCGTGCCCGGCCGAAGCCGTACCGCTTCAGGAATGCGTTCCGACCGATCGCGTCGAATTCCGCGACGGCTTGGAGGACTTGGGACCGTCCTATGTCGGTGAGCGCCATGCCGGAACGGTAGTCGAGCGCACCGACACCGAGGGCGGGCACCGGCGGGGGGTGGGGTGACGTCGGGGAGTGATCCGTTCACGGTGCGCGCATGCCCGCGCGGGAGCGGCCGGGCCGGCCGGACCCGTGTCCCATGGCCGGGAGCGGTTCGAGTTGCGGGGGGCGGTGGGCGGCGGATCGTGGAGGTGGGGTCGGCGGTCGAGGGAAGGAGTCGGGCATGGCGGACCGGCACGGACCGTGGGAGCCTGCGTCGGGCTGGGGCGCGCGTGGGTGGGTGGTTCTGGCCCGGGCCGTGGTCGCCCTGGTCGTCATGGTCGGCGTGGTCATGGCCGCAGGCGGTGGCGGTCACCCGCCGTCGGCAGTGGCGGCAGGCCGGAGCGTGGCGCAGCCGACGCCGTCAGTTCCGCCGCCGATCGAGCTCAGCGGCACGGGGGACCAGGTGACGAAGCCTTTCGCGCTGACCGGTGGACTGGCCGTCCTGAGAGCGGAGTGCCCGTCCTGCAAGGCGGACTTCATCGTCGAGCTGCTCGACGACAAGCATCAGGTCAAGGATGTCGTCGCCGACCGGGTCGGCGCGTACAGCGGGTCCAGGGCCGCCGGTGTGCAGGGCGGCGACCACGTTCTGCTGGTCGAGGCGGACGCTCCGTGGAGCGTGGAGATCACGCAGCCCGGCGACCGGCCGGCGGCGGAGCTGCCCCAGAGCTCCACGGGCAGCGGGGACCGGGTCGAGGGGCCGTTCGCGGCGGACAAGAGGATGGTCGTGCGGGCGACCCACAGCGGCGGGAACGACTTCGCCGTCACGGTGCTGGACGCCAAGGGCAGGGCGCAGGACCTCGTCTTCAACGAGACAGGGGAGTTCGACGGCGCCGCCGTCGCCCAGATGATCAGCGCCGGGCCGTACTACCTGAATGTGACCGCCGACGGCGACTGGACCCTGGATCTGTCCGAGCCGTAGAGCGCCGGCGGCCGGGCCACCGGTCCACGGGTGCCCAACGGCACACGCGGACCGGCCGCCGCCCGCCGTCAGGCGTCGTCGTCCTCCAGGTTGCCCTCGGTCTCCAGGAAGACCTGGCGCAGTTGTTCCAGCACCGCGGGGTCCGGCTTGGCCCACATGCCGCGGGACTCCGCCTCCAGGAGCCTTTCCGCGATGCCGTGGAGGGCCCAGGGGTTGGCCTGCTGGAGGAAGGCGCGGTTCTCGGGGTCGAGGACGTAAGTCTCCGTGAGCTTGTCGTACATCCAGTCCGCCACGACGCCCGTCGTCGCGTCGTAGCCGAAGAGGTAGTCGACCGTGGCGGCCAGTTCGAAGGCGCCCTTGTAGCCGTGGCGGCGCATCGCCGCGATCCACCGGGGGTTGACGACACGGGCGCGGAAGACGCGGGACGTCTCCTCGACGAGGGTGCGGGTGCGGATCGTCTCCGGGCGGGTGGAGTCGCCGATGTACGCCTCCGGCGCCGTGCCGCGCAAGGCGCGGACCGTGGCGACCATGCCGCCGTGGTACTGGAAGTAGTCGTCGGAGTCGGCGATGTCGTGCTCGCGCGTGTCCGTGTTCTTCGCGGCGACGGTGATGCGCTTGTACGCACTCTCCATCTCGGCGCGCGCCGGGCGGCCCTCCAGACCGCGGCCGTAGGCGTAGCCGCCCCACACCGTGTACACCTCGGCGAGGTCGGCGTCCGTGCGCCAGTCGCGGGAGTCGATCAGCTGGAGCAGGCCGGCGCCGTATGTGCCGGGCCGGGAGCCGAAGATCCGGGTCGTGGCACGGCGTTCGTCGCCGTGCTCGGCCAGGTCGGCCCGCGCGTGGGCGCGGACGTAGTTGTCGCCGTCGGGTTCGTCGAGGGAGGCGGCGAGGCGGACGGCGTCGTCCAGCAGGCCGATGGTGTGCGGGAACGCGTCGCGGAAGAACCCGGAGATGCGCAGGGTGACGTCGATCCTGGGGCGGCCCAGTTCTGCCGGCGGGACCGGTTCGAGGCCGGTGACACGGCGGGACGCGTCGTCCCACACGGGCCGGATGCCGAGCAGCGCGAGCGCCTCTGCCACGTCGTCGCCGGCCGTGCGCATGGCGCTGGTGCCCCACAGGGACAGGCCGACGGAGGCCGGGTACTCGCCGTTGTCGGTGCGGTAGCGCTCGATCAGCGAGTCGGCGAGCGCCTGGCCGGTCTCCCAGGCCAGACGCGACGGCACGGCCTTCGGGTCGACCGAGTAGAAGTTACGGCCGGTCGGCAGCACGTTGACCAGCCCGCGCAGCGGCGAACCGGACGGCCCGGCGGGGACGAATCCGCCGGCCAGCGCGTGGACGGCGTGGTCCAGTTCGTCGGTCGTGCGGGCCAGGCGGGGTACGACCTCGAGGGCGGCGAAACGCAGGATCGCCTCGACGTCCTTGCCGAGGTCCGCCGGCACCGCGGCCGGGTCCCAGCCGGCGGCCTCCATCGCCTCGACGAGCGCACGGGCGGTGGCCTCCGCCTCGTCGGCGGTGGTACGCGTCGCCGCGGACTCGTCCAGCCCGAGGGCCTCGCGCAGACCGGGCAGGGACTGCGAGCCGCCCCAGATCTGGCGGGCACGGAGGATGGACAGGACCAGGTTCACCCGCTCCGGGCCGGTCGGGGCGCCGCCCAGCACATGCAGGCCGTCGCGGATCTGCGCGTCCTTGACCTCGCACAGCCAGCCGTCGACGTGCAGGAGGAAGTCGTCGAAGCCGTCGTCGTCGGGGCGGTCGTCCAGGCCGAGGTCGTGGTCGAGCCGCGCGGCCTGGATCAGGGTCCAGATCTGGGCGCGGATGGCGGGCAGCTTGGAGGGGTCCATGGACGAGATCTGCGCGTACTCGTCCAGCAGTTGCTCCAGGCGCGCGATGTCGCCGTACGACTCGGCCCGCGCCATCGGCGGCACCAGGTGGTCGACCAGCGTCGCGTGCGCCCTGCGCTTGGCCTGCGTGCCCTCGCCGGGGTCGTTCACGAGGAACGGGTAGACGAGCGGCAGGTCCCCCAGGGCGGCGTCGGGACCGCAGGCCGCGGACAGGCCCGCGTTCTTGCCCGGCAGCCACTCCAGGTTGCCGTGCTTGCCCAGGTGGATCATCGCGTCGGCGCCGAAACCGCCGTCGTCCGCGGACGCCGCGATCCAGCGGTAGGCCGCCAAGTAGTGGTGCGAGGGCGGCAGATCGGGGTCGTGGTAGATCGCGATGGGGTTCTCGCCGAAGCCGCGCGGCGGCTGGATGAGGATCAGCAGGTTCCCGCGGCGCAGCGCGGCGAGCACGATGTCGCCCTCGGGGTTACGGGACCGGTCGAGGAACATCTCACCGGGCGGCGGCCCCCAGTGCTCCTCCACGGACGCGCGCAGTTCGGCGGGCAGCGCCTGGTACCAGCGCTTGTAGTCCGCGGCCGGGATGCGCACGGGGTTGCGGGCGAGCTGCTCCTCCGTCAGCCACTCCTGGTCGTGGCCGCCCGCCTCGATGAGCGCGTAGATCAGCTCGTCGCCGTCGCCGGACTCGAGGCCGGGCACCGCCTCGTCGCCGAAGTCGTAGCCCTCCTCGCGCAGCCGGCGCAGCAGGGAGACGGCGGAGGCGGGGGTGTCCAGGCCGACCGCGTTGCCGATGCGGGAGTGCTTGGTCGGGTACGCGGACAGCACCAGCGCAAGGCGCTTGTCGGCGTTCGGGATGTGGCGCAGGCGGGCGTGGCGGACGGCGATGCCGGCCACACGGGCGGCGCGCTCCTCGTCGGCGACGTACGACGGCAGGCCGTCCTCGTCGATCTCCTTGAAGGAGAACGGGACGGTGATGAGCCGCCCGTCGAACTCGGGCACGGCGACCTGGCCGGCCGCGTCCAGCGGGGAGAGGCCCTCGTCGCTCTCCTCCCACGCCGCGCGGGAGGAGGTCAGGCACAGCGCCTGAAGGATCGGCACGTCGAGCGCGGCGAGGGCGCCCGCGTCCCAGGACTCGTCGTCACCGCCCGCGGACGCGTCCGCGGGACGGGTGCCGCCCGCCGCGAGGACCGTGGTCACCAGGGCGTCCGCGGCGGTCAGTTGCTCGAGCAGTTCCGGTTCCGGGGCCCGCAGGGAGGCCACGTACAGCGGCAGCGCGCGGCCGCCCGCGTCCTCGATCGCCCCGCACAGGACGTCCACGAAGGCGGTGTTGCCGCTCATGTGGTGGGCCCGGTAGTAGAGCACCGCGATCAGCGGGCCGCCGGTGACCTCGCGGCGCGGGGTGCGCGCGAGGCGGCCCCAGGTCGGGGCGGCGGCCGGGGGCTCGAAGCCGTGACCCGTCAGCAGCACGGTGTCCGACAGGAACCGGGCCAGCTGCTCCAGGTTCGCCGGGCCGCCGTGCGCCAGGTAGGCGTGGGCCTCCGCCGCGATGCCGATCGGGACGGTGGACGCCTCCATCAGCTGGGCGTCGGGCGCCTGTTCACCGGTGAGGACCACGACGGGCCGCTCCTGCGCGAGCAGCAGGTCGATGCCGTCCTGCCAGGCCCGCAGGCCGCCGAGGAGACGCACGACGACGAGATCCGTGCCCTCCAGCAGGGCGGGCAGCTCATCGAGCGCGAGGCGCGACGGGTTAGCGAAGCGGTACGGGACCGGGCCGGCCGCCGCCCGTGCGCTCAGCAGGTCGGTGTCGGACGTCGACAGGAGCAGGATGCTCGGGTGCGCGGGGCGTCCTTCGGACGAATGCAGCATGCGGCGTCTGGCCTTCCTCGGGGTTTCCGCGCCCCGGGCGGTGGAAGACGGCGGGAGTTCCTGGCTCACCCGGCCGCGTGCGCGTGTGCTGCGCTGCTGCCGGGCTCACAGTGGCGGGACCGCGCCGGAATCTCACCGGGCTTCCTCCCCTGACGCCGTCTTCGGCGGTGGTGGGCCGTTTGGCCCGCCGAGCAGCATAGTAGGGGCCCTCCCGTCCCCGGTAGGGCGCTCGGAGCAGGCACCTTGTGTGATGGTCGGTATGCTCGCCGCCATGCCTCCGGCCCCCTCGAACCGCCCGAACAGGGACGAACCTCTCGTAACTCCCGTCCGGGACCGCGGTGATGCCTGCCCCGGCGCGCTGCGTCTGCACACCGCGGACGACGGCGCGCTGGCGCGCGTCCGCGTCCCGGCGGGCGTCGTGAGCGCCGCGCAGGCGTACGCGCTCGCCGACGCGGCGGAGCGGCTCGGCGACGGCGCGCTGGACATCACCTCACGCGGGAACCTTCAGCTGCGGGGCCTCGGGCCGGGCTGCGGCGGGGAGTTGGCGGAACTGCTGGACGCGGCCGGGCTGCTGCCCGCGCCCCGTCACGAACGCGTTCGCAACATCGTGGCGTCCCCGCTGTCCGGGCTCGACGGGCGGGGGCACCTGGACGTCCAGCCGCTGGTACGGGAGCTGGACGCGCTTCTGTGCGCGAGCGAGCGTGCGCCGGAGCTCTCGGGGCGCTTCCTGTTCGCGCTGGACGACGGCCGCGGGGACATGGCGGAGCTCGCGGCCGATGTGATGTTGCTCGCAGAACCGGGCGGCGCTGAGGTGCGCGTGACGGTCGGCGCGGCGGGGGCGCGGGTCCGCGCCGAGGACGGCCCGCGCGCGATGCTGCTCGCCGCGGAGGCGTTCCTCGACGCGGCGTCGGCGACGGGCACGAGGGCGTGGCGGGTACGGGAACTTCCGGGCGGCGGCTCGGAGTTGGCGGACGCGGCGGTGTGGCGGGACCGGGTTTCCGGGGCGGTCGGGTCCGCGGGCCCGGTCGGTCCGGTGGGCGCGGCGGCCTCGCGGGGGCTCTGCCCCCGGACCCCCGCGCCTCAATCGCCGGCGGGGCTGGATTTGCCCGGGGCTGATCGTGCGGCGCAGCCGGATTTGCCCGGTCTCGGACGTGCGGCCATGGCGGATTTGCCCGGTCCTGATCGCGCGGCGGAGCCGGAGTTGGCCGGTGCTGATCGCGCAGCCGGGTCGGAGTCGGTCGGCACGGAGGGTGCGGCCGGCCCGGTGGCGGCCGGGCGGTCGCGTGCGACCGGGCCGGGCGGGGCCGGTGGGCCCCGGCCCGGGCACGTGGGGGGCGGCGGGAACGGTGGCGGCGGGGTGAGTGTCGGGGTGCCGTTCGGGCGGCTGTCCGTGGGTGCTTGGCGGGCGCTCGCCCGGGTCGCCCAGGAGCACGGCACCGGCGAGTTGCGCGTCACCCCGTGGCGTGGGGTCGTCGTGCCGGGCGCCGGGCCCGGGCAGTTGGACGTGCTGGCCGGCGCCGGGCTCGTCACCGATCCGGACTCGCCCTGGCTCGGCGTCGGCGCTTGCACCGGGCGGCCCGGCTGCGCCAAGTCGCTGGCCGACGTGCGGGCCGACGCCACCACCCACCTGGCCGCCGGAGCGGGCGGGCTGCCCGTGTACTGGTCGGGCTGCGAACGCCGCTGCGGTCACCCCCGCGGCACCTGGGTCGACGCCGTCGCGACCGGCGACGGACGCTACGACCTGGCCGTACGCGGCGCCGGCGCCGACGAACTCCTCGGCCGACAGGCCCTTCCAGAACTCGCCGACGCCCTCGCGGCGGCGCGCACCATCACCACCCCGACGAAGTGAGCGAGAGCACCGTGTTCGAGTACGAGAAGGACGGCGCGGAGATCTACCGCCAGTCCTTTGCCACGATCCGCGCGGAGGCGGACCTCGCCGGGCTGCCGGCCGAGGTCTCGCAGGTCGCGGTCCGCATGATCCACGCCTGCGGGATGGTCGATCTCGTCACCGACCTCGTCCACAGCCCCGACGTCGTCGTGCGTGCCCGCGAGGCCCTGCGGGCCGGCGCGCCGATCCTGTGCGACGCGCAGATGGTCGCCAGCGGCGTGACGCGCAAGCGGCTGCCCGCCGACAACGACGTGGTCTGCACCCTGTCCGACCCGTCCGTGCCGGAACTGGCCGCGAAGCTCGGCACCACCCGCTCCGCCGCCGCCCTCGAGCTGTGGCGTGACCGCCTCGAGGGGGCCGTCGTCGCCGTCGGCAACGCGCCCACCGCGCTCTTCCGGCTGCTGGAGATGATCGAGGAGGGCGCGCCGCGTCCGGCGGCCGTCATCGGTGTGCCGGTCGGTTTCATCGGCGCCGCGGAGTCCAAGGAGGCGCTCGCCGCGCACCCGCTGGGCCTCGAGCACCTTGTGGTGCGCGGCCGCCGCGGTGGCAGCGCGATGGCCGCCGCCGCAGTCAACGCGATCGCGAGCGAGGCGGAGTAGTGAGCGACAACCAGAACGGCGACCAGCAGAACATCGAGAGCCCGAACATCGAGAGCCCGAACGGCGGGAGCCCGAACGGCGGGAGCCCGAACGGCGGGAGCCCGAACACCGGCCGGCTGTACGGCGTCGGGCTCGGCCCCGGCGACCCGGAGCTGATGACCCTGAGCGCCGCCCGCGTCATCGCGGAGGCCGACGTGATCGCGTACCACTGCGCCCGGCACGGACGTTCCATCGCCCGGTCGATCGCGGCCCCCCATCTGCGCCCCGAGCACATCGAGGAGCGTCTGATGTACCCGGTGACGGTCGAGACCACCGACCATCCCGGCGGCTACCGCGGCGCGCTCGACGACTTCTACGAGCAGGCCGCGGCTCGGCTCGCCGCGCACCTCGACGCCGGCCGTACGGTCGCCGTGCTCGCCGAGGGCGACCCGTTCTTCTACGGCTCGTACCAGCACATGCACAAGCGGCTCGCGCACCGCTATCCCACCGAGGTGATCCCCGGGGTCACGTCCATCAGCGCCGCGGCGGCCCGGCTCGGGACGCCGCTGTGCGAGGCGGAGGAGGTGCTCACCGTCATCCCTGGCACGCTGCCGGAGGAGGAGCTGACCGCACGGCTCGCCGCGACCGACTCGGCCGTCGTCATGAAGCTCGGCCGGACCTTCCCCGCCGTGCGGCGCGCGATGGAGTCCTCCGGCCGGCTGGCGGAGGCCCGTTACGTCGAGCGGGCCACGATGAGCGGCGAGCGCACCGGCCGACTGGCCGACATCGACCCGGAGTCGGTGCCGTACTTCTCCGTGGCCGTCGTGCCGAGCCGCATCGCGAACCCGCGCCCCGAACCCGGCAAGGGCGAGGTCGTGGTCGTCGGTACCGGGCCGGCCGGGCCGCTGTGGCTCACGCCGGAGACGAAGCGCGCCCTCGCCGACGCGGACGAACTCGTCGGCTACACCACCTACGTGGACCGGGTGCCGCAGCGTCCGGGGCAGATCCGGCACGGCTCCGACAACAAGGTCGAGTCGGAGCGCGCCGAGTTCGCGCTCGACCTGGCCCGGCGCGGGCGGCGGGTGGCCGTCGTCTCCGGCGGCGACCCGGGCGTCTTCGCCATGGCGACCGCCGTGCTGGAGGTGGCGTCCCAGGACGCGTACAAGGACGTTCCGGTCCGGGTCCTCCCGGGCGTCACCGCCGCCAACGCCGCCGCCGCGAAGGCCGGTGCGCCGCTCGGCCACGACTACGCGGTGCTCTCGCTGTCCGACCGGCTCAAGCCGTGGGAGGTCATCGCGGAGCGCCTGGCCGCCGCGGCGGCCGCCGACCTGGTGCTCGCGCTGTACAACCCCGGGTCCCGCAGCCGCACCTGGCAGGTGGGCA
Source organism: Streptomyces kurssanovii (assembly GCF_040677245.1). Taxonomy (NCBI): domain Bacteria; kingdom Bacillati; phylum Actinomycetota; class Actinomycetes; order Kitasatosporales; family Streptomycetaceae; genus Streptomyces; species Streptomyces kurssanovii. The sequence continues at coordinate 59,584 of NZ_JBFAQK010000030.1, forward strand.
AGGCGCGCGAGGTGCTCCTCGGGCACCGGGCGCCCGACACGCCCGTCGTGCTCGGCAGGGACATCGGCGGACCGGAGGAGAGCGTACGGATCGTTCGGCTCGGCGAACTCGACCCGGCGCAGGTCGACATGCGCACGATCCTGCTGATCGGGTCGTCGCAGACGCAGGTGGTCCGGCGCGGCGACGGCCACGAGATCGTGTGGACCCCGAGGCGCTACCCGGAGTAGGCCCGCAGCCAGTCGGCCGCCTCCTCGGGGCCGGCCGCGACCGGCACACCGTCGGGGACGGGCGGGCGGCGCACGATCACCACGGGTACGCCCGCCTCCCGCGCGGCCGTCAGCTTCGGTGCCGTCGCCGCTCCGCCGCTGTCCTTGGTGACGAGCACGTCGATGCGGTGGCGGCGCAGCAGTTCGCGTTCCCCGTCGAGGGTGAACGGCCCCCGGTCGAGCAGCACGTCCATCCGGGGCGGGCACGCCCCCTCGGGGGCGTCGACGGACCGTACGAGGAACCACGCGTCACGGATGTGCGCGAAGGAGGCGAGGCCCATGCGGCCGGTCGTCAGGAACACCCGGCTGCCGAGCTCGGCGGCACGGTCGGCGGCCTCCTCCAGGGAGCCGACGGGATGCCAGTCGTCGCCGTCGGCCGGGGCCCATCCGGGGCGGCGCAGCGCCAGCAGGGGAACATGGGCCTCCGCGGCGGCCAGCGCCGCGTTGAAACTGATCGTTCCGGCGAAGGGATGGGTGGCGTCGATGACCGCGCCGACCTCGTGCTCGCGCAGCCACCGGGCCAGGCCCGGGGCCCCGCCGAAGCCGCCGACCCGGACCTCGCCGGGGGGCATCCTGGGAGTGGCGACCCGGCCGGCGAGGCTGCTGGTGACGTGGGCCGTGCCGTCGGCGTGCAGTGTCTCGGCGAGACGCCGGCCCTCGGTCGTCCCACCGAGGATCAGTACATGCATCGGAGTCCATCCATGAGCGCGGCAACGGGCGGCGGGCGTGAGGCCCAACTCAAGCACACCGGTCTGCGGCCCGGCTGGACGACCGGGGCCTGCGCGACGGCCGCGACGACCGCCGCGTACACGGCGCTGCTGACCGGCGATTTCCCCGACCCGGTGACGATCACGCTGCCCAAGGGGCAGACGCCGTCCTTCGCGCTGGCCGCCGAGTCCCTGTCGGGCGGTTCCGCCATGGCCGGGATCGTCAAGGACGCCGGCGACGACCCGGACGTCACCCACGGCGCGCTGGTGAGGGCAACGGTGCGGCTGCTGCCGGCCGGGTCCGGGGTCGTCTTCCGCGCGGGCCCCGGCGTGGGGACGGTCACCCGCCCCGGGCTGCCGCTCGACGTCGGTGAGCCCGCGATCAACCCGGTGCCGCGGCAGATGATGCGCGACCACGTGGGCGTGGTCGCCGCGCGGCACGGGGGCGCCGGGGACGTGGAGATCACCGTTTCCGTCGACCACGGCGAGGACATCGCGCGCTCCACGTGGAACCCCCGGCTCGGCATCCTGGGCGGGCTGTCGATCCTCGGCACGACCGGGATCGTGGTGCCGTACTCCTGCTCTGCGTGGATCGACTCCATCCGCCGCGGCGTGGACGTGGCGCGGGCCGCGGGCCGTACCCACGTGGCCGGCTGCACGGGCTCGACCTCGGAGAAGACGGTGGTGGCCCTGTACGGGCTGCCCGAGGACGCGCTGCTCGACATGGGCGATTTCGCGGGAGCGGTACTGAAGTACGTGCGACGCCATCCGGTCGAGCGGCTCACCCTGTGCGGCGGCTTCGCCAAGCTCTCCAAGCTCGCAGCGGGCCATCTGGACCTGCACTCGGGCCGCTCCCAGGTCGACAAGGCGTTCCTGGCGGAGCTGGCACGGCAGGGCGGCGCCGACGAGGCCCTCGCGGCGGAGGTCGCCGTGGCGAACACGGGCCTGGCGGCGCTCCAGATGTGCGCGGCGCAGGGCGTTCCGCTGGGCGACCTGGTGGCGGCGGCCGCGCGGGACCAGGCGCTCGGCGTACTGCGGGGCGCGCCGGTGGCGGTGGACGTCGTGTGCATCGACCGCGCGGGCACGGTCGTGGGCCGCGCGTAGCCCTCGGGCGGGCGGCGCACCGGGCCACCCGGCCGGCACCGGGGCGCGCCGACCGCGCCCCTTGCCGACCGGGTGGCCCGCAGGCGGCTCCGGCCCGTCCGGGGCCTCACGGCCGACATGCCGCAGGGCGAGCTCGCGGGGCCCCGGGAAGGCGGTACGGGCCCGGTGCGGTCGGGGCACCCGGCTTGTGCCGGGGCGTCGACCGCCGCCCCCTTCCGACCGGCTGGCCGTCGGCGGCTCCCGTCCGTCCGGGCCGCCGGGATCCCCGCCGGGACACCTCGAGAATGCGGTACGGTCCGCGCGGCCCGGGTCGGGAAGCGCCCGCTACGGCCGTCAGGCCGTGAAGGTGGCGAAACGCCCCGCGCAGCGGCGCGCTCCCGCGTCCGACCGGTCCACCACGCTCATCGCCTCGTTGGCGCGTGGCGCGTCCCGCCCGGGGCCTGTGCCGGGCACGCGCCCCCGCTGGGGGCGCAGCGCCGCGCCGGGGTCAGCAGACGTGGCGGTCGCGCTCCGCCGAGTACAGGTGGCTGTCACGGAAGCCGGACGCGGCCAGGACACGGCCGACCAGGATCACCGCGGTGCGGGTCACGCCCGCCTCCTTCACCTGCGCGGCGATGTCCTCCAGCGTCCCGCGCAGCACCAGCTCGTCGGGACGGCTCGCCATCGCGACCACGGCGGCAGGGCAGTCGGCGCCGTAGTGGGGGAGGAGCTCGGAGACGATCCGGTCGACGTGGCGGGCGCCCAGGTGGAGGACGAGCAGCGCCCCGCTGCGGCCGAGGGTCGCCAGGTCCTCGCCGTCCGGCATGGGGGTGGCCTGCTGGGCGACGCGGGTGAGGATCACCGTCTGGCCGACGGTCGGGACCGTCAGCTCCCGCTTGAGCGCGGCGGCCGCCGCGGCGAACGCGGGGACGCCCGGCACGACCTCGTACGGCACCCCCGCCGCGTCCAGGCGCCGCATCTGCTCCGCGACCGCGCTGAAGACCGACGGGTCGCCCGAGTGGAGCCGGGCCACGTCGTGGCCCTCCTCGTGGGCGCGGACCAGCTCCGCGGTGATGGCGTCCAGGTCGAGCTGCGCCGTGTCGATCAGGCGGGCGTCCGGCGGGCAGTCGGCGAGGAGTTCACGCGGGACGAGCGAGCCGGCGTAGAGGCAGACGCCGCACGACGCCAGGGTGCGCGCCCCGCGCACGGTGATCAGGTCGGCGGCGCCGGGGCCCGCACCGATGAAGTACACGGTCATGTCGGATCTCCTGCTTTGGTGACGGACCATTGGGTGACGGGCATGGCCTGGCGCCAGCCGGTGAAGCCGCCGACGGGCACGGCGTGGGAGACGGCCAGGCGGACGAGTTCGCCGCCGTGGCGCGCGTAGCGCTCGGCCAGCAGCGCCTCCGACTCGAGGGTGACCGTGTTGGCGACCAGTCGGCCGCCCGGCGGCAGCGCGTCCCAGCAGGCGTCCAGAAGCCCGGGGACGGTGAGCCCGCCGCCGATGAACACCGCCGCGGGGACGGGGAGTCCGGCCAGCGCGTCGGGCGCGGCGCCGGTGACGACACGCAGGGCCGGCACGCCGAGGCCGTCCGCGTTACGGGCGATACGCGCGGCCCGGACCGGGTCGCGCTCGACGGTGACGGCCCGGCAGGAGGGGTGCGTGCGCATCCACTCGATCGCGATGGAGCCGGAGCCGCCGCCGATGTCCCACAGCAGTTCGCCCGGCGCGGGGGCGAGAGCGGCGACGGTCGCGGCCCGTACGTGGCGTTTGGTGAGCTGCCCGTCGTGCTCGTACGCCTCGTCGGGCAGGCCCGGGGCGGCGGACAGCCGCAACGCGCCCTCGTCGAGGCGGCATTCGAGGGCTATGACGTTCAGCGGGTCGCCGGGCGGCTCGGACCAGGTCCCGGCGTGGCCCTCCACGCAGCGTTCGCCCGCCGCGCCGAGCTGTTCGAGCACCCGCATCCGGGTCCCGCCGAAGCCCCGGTCGCGCAGCAACGCGGCCACCTCGGCGGGCGTGTCCGGCCCGGCGCTGAGGACCAGCAGCCGGCGGCCGTCGTACAGCGCGGCGGACAACTGCCCTGCGGGTCGGCCGACGAGGGTGACGACGGCGGTGTCCTCGACGGGCCAGCCCAGCCGGGCGCAGGCGTACGAGACGGAAGAGGCGTGCGGGACGACGTGCAGCGCGTCCGGGCCCAGCTCCTCGGCCAGCGCGCGGCCGATTCCGTAGAACATGGGGTCGCCGCTGGCCAGGACGGCGAGCCTGCGGCCCCGGTGGGCGGCGAGCAGTCCGGCGACGGCGGGCCGCAGCGGGCTCGGCCAGGGCACGCGCTCGGCGGCGCAGTCGGCGGGCAGCAGCTCCAACTGCCGTGCGCCGCCGATGACGACCTCCGCGTCCCGCAGCGCGTCCTGCGCGGTCCCCGGGAGTCCGGGCCAGCCGTCGGCGCCGATCCCGACGACGGTTACTGCTGGTGAGCGTGGTGCGGGGGTCACTGAGCGGTACCTCGTCGGTGGAACGGCAGGGGCGCAGCCGCACTCTACTGGCCGCGTGCGGCGGCGTCGGCGGGCCCCCGGGTTACCCGCGGTGTCACGGCGCGGGCGACGGTCCGGCGGCTGTCAGTGGTGCGCGGCACACTGGAGGCATGTGCCGCAGCATCAAGACTCTCCGTCCGCCCGTCCTTCCCGAAGAGGCCACCGAGGAGGACATCCGCGCCGCCGCCCTGCAGTACGTGCGCAAGGTCTCCGGCTTCCGGGCCCCGGCCGCGCACAACCGCGAGGTGTTCGACGAGGCCGTCGAGGAGATCGCGGAAGCGACCCGCAGACTCCTCGAGGGGCTCGAGATCCGCGGCTCCGGCGGTCATGCCGCTAAGCGGCAGGCTCAGGAGCCGGACGCCGCATGAAGTAGGCGGCGAGCGAGCCCGCGCCGAACAGGGCCAGCACGGACACCGCCGCGCCGATCCAGCTCGCGCCGAGCCACTGGCCGCCGAACCAGCCGAGCCCGACGGCGTAGCCGGCCCAGGCGATCCCGGCCAGGGCCGACCAGGGAAGGAACTCCTTCACCTTGCGGTGCGCCGCGCCCGCGCCCAGCGAGACCACGGAGCGGCCGGCGGGGGCGAAACGGGCGATGACGACGAGCGCGCCGCCGCCGCGTCCGAGCGCCACGCCGAGACGTTCCTGCGCCGTGGTCAGGCGGCGTGAGCGGGCGATGGCCCGGTCCAGCCGGTCCCCGCCGCGCCAGGCGAGCCGGTAGGCGACCATGTCGCCCAGTACGGACGCGGTCGCCGCGCACAGTACGAGGACCAGCAGCGACGGGACCTCGCGCGGTACTTGGCCCGCCGCGACGGCGGCGGCGCCGGGCGCGGCCGTGGAGCCGGCGGCCGCGGCGGTGGCGGCCGTGATCACCAGCACTCCGCTCGGCAGCACGGGCAGGAACACGTCGAGAAGGACGGACAGGGCCACGACGGCGTAGATCCATGGGCTGCCGGTCAGCGACCCAATGCTCTCGAGCACCTTGACTCTCCCCGTTCCTGGCAGGGCCACGGTGTCGCGGGGGAGCGGCAGGCGGCCAGACAGCTGTACAGCGTACGCCTGGAGCGCCGAGGACTTCGACAAGGGGCGTTCCCCCGCCGGACACCGGGACGAAACCGCCCGTACGGAGCCCGTAGGGAACCAGGAGCCTGTACGGGAGGAACGGCCGCCGTCCGGACCGTCCCTGAGGCGGCCTCACGGCCCCGGGGACGAGGACCGCCCCCGGAGACGCGGACGCCCGGCCCCTCCGGAGGGAGGGACCGGGCGGTGCTACCGCGGCAGGTCAGGCGGCGGCGGTGGCCCGTTCCTCGCGCTGCTCCGCCGGGCGGGCGGCGCGGCGCGGTGCGAACAGCCGGTCCAGCGCCAGGGCGCCGGGGCCGGTGAAGACCAGCAGCAGGAACGCCCAGCAGAACATCGCCGACGCCTCACCGCCGTTCTGCAGCGGGAACAGCGACTCGGGCTGGTGGACCTTGAAGTACGCGTACGCCATCGAGCCGGAGGCGACGAGGGCCGCGCTGCGGGTGCCGACGCCGAGCAGGACCAGGGCTCCGGCGACCAGTTGGATCACCGCCGCGTACCAGCCGGGCCAGGCGCCGGCCGGGACGGTGCCGCCGCCCGCCGCGCCGCCGAGGACGCCGAACAGTGAGGCGGCGCCGTGGCAGAGGAACAGCAGACCCACGACGGCGCGGAACAGGCCGAGCGCATAGGGCTGCGCCTGTTCCAGGCGTGCGGGCAGGGGGGAGGTGCTCATGTGGGGGCTCCTTCGGTTTCGGGGACAGAACCGATGAGGGGGCCCCAGGTTAGGCAGGCCTAATCATTACTTGCAAGTTCAACATTTTCTGGCAGGCTGCTTTTGGCCGAAGCTTCCACTTCGTCGCCGGCCCGCATCGGCCGACACGCGAGGGCGCCCGGACCTGGCCTCCCTCGTGGCAGGCAGCGGCGTCCTCCGGTTTCGTGACACGGCAGGCTGAATACCGGGCGCTCCACCGAGGGGCGCCCTCGGCGCGGCGCACCGTGGTTTGGCGGGAAAGCGGCGCTCCCCGGACCGGCGGCCGGCCGGTCAAGGGCCGTCGGTCAAGGAGCCGTCGGTCACGAGCCGTCCGTCAGCGGACGGTCGAACACGGTCGTCAACCGCCCGCGGCCGTCGGCGCGCGCCCGGTCCAGTCGCAGCGATGCCGTACGTCCTCGCAGGGTCAGGGTCATCAGCTGATTGCCGAACCACGGCCCGCCCCCGCGCCCCCAGCGGACGAGAGGTTCGCCGGTGCGGCCGTGCCGGGCGAAGAGGCGGCCCAGTCGCCGTCCCGCTCGGCTCCAGCCGAACCGGAAGCCGATCCTCACCACCCTGGGGACGGAGTTGTGCACAGGGGAGCACGTCAGTTGGAGCACCCGCGCGTCCGGGACGGCGACGGCGCCCGCGCCCCCGGGACCGCCCACCGGATCGCCGGGCCGTTCCGGCTCCGCCACGTACGCGTGATGGACGTCCCCCGAGAGCACGCACACCGTCGCCGGCGCGTCCGGACCGCTGCCCACCTCGATGATCAGCCGTGTCAGCTCCTCGAACGAGGAAGGGAACGCCGACCAGTGCTCCAGATCCGCGTGGCGGCGCACGCTCTCCCCGAACCGTGCCCACCGCGCCCCCCGCTCACCGCGGCACAGTGCCGCGTTCCAGGTCTCCGCGTCGTGGATCAGCGGCGGCAGCAGCCAGGGCAGCGACGTGCCGAGAAGGAGGTGGTCGTACGAGCCGCGTTTCTCCAGGGCCTGTTCGCGCAGCCAGGCGGCCTCGTCCGCGTCGAGCATGGATCTGTTCTGCTCGTCCAGGACGCGGGCGGCACGGGTGTCGATCATCAGCAACCGGGTCCGGCCGAAGTCCCGCCGGTAGCTCCAGCGCGCGACGGACGCGTCCCGGTCGGCCGCCTCCGCGAACTGCCGCAGGGCCTGCGTGCCGTCGGGCGCCGACCGTACCGCCGTGTAGAGCGGGTCGGCGGCCAGCTCGGCGGGGGACAGATTGCCCAGGTGCTGGTACACCCAGTACGACATCAGCGCGCTGAGGATCCGCTCCCGCCACCACGGCGTCGCCCGCATCTCGGCCAGCCAGGCCGTGCTGGTGTTCCAGTCGTCGATGACGTCGTGGTCGTCGAAGATCATGCAGCTGGGCACGGTGGAGAGCAACCAGCGGACGTCGGGGTCGCGCCACGATTCGTCGTACAGCCAGGTGTACTCCTCGTAGTCCGCCACCCCGGAGCCCGGCGGCACCTCGCGGTCGCGGCCGGCCGACAGCCGTGCGCTGGTGGCCTCGGAGACCTCGTCCGCGTACACCTGGTCGCCGAGCAGCAGCAGGACGTCCGGGCGCTCCTCCTCGGGTGCGGAGGCCAGCTTGGCGGCGAGGGTGTCCAGGGCGTCGGGGCCCACCGGATCGTGGCCGCGGGCGGGGCGGGCGGCCCAGCGGCAGGAGCCGAACGTGACCCGCACGGAGTCCCCGGGGACATCCGGGGTGCGGATGGTGCTGGGCGGGTGGGGCGAGTCGTCGAGCGGCCAGACGCGGTCGCCGTCGAGGAACACCTCGTAGGCGGTCGACGAGCCCGGTGTCAGGCCGGTCACGGTGACCAGGGCGTAGTGGTGACCCGCGACCGTGAACGTACGCGAAGAGCCGCCGCCGCCCTGCTCGCAGCGGACCTCCGCCGTGCACGGGCGGCCGGTCTCGACCCAGACGGTCGCGGCGGTGCCCGTGTCCCAGTCGACGTGCCGCAGCAGCGGCCCAAGGCGAAGCCCGGTCATGTGATGCCCCTCTCCGTCGCCCCGTACGGTACGGAACGACGGAGAGGGGCGGGCCGGTTCCGCGGACCCGTGGTGTGTCCCCGGCGCGGCCCTGCGCGGCGGCCGGGTCAGCAGCCGTTCAGGATGCTCTGCAGCGCGCTCTTCTCCGCCGAGTCGACCTTGAGGTTCCAGTAGTACTTCGTGTGCACCCACATCCGGGCGTACATGCAGCGGTACGAGGTGACCGGCGGCAGCCACTCGGCCGGGTCCTGGTCGCCCTTGGACTGGTTGACGTTGTCCGTGACGGCGATGAGCTGCGGGCGGGTCAGGTCGTTGGCGAACTGCTGGCGCTTGGAGGTGGTCCAGCTGTTCGCGCCGGAACGCCACGCCTCCGCCAGCGGGACTATGTGGTCGATGTCGACGTCGGAGGCCGCGGACCAGGTGGCGCCGTCGTAGGGGGAGAACCAACGGCCGCTGGTCGCCGCGCAGCTGGAGTCCTGCACGACGTTGGTGCCGTCCCGCTTGAGTACGACCTCTCGGGTGTTGCAGGCGCCCGACTGGGTGATCCAGTGCGGGAACAGGTCACGGCTGTAGCCGGTGGAGGAGCCCTCCGCGGACACGGTCAGCTGGCTGAGGTAGCTGCGGGCGGTGGTGGCGCTGACCGGGGTGGGCGGGGCGGCCTGTGCGGTGGGAGAGGTGGCCAGCAGGCCGGCCATGGCGAGGGCGGACGTGACGGCGAGCACGGCTGCGCGGCGGACGCCGCGGCTTCGACGCGCGTAGACACCTGACATGCGAACTCCTTCGAGGTGGGGGGAACTTGGCCGTTCGGGCGTGGCCATGTTCGCGGCGCCAGGTTTCTCGGGGATGGGCGCCAGGTAACAGGGTGGCGACATGGGCACGTCACATCAAGGGTTCTGACGCGCCGACATGATCCTTGGGGCGTCGTAATGTTGCGGCGTGCTGCTGCCGGTCAACCTCACCCTCGGGGCCGTACTGGCCGTCCTGCTGGTCGCCGCGGCGTCCGTGGCGGCCGTCGCGCACCTGGGGCGTTCCCGCGACATCGCCGTCGCGGGCGTGCGCGCGGCGGTCCAACTCGCCGTCGTGTCACTGGCGATCGGCTGGGTCGTCCGCTCCGTCCCGCTGCTGCTGGCCTTCCTCGTGCTGATGTACGCGGTCGCCGTCCGCACCGCCGGCCGGCGCATCACCGCCAACGGCACCTGGTGGTGGGCCGGTCTGCCGATCGCCGCGGGAGTGCTCCCCGTCGTGGCCGCGCTGCTCCTCACCGGACTGGTGCCGGTGAAGGGCATCACGCTGATCCCCGTGACCGGCATCCTGATCGGCGGCGCCCTGAGCGTGACGGCGGTCGGCGGCCGGCGGGCGCTCGACGAGCTCGAGCAGCGCCGCGGTGAGGTGGAGGCCGGGCTCGCCCTCGGCCTGGCCGACCGCGACGCCCGCCTCGAGGTCGCCCGCGAGCCCGCGTCCGACGCGCTGCTCCCCGGCCTCGACCAGACCAGGACCGTCGGCCTCGTCACACTGCCGGGCGCCTTCGTCGGCATGCTGCTGGGCGGCGCCTCGCCCGTGGAGGCGGGCGCGGTGCAGCTCTTCGTGCTGGTCGCGCTGCTGGCCGTCCAGGCGGTCGCGGTGGCCCTGGTGGTGGAACTGGTGGCGAGGGGACGGCTGCACAGGGACGGCACACGGGGGCGCGGCGCGCGGCCCTGAACCGGCCCCGCCAGGGCGCTCCGGAGCGGTCCGGCCGCGGGCCCGCACGGCCGGCGCTTCGCGTTCGGCCGGGGTCCTCGCGTACTCTGTTCAGCGCAGAAGGGGAGTAGCTCTTCGCCGGACCGTCGACATACTGCTGGGCCTCGTGCCCGGCCGGCGCCCGGAGGCGTCCGTCATCGACGGTCGCCAGCGAGACCTTCGGCCGCAGTGCCCATGTGTCCATCCATGGCGCTGCCATGCCGAAGCGACCCCTGAAACGCCTCAGGTCACTCTCGGCAGGGCCGCGCCGCGCCTACCGATTGAGGATTCATCCGTGATCAGCTTCACCGTCATGGCGATCACGTTCGGCGTCGTCTTCCTCGCCGAACTGCCCGACAAGACCGCCCTCGCCGGTCTCATGCTGGGCACCCGATACCGCGCCTCGTACGTCTTCGCCGGTGTCGCGGCGGCCTTCGCCGTCCATGTCGCGCTCGCCATCGCCGCGGGCAGCGTGCTGACCCTGCTGCCGCACCGGCTGGTGCAGGCGGTGGTGGGTGTCCTCTTCCTCGCGGGCGCGCTGATGCTGCTGCTGAAGAAGGGCGACGACGAGGAGGAGACCGTCAAGGCTCCCGCGGACCAGTCGTTCTGGAAGGTCTCGGGCGCGGGCTTCATGCTCATCCTCGTCGCCGAGTTCGGGGACCTCACCCAGATCATGACGGCCAACCTCGCCGCCCGTTACGACAGCCCCGTTTCGGTCGGCCTCGGCGCCGTGCTGGCGCTGTGGTCCGTCGCCGGCATCGGCATCCTGGGCGGAAGGACACTGATGCGGTACGTGCCGCTGAAGCTGATCACCAAGGTCGCGGCCTGCCTGATGCTGGCCCTCGCCGGCTTCAGCCTCTTCGAGGCGATCACCGGCTGAGCCGCCGGATCAGGCGGCGCGCAGCCCGATCGTGCCGTCGTCGTGCGCGGTGACGGTGAGGTGCGTGAGGTCCGGCACGTGGAGGTCGGGCGCCATCGCCGCGGCGCGGGGCCCCACGCCGACGACCCGCATGCCCGCGGCGCGGGCCGCCGTGATGCCGGCCTCCGAGTCCTCGAACGCCACGCACTCCTCAGGGGCGAAGCCCAGCTCGGCGGCGCCCTTGAGGAAGCCCTCCGGGTCCGGCTTGCTGGCGCCGACGCACTCGGCCGTCACACGGACCCGCGGCATCGGCAGCCCGGCCGCGCTCATCCGGGCCGTGGCCAGCGCGAGGTCGGCCGAGGTGACCAGGGCGTGCGGAAGGGCGGCGACGGCGGCCATGAAGGCGGGGGCGCCGGCGACCGGGACGACGCCGTCGGTGTCGGCGGTCTCCTGGGCGAGCAGCACGCGGTTGTCGGCGTGGTTCTGTTCCATGGGGCGGTCCGGCAGCAGGATCGCCATCGTCGCGTAGCCCTGGCGGCCGTGGACGGTCTTGAGCGCCTCCTCGGCGTCCAGCCCGTGCTCGATCGCCCAGGCCCGCCAGACCCGCTCCACCACCGCGTCCGAGTTGACGATGGTGCCGTCCATGTCCAGAAGGAGGGCGCGGGCGGTCAGGGCGGTCGTCATACGGACTCCAGAGCGCGGCGGAAGGAAAACAAGCGGCCTCGCCCGCCGGTCAGGGAATACGGGCGAAGCCACTTTGTTCCTTCACGATACAAAACGCGGCGGGGTAACGCCAATCCGTTTCAGGGCGACCGTGTCTCGGCCTCCAGCGCGCGACGCGTGTGCGGGCCGTAGACGCCCAGCGGGTCGCCCTGGATGCCGCGGTCCCACTGGTAGACCTTCACGGCCTGCTCCACGTCCTCGTCGAAGCGGCCGTCCGCGTCGTCGTACGGATACAGCCACAGCTGCCTCAGCCGCTTCTGGAGGTCGACCACCGCCGCACCGCTGTCACCCTGGCGCAGCGTGCCGCCGGCCGGCTTGTCGGACGGTGCCTCGGACACCGTGCCCGTCTCCTTGGCCGTCGACGCCGGAGCGGAAGGACTGGCCGGACGGTCGCCGGTGCCCGGGCTCGTGCGGGGCGCGGACCTCGACGGCGACGGTGACGCGGACGCCGATGCGGACGCCGACGCCGAGGCCGACGGGGAGGACGAGGCGGAGGCGGACGCGCTCGGTGAGGCGGACTCCGAAGGGGCTTCCGACACCGCGCTGGCGGTCGGGGCGCTGCTGCGGGTGTCCGGCGGCAGCGCACGGTCCTGCTCGTCGCCGCCGGAGAACAGCCCTCCGGCGAACGCGGCCGTCCCCGCGACGGCGACGGCCGCCGCGCCCACGGCGAGCCCGGCGAACACCCGCCGCCGCCGCGGCGGCCCGTCACCCCCGTGACCGTCACCGCTCCCGGCCGGGCCGCCGCCGACGGGCGCCAGGACGACGGTGTCGTCACCCCCACGGCGCGCGTCGCCGCCCCCGTCCACCGCGAACGCCTCCGGCGGCAGCGCGCCGCCGTAACCGGCGACGCCGTGCGCTTCCACGCCGGTGCTCTCCTGCGGGAGTGCCGTGCCGTAGGCGGCGGCGTCCGCGCCCGGCGCGTAGCCGTGGTGCGTCTCGGGGTCGTGCCCGGCGGCGTCCGCGCCCGGCGCGTAGCCGTGCTCCGCGCCCGCGCCGGGCGCGAAGGCCTCCGGCGGGAGCGCACCGCCGTACGCCGCCGTGTCGTCGTGAGCCACGTGACCGTGGGCGTCCCCGCCCGGCCGGGCGGGGACGCCCCGGCCCGGGTCGTACCCCTGGCCATCGGCAGCGGGTGTCGACGGGGCCGCAACCTGCATGGGCCGGGGAAGCCCCGTCACCACCCCCTGCCCGGAGCTACCCGGGTCCGGCGCGAAAGCGTCGTGCGCGGACGGCGTCCGAGCCTCTCCGCGCCCGGCGACGCCCTCCCGCGGCGGCCGCGCCGCACCGTGCCCGGCGGCACCCGGCCCGAAGCCCTCGTGCGCGCCGCTCCCCTTCCCGTCCCGCCCGGCCGCGGCCGGGGACGAACGGGTGACGGTGTCCGGGCCGGACGGGTCCTGCGGGTCCGTCGGGTCCGACCCGCCGGACCGGGCACGGTTCGGCGTACCAAGGCCCTCCAGCGTCACGTACGGCCTGATCCGCAGCGGATCGAAGTCCTCCGCCGCCGCGATGTCCGCCTCCCGTTCCGCGCGCAGAGCGGCCCCCGCCCGCTCGGCGCAGTCACAGCCGGGTCCGGCGCTGCCGTCCGGGTTCCTCGGTCTGTCGCACTCCGGACATCTGTTTCCGGTCATTGCCGGTTCCCCTCCCCTTTGAATGCCGCCGATTATGCAACCGTCCCGTGCCGCACCCAACGCCCCACCGGCCACACCGCCCCTCTCGGGAGGCCATAACCGGACAGACACACCACGATGGGATGGAACAGCGCCACGGAACCGAGGAGACCGGCATGGCTCAGGAAGTGAGCAGCGCTCAGGTGGGACCTGCCCCCGGCGAGGGGCACGACCGGCGAACCGTTCTCGTCGCCATCGGCGCGCTGCTGCTGGGCATGCTCCTGGCCGCCCTCGACCAGACCATCGTCGCCACCGCGCTGCCGACGATCGTCAGCGAACTGGGCGGCATGGACCACCTCTCCTGGGTGGTCACCGCCTACATGCTGGCCGCCACCGCCGCGACCCCCCTGTGGGGCAAGCTCGGTGACCAGTACGGGCGCAAGAAGCTCTTCCAGACGGCCATCGTCATCTTCCTCGTCGGCTCCGCCCTGTGCGGCATCTCCCAGAACATGCCGCAGCTCATCGCCTTCCGCGCGGTCCAGGGCCTCGGCGGCGGCGGGCTGATGGTGCTGTCGATGGCGATCGTCGGCGACCTCGTGTCACCGCGTGAACGAGGCAAGTACCAGGGCCTCTTCGGCGCCGTCTTCGGCGCGACGAGCGTCCTCGGACCGCTGCTCGGCGGCTTCTTCACCGAACACCTCAGCTGGCGCTGGGTGTTCTACATCAACCTGCCCATCGGCGTCGTCGCGCTGCTTGTCATCGCGGCCGTGCTGCACATCCCGGTCCGTCAGACCCGCCACACCATCGACTACCTGGGCACGTTCCTCATCGCCTCCGTCGCCACCTGCCTCGTCCTCGTCGCCTCCCTCGGCGGCACGACCTGGGCGTGGGGCTCGACGCGGATCATCGGCCTGGCCGTTCTGGGGGCCGTGCTCCTCGTCGCGTTCGTCGCCGTCGAACGCAGGGCGGCGGAACCCGTCCTGCCGCTGAAGCTGTTCCGGATCCGGACGTTCACCCTCGTCGCGGTCATCAGCTTCATCATCGGCTTCGCGATGTTCGGCGCGATGACGTACCTGCCGACGTTCCTCCAGGTCGTCCAGGGGATCTCGCCGACGATGTCCGGTGTCCACATGCTGCCGATGGTGCTCGGCCTGCTGATCACATCCACGGCCTCGGGGCAGATCGTCAGCCGCACCGGCCGCTGGAAGGTCTTCCCGATCGCCGGCACCGCCGTGACGGCGCTGGGCCTCCTGCTCCTCCACCAGCTCGAGGAGACCAGCTCCACCTGGCAGATGAGCCTGTTCTTCTTCGTCTTCGGTGCCGGACTCGGCCTGGTCATGCAGGTCCTCGTCCTCGTCGTCCAGAACGCCGTGGGCTACGAAGACCTGGGTGTCGCGACGTCCGGTGCGACGTTCTTCCGCTCCATCGGCGCCTCGTTCGGCGTCGCGATCTTCGGCACCATCTTCACCAACCGGCTGGAGCACAAGCTCACCGACGCCCTCGCAGGCCAGGAGGTGCCGCCCGGCGCCGGGGCCGCCGAGCTCGCCGCCGACCCGCGTGCCATCGCGGAACTCCCCTCCGGCCTGCGCCCGTCGGTGCTCCACGCGTACTCGACGGCCATCACGGACGTCTTCCTCTACGCCCTGCCGGTCGTCGCGCTCGCCTTCCTCGTCGCCTGGTTCCTCAAGGAGGACAAGCTCCGCGTCTCGGTGACCGCGCCGGACCACAGCGAGACGCTGGCCTCCAATCCCGTCGAACGCTCCTCCTACGACGAGGTCGCACGGGCCCTGTCGGTGCTCGGCTCCCGCGAGGGCAGGCGGCACATCTACGAGAAGATCACCGCGCGGGCCGGCTACGACCTGCTGCCCGCCTCGAGCTGGCTCCTGCTGCGCATCAAGCGCCACGGCGTCGTCGAACCGGCCAGGCTCGCCGAGACCACGCCCGTCCCGCTGCGCGCGATCACGGAGGCGGCGCGCGAGGTGGAGGGACGCGGCCTGGCCCGGCGCGAGGGCCTCGACCTGATGCTCACGGACAGCGGCGTGGAGGCCGCCGTACAGCTGGCGCAGGCGCGCGAGGAGTCGCTCGCCGAGCTGCTCGGCGACTGGTGGGGACCCGAACGGCCGACCGACCTCGTCCAGCTGGTGCACGATCTGAACGCGGAGCTGTGCGGCTCCGACGCCGAGCGGCCGCACAGCCCCGAGCCGCACCGCGACCACGAGTACCCGAGGGGCCACCCCGTCTGACGTCCCGCCGGGACCGCACCCCGGCCTGTGTCCGTCCCGCCGGCCCGCGTCCGTCCCGCCCGCCCCGGCCGCCGGTCAGAGGTCCTTGCCGTACCAGATCTCCATGTACGGGCCGGTGCAGTACGCCGGGATCTCCGCGTAGCCGTGCCGCGTGTACAACGCGCGGGCCTCCACCAGGTCGAGGCGGGTGTTGAGGACCATCCGCCGCGCGCCGAGCGCGCGGGCCTCGTGCTCCAGCGCCTCCATCAGCAGCGAGGCGCCCTTGCGGCCGCGGAAGTCGTGCCGCAGGAAGACCCGCGTGAGCTCCGCGCGCTCCTGGTCCAGCATCAGCACCCCGCCGCAGGCCGCCGCCTCGCCGCCGTACCGGCCGACGAGGAACTGGCCCGTCGGCGGCGTCAACAGCTCGACACCGTCACCGGTGAGCCCTTCGTCGACCTCCTCCACGGTCGCGGGCCGGCCCCAGTAGCGGCTCGCCACATCGTGGTAGTACGCGCGCCGCAGCGCGGTCGCGTCGGGGGAGTCGAACGGCTCCGGGGCCAGTGTCCATATGGTCATGGACGTTTCGTAGCCCGTGCGGTGGTTGTTTGGCCAATCATTTCCCGGTTACTCGGAGCTATGAAAGCTCGCGAACTGCGAGCGTCCGCCCACGGGTCCCGACCCGGAAGGTGAGTCATGTCGACCCTGACCACAGTTCTGATCGTCGCCGCGGTGATCGTGGTCCTTCTGATCATCGCCGGCTCCCTCTACGCACGCCGCGGCGGACACGCCGGCGGACGGCGGGCACTGCGCCGGCGCTTCGGCCCCGAGTACGAGAGGGTCCTCGCCCGCCACGACGGTGACGCCAAGGCGGCCGACCGCGATCTGCACGATCGCGTCCAGCGCTACGGAGACCTCGCACCGCAGCCCCTCCCGCCCGGCGTGCGGGAGCAGTACGACACCGCATGGGCCGCCGTGCAGGAACGCTTCGTCGACGACCCGCGCGGCGCCGTCGCCGACGCCGACCAGCTGCTGGGCCGGATCGCGGGCGACCGCGGCTTCCCGGCCGCCGGCCGCTACGAGGAGCAGCTCGCGGCGCTCTCCGTCCACCACCCGCGCCACGTCGAGGGCTACCGCAGGCTGCACCGCGCCGCCCGCAGCGGCGCGGAGACGAGCACGGAACAACTGCGCGAGGCGATGGTCGACGCCCGTGAACTCTTCGACGACCTGGTCGCCGACCGGGCCGTGGACCACGGCCGCCACCGCCCCGGCGCCCCCGACCGGTCCCACGGCCGTGGCCGCGGCCACATGCTGCGCCCGAAGGGGAGTGGCGTGTGATGCCGCACCCGAATCATCAGCAATCCCCCAGGACTGCCGTCCCGCCCGGTACCGCCGGCGACGCGGGAGACCTCGGAGTCCCCGCCGCGCCGGTCGGACGGGACGGCAAGGACGACGTACGCGCCACAGGCCTGCGGGCCGAGCGCGGCGCCGCGCACGGGTCGCGGCCGGGGCCGGTGGACGAGCCGCTGAAACCGGTCCTCGACGATCCCGGGGCCACCACCGGTGCCAACGGTGCCACCGGTGCCACCGGTGGTACGACCCCGCTCACCGCGCCCGGCGCGGGCGACGCCGAACCGCGAGCGGCCCGGCTCCTGCCGCAGGACGAATGCGAGCGGCTGGAACACCGCCTGCACCAGGCGCTCACCGGCTTCGTCGACTCCCCGCGCCGCGCGGTCGAGGAGGCGGCCGACGTCCTCGAGGACACCGGCGACCGGATCACCGCGTCCCTGGCGGAGCACCGCCGGACGCTGCGGCACTCCGCCGACGCCGGCGGCGAGGACACCGAGCGACTGCGCCGTGCGCTCCAGGCGTACCGGGAGGTGACGGAGCGGCTGCTGCGGATCTAGCGCGGCGCGGATCCGGTACGGATCCGGCGTGGATCCGGCACGGCGTCGGCTAGGACTGCGCCTTGGGCGCGGCCTGCTGCACGACCTCGAACGACCACACGGTGGACCCGGTGGCGGCGGGCTTGGGACGCTCGCCGCCACCGCCTTGCGCGCCGCCGCCCTGGGCGCCGCCGCCTTGGTGGGCGGCCTTCATCGGCCCCTCCATCCACGCCTGGAACGAGGCCTCGTCACGCCACCGGGTGTAGACCAGGTACTGGTCGGTCCCCTCGACGGGCCGCAGCAGCTCGAACCACTCGAACCCGTCCGAACTCTCGACGGCACCGGCCCGGGAGGCGAACCGCTTCTCGAGGACGTCGCGCTGCTCGTCGGGGACGGTGAGGACGTTGATCTTCACGATGCTCATGCGGCCATCCTGCCGCACGGGGTGCTTTCCCCCACCCCTCCCCTTCCCGAAACCGGGCTCCGCCCGGACCCCGCACCGCCCTGCGGGCGGCGTACCGCGCTTCGCGCGGTGCCCTCAATCGCCGGGCGGGCTGAAGTTGCCCGGCAACTTCAGCCTCGCCGGCGTTTGAGGCGCGGGGGTCCGGTGGGGGTCCCCCCACGCCGCCAGGCGTAGCCCAGGTGAC